>DASRIY010000164.1:0-2806 GCA_035649755.1 Candidatus Methylomirabilota bacterium
GGCATCATCTTCAAGGGCGACCGGCCGCTCTTCATCCTGTCCGCGTACACCTCGAACGTTCCCGAAGCCTTGAAGGACGGCACCCCCGGCTTCGCCGGCGCCTATCAGCTGATTGGACGCATGGCGCGCCTGGCCTGGGACGATCTGGGGCGGTGAGGAGGCCGGCATGAACGTCGAAGCGAAGCTCGAGAAGCTGGGCCTGGAGCTGCCGAACCTCGAGGACCTGTACCGGACGAACTCGTCAGGCGCTCATTACATCTCGCACTTCCCGGTTCAGAACCTGCTTTATCTCTCGGGGACCACGCCGCGAAAGGACGGCCAGCCCTATCTGCCGGGAGTGGTCGGCAAAGACCTCACGCTCGCCCAGGGCTACGAGGCGGCGCGCTACGCCGTGCTCATGACGCTCGCCGCGGTGAAGTACGCTCTCGGCGATCTCGACCGGGTCCAGCAGTTCGTGCACATGCTGGGCTTCGTGAATTCGGCGCCCGGGTTCGGCGATCAGCCTCGCGTCATCAACGGCGCGGCCGATCTGCTCGTCGAGCTCTTCGGCGACCGGGGCAAGCCGACGCGCGCGGCCATCGGCTGCCAGGGGCTCGGGGGCAACGCGTCGATCGAGGTTATCGTGACGCTGCTCTTCTCGGGCTCCGAGGTGCGCACGCCGCTCGCGCGCGATCAGTACGTGAAATGAAGCGCCTAACGCTGCTGCTGGTAGCCCTGCCGCTCGTCGCGCACGCCGGCGGCTCCAACTACGGCATCACCCCCGGCGCGCATCCGGATCTGGCCGGCAAGGTGAGCGAGTGGCCGGTGCCCACGCCGCGCTTCGCGCGCGATCCGGCCGTCGCGCCCGACGGAAGCATCTACATCGCGGTGATGAGCGGCAACAAGGTCGCCCGGTTCGATCCCAAGACGCAGAGCTTCAAGGAGTGGGATTTACCTCCGGGCCACCATCCGCACGGCCTGCTGGTGGACCGGCAGGGCATGGTGTGGACCACCGGGAACGGCAACGGCACGATCGGGCGACTCGATCCGGCGAACGGCCGGGTGACCGAGTTCAAGACGCCGTCGGGCGGCGGCGGACCGCACACCCTGATCATCACGGACGATCAGAGCACGATCTGGTTCACCATGCAGAGCGGGAACAAGGTCGCCAGCCTGCAGACGAAGACGGGCGCGATCAAGGAATATCCCTCGTCGGGTGGCCCGTACGGGCTCGCCTTCGACCATGCCGGGAACGTCTGGTTCTGCCGCATGGGCGACAATAAGATGGGCCGGCTCGACCCGAAGAGCGGGCAGATGGCCGAGGTCGACATGGGCGGCGGCTCGCTCCCGCGCCGCGTGGCGGCTGCGCCCGACGGGACGCTGTGGGTCACGCTCTACGGCAACGGCAAGCTCGCCAAGCTCGATCCCGTCGCGATGAAGGTCGTGAAGACGTACCAGCTACCGGGCGGCGACGGCGGACCGTATGCCGTCACCGTCGACGGCGGCGGCATGGTCTGGGCGAACGAGATCAAGACCGACACCGTCGTGCGCTTCGATCCGAAGACCGAGAAGATGCGAGTCGTCAATCTACCCTCGCAGAACGTCGGTATTCGCAAGATGGTGGTCGACGCGAGCGGGCGGCTCTGGTACATGGGCTCGCACAACGGCCGGCTGGGAGTGGTCGAGTAGGGCTACTCGCGGCGCTCGTTATCGAGGCGCTCGGCCAGCATGGCGGCAATCGACGCGAGCGTGAGGCCGAGTGCGATGCCGGCGAGAGTGTCGGTCGGCCAGTGGGCGCGCAGGACGATACGCGCGATCGCGACCAGGACGATCGTTACCACGGCGCCGATACGCACGAGGGCGCGCGGCAGCGGCGAGAGCGTCGCCGCCAGATAGAAGAGCGCGCCAAAGAAGGCCGAGGCGGCGGTCGCGTGGCCGCTCGGAAACCCCATCGAGGCCTCCTCCGGGCGCGCCCGTCCGATCAGGTTCTTGAGCAGCCCCTCGCAGATGGGCGCGGCGACCATCATCCCGCCCCAGATCCACCAGCGACGCCGGGCCTGCGGGAAGACGAGGAACAGCAGGAGCGACGCCGGCAAGAGCACGCGCCAGTGCCCGGCGTGATTGATCACCCGGAACGCCGCGACGACGGGCGGGGTGGCGAAGCCCAGCAGCCAGTCGCGAACCGCTGGCTCGCCCGGGACCGCCGGCAGGGCGACCACGGCCAGCGTCAGGACGAGAAGTCCCGCCGCTCCCGCCAGCAGGGCCCAGAGCGGATTACGGCGAGGGAGTGAGCTCAGCGCCACCGCCGCCACCGTCGTTGACGAATCGCAGGACGCGCCGGCCGGTCTCCTCGTGGAGCGTGACGCGGCCGATGCCGTTGGTGCCTTGGTACCGCGCCTCGAAGGCGAAGCGGGCCACTGTGATCGCGCCCGAGAATTCGCGGTATGTGGGCTCGACGAAGAGCATGCCGCGATACGCGCCGTCGTCCTGGATTGTCAGGAGCACGGGCGCGTTGCCGAGCGGGCCCGACATCCGACCGCGCCACGTTCCGGCCACGGAGGCCGGGGTGTCGATCGCCAGCGAGGGCGGCAAGGTCCCGCAGCCGGCCGCGAGCGCGGCGGCGACGAAGACGGCGCGAGCGATTCGCCCGGTCACGCCGATGGCGTCAGGCGCCCCGACGCTGGCCGAACCGCCTGAAAGGCGATCCAGAGCGCGATCAGCGTGAGCCCGAACGCGCACACCACCGTCGCTCCGGTCGGGAAGTCGAAGATCGCCGACGCGGTCATTCCGATTACGCTGACCAGCGTGCCAAAGGCCCAGCCGATGA
>DASRIY010000165.1:0-13495 GCA_035649755.1 Candidatus Methylomirabilota bacterium
CGCGCGTCAGCGACGACGGCACGCGCTCGGTGCTGGCCGAGCGCTTTCAGGGCAAACGGCTCAACAGCCCCAACGACATCGTCGTGAAGTCCGACGGCTCGATTTACTTCACGGATCCACCCTACGCCGTCAAGCCTCTCCCGCCGGGGACGGTGCGACCGGACAGATGGTGGACCCAGCCGATCGAGGGCAAGGAGCAGCCGTGCCAGGGTGTGTACCGCATCACTCCCGACGGGACACTGCACCTGCTCGTCGACGACTTCGCGCTGCCGAACGGCCTGGCCTTCTCGCCCGACGAGTCGAAGCTCTACATCGACGACTCCGGCCACAAGCACATCCGGGCATTCGACGTGCGGACGGACGGCACGCTGACCGGTAGCCGCATCTTGCTGGACATGGCGTCGCAGGACCCGGGGGTGCCCGACGGCCTCAAAGTGGATGCGCTCGGCAACGTGTTCTGCACCGGGCCGGGCGGCGTCTGGGTGTGCCGGGCCGACGGCACGCTGCTCGGGCGGATCGTGCTACCCGAGCTGCCGGCGAACCTCGCCTGGGGCGAGGACGGGACCGTGCTCTTCTTCACGGCCCGCACCAGCGTCTACCGGATGCCGACGAAGACGCGGGGCACGCTTCTGGGCTGACGGTTGGCCGGATCGGGCTATACTCGACTCGAGCCATGCTGAGTGCGCGCTCCCTCGCTGTCGCCGCTTGCGTCGCAACCGTCCTGTCAGGACTCGTCGCCGCGGGCGCCGCGGACGAGAAGACGCTCACGCAGCAGGAGATCGAGAAGATCGTGCGCGACTACCTGCTGCGAGAGCCCGAAGTGCTCGCCGAGGCGCTCGGCCGGCTGCAGCAGCGCAAGGCGGCGGCGGCCGCGGTCAAGGCGAAGCAGGCCGTCCACGACCACCAGCAGGCGCTCTTCTCGGATCCGACCTCACCCGTCGAGGGCAACGCGCAGGGCACCATCGCTATCGTCGAGTTCTTCGACTATCGGTGTGTCCACTGCCGCCATGTCGCGGCCACCCTCGATCGCCTCGTGAGCGGGAACGCCTCGGTGCGTGTCATCTACAAGAACTTCCCGGTGCTGGGCGAGCCCTCGGTCCTCGCGGCCCGAGCTGCGGTCGCCGCCCAGCAGCAGGGAGGATGGGCGAAGCTCCATCGCGCCATGCTCGCGTTCCAGGGAGACTTCACGGTCGAGAACATCCTGACCCTCGGCAAGTCGGTCGGGCTCGACGCCGCCAGGCTGAAGACGGACATGATGTCGCCCGCGACTCAGAAGACCGTCCGCGAGAATATGACTCTCGCGGCCGCGCTCGGGCTCGACGCGACACCAAGCTTCGTGATCGGCGACCGCGTCATCCGGGGCGCGCTCTCGCCCGAAGCGCTGCAGGCCATCATCGACGAAGAGGGCCGCAAACAGTAAGCGCGAACGTCCCTCCGGCACGGTCCGGCCGATGCGCGTCCACCTGATCACTGCCGAGTCGCCCGCGTGGGAGCCGGCCGCGGGCAGCGGGTCACGGAATCGGGACCGGGCTCTCCATGACGACGTCGACCAATGAGGGGCCGCCGACGTCGATCGCCTTCCTCAAGATCGGCCCGAGATCGTCGGGCTTGTCCACGCGGAAGCCCGGGACGCCCATCGATTCCGCCATCCGGTCGAAGCGCAGCTCGGGATCGGTCAGGTCCATCGCGGTGAAGCCCCGCCCGCGCGCGGCCTTGCCGAGGTACTCGACCATGTTGAGCTTGAGGATCCGGTAGGCGGCGTTGTTCAGCATGACGTAGGTGACGGGGATCCGATGGTGAGCCGCCGTCCACAAGGCCGAGATCGAGTACATCGCCGCGCCGTCGGAGCAGACGCCCACGACCTTGCGATCCGGTAGCGCCAGCTGGGCGCCCAGGCTTCCGGGCAGTCCGGGACCGATCCCGCCGCCGCGCACGCGCACGAGGCGTCCCGGCTCGTCCGGCATGAGGGCCTGCGTGAGATGCGCGGAGTTCGTGATGGCCTCGGCGAACACCAGCGCGTCGTCCGGCAGCGCGTGGCGGATCTCGTGCATCAGCCGCGGCGCGCTGATCGGCGCGGCGTCCCAGCTCTTCTTGGCCTGCTCCCAGTAGCGCGCGCGGGCCGCCTTGGTGCGCTCGCCGATCTTCTCGGCGCGCTCCGCGGCGACGCGGGCCTGCTGCGGGGTGCGCTTCCTGCGCACCTGGTCGACCAGCTCCGCGAGCGCCGCCTTGGGGTCGGCGAGAAACGCGAGGTCCGGGCTGACGTTCTTGCCGATCTCCCAGGGATTGATGTCGATCTGCACGATCTTCGTGCCGGCCGGCACGGGGCTCTGCACCTCCGGGAAGATCAGCTGGAACATCGGCGCGCCGACGACGAGGAGCAGGTCGCACCCCTCGAGCGTCGCCCGCAGCGGCGCGGGCGTGACGAAGTTCAGCGCGCCCTGATTCAGCGGATGGCTGGCGGGCATGGTGAACTCCGAGGCATAGCACTCGAACACCGGAAGCCCGGCGGTCTCCGCCAGCGCGACGACCTCCGGCTGGGCGTCGGCGAGGGCGACTCCATCGCCGACCATCAGCATCGGCCGCTCGGCGCCGAGCAGGAGCGCCGCGACCTCCGCCATGCCCGCCGGATCGACGCGCCCGCGCCAGCGGGTATGCGTGGTCGGCTGGATGTCGACGTCGGCCTCCTGGTCCAGCGTGTCCATCGGCAGCGAGAGGAAGACCGGACCCTGCGGCGGCTCCATCGCCACCTTGAAGGCGCGGCGCAGGGCGCGAGGGACGTCGTGGGCGTGATGGATCTGCGCCGCCCACTTGCAGACCGGGCGCGCCATGTCGACCAGCGGCCCGGAGAGGTGCGGCTCCTGAAGCAAGGTGGCGCCCGGCGACTGGCCGGCGTAGGCGATCAGCGGTGTCTTGCCGACCGCCGCGTTGTGCAGCATGCCGAGCGCATTGCCGAGCCCCGGCGCGATGTGGACCTCGACGAAGGCCGGCCGGCGCGTGACGCGCGCGTAGGCGTCGGCCATGCAGACCGCCACGCCCTCGTGCAGCGCCAGCATGAATTCCATCTGCGGATAGTCGCGCAGGGCGTCCATGAACCCCTGCTCGGTCGTGCCCGGGTTGCCGAAGATGCGCCGCACCCCGTCGGCCATGAGCTGCTCGATCATCGCGCGCTTACCGGTCATCCTCGGCATGGTCGGTCTCCAGAAGTCAATTGAGGGATTCCGTCGCGACCTCGCTGCTCAGCCTTGCGCCCGAGGTCTTGTCGAACACGTGATATCGCTTGAAGGTGAACCAGATCCGGTCACCGGCGACACGGCGCTCACGTCCCTCCGTCTGGGCGTGAACCTCGTCCTCGCCCACCCGAATGCTCATGTATGAAGCATTCTTGAGCGGGAGATTCAGGTGGGCGGTGACGGTCCCGCTCATGGCGCCGTCGCGCGCCGCGCCGAGGATCTCCACGTCTTCCGGACGCACGCCGACCCGCACATTCCCGAGCCGCTCCCCCTGCGGAAGCCAGCGTGGGTCGAGAAGGCTGATCGGGGGAGCGCCGACGTGGAGATTCAGGAAGCCGGCCACGAAGAGGTTCTTCGGCGCGTCGTAGATTTCCTGCGGGCTCCCGGCCTGCTCGATCCGGCCGCGGTTCATGACGGCCAGCAGATCCGCGAGAATCAGCGCTTCGTGATGATCGTGCGTGACGTACACGGTCGTGATATCGAACTGACGCAGCAGGACTTTCAGGTTGACCCGATATTTCTCCCGCAACGCTTGATCCAGATTGGCGAACGGCTCGTCCACCAGGAAGACTTCCGCGTCTCGGGTGATGCAGCGCCCCAGGGCGACTCTCTGCTTCTCGCCTCCGGACAGCGTGGGCGGCTTGCGATCGAGGAGGTGCGCGAGTTCGACGCCCATGAGCTCGCTGGTTCTCTGATACTTGGCCGCCGCCAGTGCATTCAGCTCCGGAGTCTTCTTCCTGAACAGGAAATACGAGAGGACGTTCGTGCGCGCGGTGTAGTGCGGATAGAGCGCGTAGTTCTGAAAGACCATGCCGATGCGCCGGGCCTCCGGCGGAACGTCTTTCATCTCCACGTGGTCGTAGCGCACGACGCCCGCATCGAGCGGGACCAGCCCGGCGATGACCTTCAGCAACGTGGTCTTGCCACACCCGCTGGGGCCCAGGACGACCATGGTCTTCCCGTTGGGAACGGTCAGGCTCAGATCCTGTATGGAGAACGTCGCCTGCGAGCCCCCTCGCGTCTGGTCCTTGAGCGTCTTGCTGACTTTGATCAGGTCGATCCGCGCCATCCCATTGGTCCCGGTGCCTCCCGTCAGGCGCGCACGCCGATGATCTTGTTCCAGTCGCTCGCGTGCTGATAAGCGTACGCGACGCGCATCAGGAGCGGATCGTCGAAGAAGCGTCCGACGAGCTGCATGCTGATCGGAAGACCTGCCGACGATTTGCCCACGGGCAGGGCGAGCGCCGGATGCCCGGTGAAATTGAAGGGCAGCGTGTTGCGGTTACCGCCCCGGCTTGCCGAGTTCAGGTTGTCCTCGACCGCCTCGATGTAGCCTTCCGGTCTGTGGTTCCGCGGCGCGGTCATGAGGCAGGTGGGCATCACGAGCACATCGACGTCCGCCAGGGCGGTGTCGTAGGCCTTGATGTACGTGGGCCGCACGTTCTGGGCCTTGGCGTACACGCCGCCGTGGTAGTTGCGGCGGCTCAGCTCGCCGGCGATGAGCGACAGCTTGGTGCGGGGCGCGAGCACGTCGGCCTGCGAGGCCCACAGCTTGTTGATGGCCGCGATGACGGGCGCGGGATAGTAGGTGCGCGTGAAGGCGCCGAAGAAGCCGGACTTGAACAGCGCCAGCGCGCCCTCGTTCGAGAGCGCCCCCTGCGCGGTCTTGATGGCATGGTGCGCGGGGATGGAGACCTTCGCCACGCCGGCGCCCGCCTTCGCGAGAACGTCGACGGCGGCCAGGACCGTGTCGCGCACGTCGTCCTGCGCGTCGTCGAAGCCCTCCTGGAGCACGCCGATGCGCAGCCCGGCGACTCCCTCCGTCAGCCGGCCGAGCACGTCCATGCGCGCGGGCACGTCGCGCGTCGAGCGGGGATCGTAGGCGTCGTACCCGGCAGTCGCCTGCAGCGCCGCCGCCGCGTCTTCGACGGTGCGGGTCATCGGACCGGTGTAGTCGATGGACTGGTCCGAGCCGAAGCCGATGCCGAAGTGCGACACCAGCCCGAACGTGGGCTTGTGGCCGATGATTCCGCAGAACGCCGCGGGGATGCGGATGGAGCCGCCCTGGTCACCGCCGAACGAGATGTCGACCTGGCGAGCGGCCACGGCGGCGCCGGAGCCCGACGACGATCCGCCGGTCACGTGCTCCCGGTTGTGAGGATTCAGCGGACGGCCGTAGTCGCCGATGCCGCCGCCGGTCCCGAAGCCGCCGCTCAGCCCGTTCATCACGTTCTTGCCGATGATGGTCCCGCCCGCTTGCAGGACGCGCGTGACCACGGTGGCGTCGAAGTCTGGAACGAAGCCGTCGAGCGCGAAGGAGCCGAAGCTCATCGGCATCCCGGCGATCGCGATGTGGTCCTTGAAGCTGACCGTCTTGCCCTTCAGCAGGCCGTCGGCCGCGCCCTCGATCCGGCACTTCCACATCCACGCGTTGAGCGGGTCTTCGTCCGCGCTCGGCCGCGAGCCCGGTTTCCGGCCGGCCGAGACCATCGGCGGCCTGGGCTCGTCGATCCGCGCCTGCACGAACGCATCGAGCTGGCTCAGCTGCTCCATGAGGTGCTTTCGGTAGAGGACGGCCTCTTCCGGACTCAGGTGGATGCCGAGCTCCCTGGCCACCGCCACGACTTCCTCGACGTCGGGCACCGCGTACATGGTTTGTCTCCTTTTCATAGCCGCGCCTCGGCCGGCGGGGCCCCCAGCCCCGCGACGGCCTGCGGCGCGCACTGCGTCGCTAGTACTTGTTCAGAACGCTGGGCGCCGCAACACTCGTGGATCGATCTTGCGGGCCACGAGCTTTCCGTCGGTAGGCGCGCCCAGCAGCTGGCCGTTGGCCACCATCACCTTCCCTCTCAGGATCACCGTCGTCGGCCAGCCCTCGACCTGCCAGCCCTCCCAGGGAGAATAGTCCCGGACGTGCAGGTCGGCCATGCGCAGCGTCTTCTTGACCGCCGGATCGATGATGGCGATGTCGGCGTCGCTGCCGACGGCGATGGCGCCCTTCTGCGGATAGAGGCCCAGCAGCTTGGCGGCGTTGGTGGAGGTGACGGCCGCGTAATCCTCGAGCGACATCCGCCGCCGCACCACCGCTTCCGTGTAGTTGACCCCCATGCGGATCTCGATGCCGATGTTGCCACCGCGGACATCGACGACGTTGCGTCCGGCGATCTTGTCGAGATACGTCGTGAAGCTCGAGTCGGTGGCCGTGAACGAGAGATCGCCGCGCAGCAGACCGTCCCACAGGAACCGCTGGTCCTCGGGGTACTTCAAGGAAGGGTACGTGTGGTACTTCATCCCGTCGGCTTCCTTGTAGCGATCGCAGGTGAAGGATAGCGCCAGCGTCAGCACCTCGCCATAGACCGGCAATCCCTTGCTGCGCGCCTCCGCGATGGCATCGAGGCCTTCGCTGGCCGTGACGTGCACGAAGTAGGTGCCGGCTCCCGTCCGCGATGCCAGTCGCACCACCTGCTGGAACGCCAGCTCCTCGACCAGCTTGGAATGGATGAGATGAACGTTGTGCCAGTCCCACTGGCCCCGCTGCTGCGCCAGGAGGTAGTTGTACATGACCAGCTCATCGTCCTCGCCGTGGACCGCCACCACGCCCCCGTGCCGCGCGACCTGCCGCATGAGGTCTTCGAGGCGCCCAGTATCGATCTTGCCGATCGGAGTGAGGCTCGTCTGCCGCCCCTCCGGAGGACGGATGTCGGTCGTGAAGATCTTGACGCTGGGAAAGCCCGCCTCCGGGAGCTCGTGGTACCGGGCGATCGCGTCGGGAGGCGTGCGGTTGGTGTAGATGCAGTGCGTGGAGTAGTCCGTGTACGCCTGACCGCGCCAGGGCGCCAGGTAGTCGTGGATCCCCTGGGCCAGGTCACCCAGGTGCGGCACCGGGGCAAAGTCGATCACCGTCGTCGTCCCGCCCCAGATCGCGCCCAGCGAGTGCTCGAGTGGTCCGGCGTTGGGCACCCCGGACACCAGCGTCCGGGCGCCGGGCTGAACGTTGGCGACGGCGTGGGCGTGGGTCTCGATGCCGCCGGGCACCACGATCTTCCCGCGTGCGTCGATTACCCTGGCCGCCTCGACAGGAAGCACGCCCGGAAAGGACACGGACACGATCTTCTCGCCCGCGATTCCCACGTCCCAGTCGCCGGCCCCGGCCGGAGTGACGACACGACCGCCTTGAATGAGCAAGTCGAGCATGGCTTCCCTCCCCTACGGGACTCGCACGTGAATGATCCGCGGAAACTCGGCCATCATACCGTCCGGCTGACCATCCGCGCCGACCAGGTATCGCATGGTCAGCTCGGCGGGTCCGACGTCGGAGACGACCACCAGCCCCTCACGGGTCGCGATCTCGGCCGCCTGGCGCTGACTCCAGCCGGTCAGCAGCGGCTCGCCCACCGAGGCCACGTACGCGGCCGCGCTCTTCGCGCCGTAGATGCCGCCGCCATCGGGGCGAAGCGCCGCGTCGAGCACGTAATCGTAGACCACCGAGCTGCCGGATGCGGATCCCGACCGGATGAATCGAAGCGTGCTCAGGTTGGCGGCCTCGGGCAGGTACATCGTGACGCCTTCCCAGATGAAGAACGTGCGTTGCGCCCGATCGTAGCCACCCTCGCGCAAGACGAGGTCGAGCGGACGTGCGGTGAAGTCGGTCGGTAGCAGGACGACCCGGTCCGGCACAGCACCGAAGATCTTGACGACGCGCTCTCGCTTGGCGGTGATCATCGCCGGAAGATCGAGCTCGAAGAACCTTACCTGAGGGAACCGCTCGCGGAAGCGGTAGGCGCGGCTGTCGAGTCCGGCACCGAGGTTGACGACCTGCGTGGCGCCCGCGGAGAGCGCCTCGACCAGCAAGGCGTCCATGTGATGGGTCCGCGCGTTGACCCAGAAGTAGCTCGGGTTGTGCCGCGCGCGCTCGGGATCGGCGCGGAATGGCGATGTGCGCCAGAACTCCGCGCTCACGAACTTCTCCGCCAGATAGTCCGGATTGCGGATCTTCGGGTCGGGGTGTTTCGCGGCGACAGCGCGCAGAACGCACACGGATTCGGCCGTCGCCGACACTCGACCCGATGTCGCCAGGGTCTGCGCGTTGACCGAAAGCGCCACTCCGAGCAGCAGCCAGCCCGGAGACATCAGTAATTTTCGGCCAGGCGGCATGGTGCGTCCCTCCAGCTCGTCGGCCGCGTGCACCTCCGTGCCGGGGTGCACGCGGCCCTCTGGCTCGACCCGCCGGCGGGGCCGTCTAGGCGGCGGCGGTCTCGCGCTGCGCGCGCGCCGCGGCGCGGGCGAGCATCGCGGCGGCGTTGCCGTTCAGGATCTGCTCGCGCGCCTCCTCGCCGATCTGCGCTTCGGCGAGCGCCTTCCGCGTCCAGTCCACGCCGAACTCGGTGCCGTCGGTGCCGCAGACGATGCGATCAGCGCCGTACAGCCCCACGGCCGCCTCGATCGCGCGCGGACCGAACGAGTTGCAGTCCACGTAGACCTTCGCCTTCCGGAAGCGCGCGGACGGCAGCTCCTCACTCGGCGTGTCGAGCAGACAGCGATGGTCCATGCGCTCGACCTCGTAGGGAATGTTGCCGCCCAGATTGTGGACGTGAACCATGGCATCGGGATAGTCCGCGAGGTAGTCAGTGAGGCACAGCGTCACCATCACCGAGGACAGGCTCGCCTGCATGTCGAGGGTGCCGTTACGCCGGCGGGCGTTGTCCGTCTCGCCGCCGACCTTGGGGAACGAATCGCCCGGCCGCGGACCGTGGTGCACGAAGAGCACCGCGTGGTGGCGGTTGGCGACTTCCAGCAGCGGACGCATCGCGTCGGCGTGACTCCGCGTGAGGAAGGCGTTGCCCGGGAGCTGCGCGCCGATGATGCCCGGCAGCCCGAGCGCTCGCTCGAGCTCGGCAGCCGCAGCCGGGATGTCCGTCAAGGGCAACGCGGCGTAGGCGGCGAAGCGGCCGGGATGCTCCTGGCAGAGGGCGGAAAGCGCGTCGTTCACCGTCCGGCAGAGCGGCAAAGCGACGTCCAGGGGCTGCGATTCGATCCAGCAGAACGAGCCGAGGAGGGACAGCACGCTGATCCGGACCGCCTGGCGATCCATCCGATCGAGATGGAAATCGACGTGATCGAAGGCCTTGGCGATCGGCTCTTCGCTCATGCGTGGCGACTTCAGCACCTCGACTCCGTCCTGGTTCTTCGCGATACGCGGTTCCTTGCTCCGGGCGCGCAGGGCGTCGGCGAGCTCGGCGGGTCTCCAGTGGGCGTGCATGTCGATCATGGCCGCTACCTCCCATTTAATAGGCGCGCCTCAGCCGGCAGGGCCCCAGCCCCGCGACGGCCTGCGGCGCGCAATACCAGGGTTGACGGGAGTTTACCCCACGACCGCGCCCCGCGGGCCGCTAGAATAGGGCACCCTTTTCCCTACGGAGGAACTGATGCCCAAGGTACTGGTGATCCACGGCGCCGGCATGAACATGCGCGGCAAGGTCCAGCTCGAGATCTTCGGTCCCATGACACTGCCCGAGTACGACGAGCGCATCCGCGGCTACGGCAAGGAGCTCGGCGTGGACATCGAGATCTTCCACTCGAACGTCGAGGGCGAGATCGTCAACCGGCTCTATGCCGCCAACGATCAGGGCTTCGATGCCGCGATCTTCAATCCCGCGGCGTTCGGCACGGGCTACCCGGCCCTGGTGGCGGCCCTTTCGCAGGTCAAGTTCCCGACGACAGAGGTGCACATCTCCAACCCGATCCGGCGCGGTCCGGCATCGCAGACTGCCGCGGTCAGCCAGAGCGTCGTGGCCGGTTTCGGAATCGCCGGCTATGCGCTCGCTCTGCGGGGAATCCGCGACATACTGGCGGCGAAGAAGTAGCTCAAGCGGTCATGGCGTAGACCACGCCGAGAGCCACCAGAGCGGCGGACAAGGCCAGCTCGTAGCGCATTCGCAGCGGAGGCGCCCACTTGTAGAAGAGGACGATGACGCCGAAGATCACCGCCCACCACAGGCTGGACATCCCGAGCAGGACCATGGCCACCATGAGCGCCGCGCTGCATCCGATGCAGCTGAGCCCGTAGCGTACGCCGGCGACCGCGGCGCTCCGGATGAGGTTGAAGGGCAGCGGGCCATGCAGCGCGCAGAGCTCGCGGCAGCGGGCCTGGCTCGCCCGCTTGATCGGGCTCAAGGAGTAGACGCCGGCCACCGCAAGCGCCACTCCGATCACCATGGGCTGGTTGGGCCACGGCATTCTCAGCGCGGTGTAGATCGCGTAGCAGACCACGCCGAAGACCAGCCACACGCCGAGGTACGTGATGGCCAGCACCGCCGTGGCAACCGGCCATCTCCGTCGCCGTTCGGCCGATCGCGCGAACTCGAGGACCACCGGCACCGCGGAGGGCAACATCATCGCCGCCATCATCACGACCCAGGCCGCGGCGAAGGACTCGATCGTGCCCAGGCCCATGTCCATTCCGTCCATTCCCGCCATGGCGCGCGATTGCTGGACCATGGCGGCCCACGCAATCGCGGCGACGACGAGGACGAGCAGCGTGGCCACCACTGGCTTGCCCAGCTCCTGTCCGCCCTCGAGGGCCTTCAGCACCACTCGGCACGCTGGACAGAATCCTCCCGGCCTCGCTTGCCTGACCAGCCCGATCGTTTGAAGGAGGCGGCCGCCGTCCATCAGTCCCGGTACTCGTCGCGACGGCGAACCCACGCACCCGCGCCTTCGTCGCCCTCGTCGCGCCCCTTCGGGACGAGGTCCATGTAGTGGTAGGCGACGTTCAGCATGTCGAGCCCGCGCTCATAGGTGGAGTACGTGTGGTAGATCTGGCCGCCGTCCTTCAGGAACACGCTGATACCGGGTGCCTCGGCCAGTCCCCACGGGCGGAGCCGGTAGTTGTAGTCGACTTTCTCGGCCTTGGGGTCGGCGAACGAGACGCCGTAGTCGAAGTTGAAGTCGGTGCCGACCGATGACAGCCACGGAAAGCTCCAGCCCATCCGTTTCTTGTAGGCGGAGAGCTTGGGATAGGGCGCCCGCGAGACTGCGACCATCGTGATGTCCCGGTGATTCAGGTGGACGGTGATGCCGTTGAAGTTGTCCATCCAGAACGAGCAGACGAAGCAGGGTGCCTCGGCCGTCCATGGCGTATGCGACCCCGCGGTCTCCGGGTGAAACATCGCGTGATAGATGACCAGCTGTCCGCGTCCGGCGAAGAGGTCAGCGAGTGTCTGCGTTCCCTGCTCGCCCTGGAAGGAATATGGCTTTTCGACGAGCTCCCAGGGCAGCTCGCGCCGCTCCCGGCTCAGCTGGTCGCGCATCCGGGTGAATTCCTTCTCTTTTGCCAGGTGCTTTTTCCGTGCCGCGAGCCATTGGTCGTGCTTTACCACTTTGTGGGTTGGCATTGGATCTCTCCTTCTCGTGATCGGCTCATGCCCTCATCCTAGTCAGCCGCCAAAGGCCGGGGGGGTAACAAGTTGGTCGTGAGAAAGGGGGTGACGTGAGGGATAGACTGGTAATGGGGGGCGGATGAGACGCCCACGCTGGGCTGGTCCGGCGCCATGAAGAGTGGCGCGGCGGCGGCGGCCGCCATAAGCGGAGCCGACCGGGGGATCTCGGGCGTGGACTCCGTCTCGTCCGCCCTTCCAACTCACTACCACGACTCGCCGTAGTACGCTCTTCTCCCATGGCGATCCAGGGAGTCCGGCTGGCGTCCGTGAGCTACACGAGCGGAGACGGCGCAACGACCGTCCCGTCGTACCTGGCCGAGCCCGAAGGCCAGGGTCCTCATCCAGCCGTGTTGATCCTGCGCGGCGTGGCCGGGCCCGACGACGGCTATACCGAGATCGCGCGTCGACTCGCCGAATGGGGATACGTCGCGCTGGTGCACGGCTGGAAGATCAGGGGCACCGACCCGCCGGACGCGCCCGTCTACGACGACCTGGTGGGAGCACTGACCTTCTTGAAGTCGGTCAGCTCGGTCGATCGAGCGCGGGTCGCCGTGTTCGGGTTCTGCCGAGGCGGGGTGCACGCGCTCATGGCCGCCCGGGCGCACGCGGAGCTGCGCGTGATCGTCGTCTTCCACGGCTTCGCCTTTCGGCCCGCGAACGCTCAGCGCGGTGTGGAGCCATTCGATCTGGCCGAGGGCGTGAACGTGCCCACCATGATCCTGCACGGAACCGAAGACGAGCGCGCCCCGATCGAGGACATGCGCCGGATGGAAGCCCGGATGCGGGCGCTCGGCAAGGTCTGCGAGTTCAAATTCTACGAGGGCGCCCGACACGGCTTCGCGGTGCGCACGCATCCGGGCTACGAGTCTCGTTCCGCGGCGCAGAGCTTCGTCGAGGCGCGGAGGTTTCTGGCGACGCACCTCCGCTGAAAGTCACCCCGTGGGCGCGAGCTGCTCCATGACAGCGAGCACGCGGTCGAGCTTGGCGCCCCCGGGCTGGAAGTTGGGCTCGAGGAACAGCTCGGTGAGGCCGGCCTCGGCGTAGCGCTCGACGTCCTCGCGAATCTCGGCGAGCGAGCCCCACAGCGGGCGGCGCTCCTTGCCCTGCGGTGTGTCGTGAACCACGTAGGAGCCACGGCTGACGACGTGCAGCGACTCGGGGTCGCGGCCGATCGCTCGGGCCGCGTCCTTGACCTGGGCCACCAGCGGGGCGACCTGGGCGAGCGGGACGTTGCCGCCATTGAAGCCGTCGCCGAGCGTGACCGCGCGCTTGATGACCGTCGGACCGTAGCCGCCGATCGTGATCGGCGGGTGCGGCTTCTGCACGGGCTTGGGCTCGACGATCGACTTCGGCAGCCGGTAGAACTCGCCCTGGAACTCCGAGGTCTCGTTTTCCCAGATCGCCCGGAGGCACCGGATGAACTCGTCGCCGCGCCGGCCGCGGCGCTCGTACGAAACACCGGAGGCCTCGTATTCGTCGCGCGACCAGCCGATGCCGAGACCGACGTCGAGCCGCCCGCGGCTCACGCGATCGAGCGTGGCCAGCTGCTTGGCCAGCATGATCGGCGTGTAGTACGCGGTGATGAGCACGCTCGTGCCCAGCCGGATCTTCGTGGTGGCGCCGGCCACGTAGGAAAGCGTGACGATGGGATCGGACACCCGCCGGAATCCCGCCGGCCACGGCTGGCCCGGCATCGGCGGATAGTCGTTCTGCGGAGCGAGGGCGTAGAACAGGCGCTGGAAGACCCACAGCGAGTGATAGCCGAGCGCCTCGGCGCGCTGGGCGACCGTGATCTGATTCTCGGGCGTGGCCCAGTCACCGGCCAGC
>DASRIY010000166.1:0-29290 GCA_035649755.1 Candidatus Methylomirabilota bacterium
GCCCGGCTGCGTCATCCAGTGCAGCAACGTCTACGCCGACGCCAGCGGCAAGGAAGTGGTCTCGCCGGTGGAGTACGAGACGCTCGGCCTGCTCGGCACCAACTGCGGCCTCAGCGATCCCGACGAGCTCGCCCAGATGAATTTCCTGGCGAACGACCTCGGGGTCGATACGATCGAGCTCGGCGCCACACTGGCCGTGCTCATGGAAGCGGGCCTCGGCGCCTTCGGCGACGTGAAGTTCATGGCCGATTGCATGGCCGAGATGCGCAAGGGTACGGAGAAGGGGCGCCTCTGGGCGCAGGGCACCGCGCGCGTGGGCGAGCACTACAAGGTGCGCCGCGTGCCGGTCATCAAGAAGCAGGCGATCAGCGCGTACGATCCGCGCGTGGTCGAGGCGACGGGTGTGACCATGATGGCGACGGCGCAGGGCGCCGATCACACCGCGGGCAACCTGCCGCGGCTCAAGACCCGCGAGATGAACGCCGAGCAGATCGTCGAGCAAAGCCTGGCCCACCAGGCGCGGGTCGCCGCCAATGACTCCCTCGGGCTCTGCATCTTCGGCATGAGCGTCACGAACCCGAACACCGAGTTCATCGCCAACGCCATTAATGCCGCCCACGGCACCAGCCTGACCAAGGATTTCTTCGAGCCGCTCGGGCGCGCGGCGCTCCGGCTCGAATACGAATTCAACCGTCGCGCCGGCTTCACCGAGAAGGACGACGAGCTGCCGGCGTTCTTCTACTCGGAGCCCTTGCCCCCGACCAACCACGTCGCGCGCTTCCACGGCGCCGACGTGCACCTGATGTACGAGCGTCTGCCGACACCGGCGTAGCCTTTTCTGGACGAGCGTGGCCGCGGTCAGTGATCGTCGCGGCCGCCCGGGTCGAGGCTGACCGGGACGTCGCCCGTGTTGTACTCGACGCGACTCGATCGGGCATCGGGACTATGCTGGAGCCTCTCGAACACCACGAGGAGGCTCCGCGATGCCCGCAAAGCCGCGAATCGCCCATCTGGCTGGATCGAACTCCACGATTCAGAACAGTCCGCCGCTCGTCACCAGCAACAAGGCCCGCGCGAAATACGGCCTGACGCCCTTGACCGATGCCGACGGCGCGGCGCTTCGCTTCGACGCGCTCCGCGCCCAGCGGCTCGCGGCGCCCGTAACGGTCTACGTCGAGCAGTTCAGCGCGCATCCGCTCGAGCGCGACGCCGCCGAGCTCTACGGTCCACCCGACGGCTACGTCGACGCGAAGGGCGCGTTTCACAAGGAGCGACGCGCCGACGACGATCGGCCCGTGTACGAGATCACGCTGGTGCCGGAGGACGGCGTCTATCCCCTGCCGTACATGGCGCGGCAGGCCGACGGCCGCGCGTGGGAAGAGGACTGCGCGTTTCCGATGGCGCCGGAAGCCAAGGCGCGGCAGCCCTTCTATCCGGACGGCGCCCGGCTCTTCGAGGAGATCGATCGGCTCGGCGTGGGCGACAAGGGCGTCGGCAACCTCATCTCGGGACGGGCGGAAATCGATTTCTATCGGGTGATTCCGTCATCCGGTTACACGAAGGGGCTTGCCGCGAAGGATCGGACCGACGTGGGCGAGGGTGATATTGGACCCGAGGCGCGCGGACGCGACTTCTTTCCGTATCGTCCCTATCATCTCGGACCGGCGCCGGCGCGCCCGGCGCTCGCGCGCATCGCCAACGTGATGCAGCGGGTGCTCGCGAGCGGACAGTACGCCGGAGCGATCTGGACGCAGGGCAGCCCGCGCATCGAGGAGACCGTCTACTGGCTCCAGCTTCTCGTCGACACCACGCTGCCGATCTGCGGCAATGCCTCGCAGCGTCCCCACGGCCAGCTGAGCAACGACGGCGACAAGAACATCGTCGACTCGGTGGACTACATCGTGTCGCGCGTCTGGGCCGACGAATCCGGGCGCAACCGCGCCGGCGTCGTGCTCGTGCAGGACCAGCAGGTGTTCGCGGCGCGCGACGTTCAGAAGGCCGATGCCCGGCCGGGCGGATACGTGGCCACCGGCGGCCACGGCGGCATCCTCGGCGCGGCGGGCTGGGAGGGTCCGGCCGTGCTCAACTACCTGCCCGCCACGCGGCACACTTACCTCTCGTCCGTGAACCTCACGCGGCTGCCGTCGGAGGTGGTGGGACGTCTCGCGAGCGGCGACACGCGCGTGCCGATCAAGGACGCGCGCGGCGACCTGCTCGGCTCGGCCATTCCCAAGGTGACGATCGTGAAGGACGGCAACTACACCATCGATGATGACGACGACGATCTCGCGCGCGAGGTCGACTTGCTGGCGCAGATCGCCCGGAACCTCGCCGTGCATCCGCTGGCCGGATTCGTGGTGGAAGGTCTGTCGCCTTACGGGCGGCTGACCTCGGCCGTCCGCACGCGCGTCATGCGGCGGGCCGCCTTCTCCGGCATGCCCGTGGTGCTCACGGGCCGCGGCAATGCCGAGGGATTCGTGCCGCCTCCCGCCGCTCCGTTCATCGGCGGCCGGAATCTGACCGCGACGAAGGGGCGACTGCTGCTCATGGCGTGCCTGATGAAGCTCGGGAGCGTGCCGGCGGCGGCCGATCCCGATCGGCCGACCGCGAGCGAGATGGACGCGGTGACGCGAAAGCTACGCGAGTACCAGGCGGTGTTCGACTCGCACTGAGCCGCCCCGGTCGCGCGGCGGCGTCCTACCGCCGCACTGCTCGCGCCCGGACAATCGCCTCCGCGTAGCGGCCGGCGGCTTCCTTGTATGCGCGCGTCGCGGCGATGAGGTCGTTGCGGCTGACCAGCCTGTCGCCTTCCACCTGTTTAGCTTGAGCCTGGTCGAAGACCTCTCTCGCGACCTTGTCGGCCTCGGCGCTCAGGGCTTCCTGGCGTCGTGCCGCGGCTGAGGCGTGCGCTTCATCGAGGGTGGATCTCAACACAGTTTGCTGGCGAGCCTTCTCTTCCTCGGCCGGCGCCTCCTGCGCCGCGGCCAGGTATTCGGTCCGGGCTTCGGTGAACAGGCCGATCGCCGCTGCGTAGTCCGACTTGCCGAGCGCGGTCATGCCGTCGCGCTCCTTGCTCTGCGCGGCCTCGAAGCGCTTGCGCGCGAAGAACTGTGCGACCACGCGCTCGGCCGCGCGCTTCGCCTCGGCCGTGCGCAGCCGGGCCTGCTCCGCGTCCTCGCGCGGCCCCGATGGCGCCCTGGCCGCCGTTGCTGTCTTTTCGCGCTCACGCGCTGGCGGGCTCGGCTTGTCCGCCTTGCTCGCCGGCGGTGACACAGGAGCGGGCGACACCGGGGCCGGCGACGCGGGAGCCGGTGATACCGGGGCCTCGGTCGGCGTCGTCTTGATCTCGCGCTCCGTCTTCGGCGCGTTCGTCGCGCTCGGAAGACCGATCTCGGTGCTCGGAGGCCGCTCCTCGCTCACCTTCTTCACCACGTCGGCGGCGGGCGCCGAGGTCTTGTCGGCGACGGCGCCGGACGGCGTGGAGGACGCCTGCCAGTAGTAGAACGCCGCGACCAGCATCGCCGCGATGGCCACTCCGGTCAAGATCGCGACGCGCGGCACGCGACTGACCGGCTCGTCGGTCTCCCACGCGGTCGCCGCGCCCCGCGACCGCCAGCGATCCGTCGATTCGACCTCTTCGTGATCGGTACGCGCGGGCTCGACGGCGCCGGCGGTCGGAGAGACGACGCTCGCTGGCTGCAATGCCGGCTTGGGGCTCTCGATCGCCTGGACCCGCTGCGTCCCTTCGCCGAGCCCGCGCCGCACCGCCTCGACCTCGCGCCCCATCTCGCCGAGGTCGGCGAACCGCGCCTCGGGCTCTTTCTGGATCGCCCGCTCCACGATGTCCGAGAGCGCGAGCGGAAGACTCGGATCGAGCACAGAGAGCCGCGGCGGCGTGGCCGTCCGAAGTTGCTCGAGAATCTCCATCGGATGCTCGCCCGTGAACGGCGGGCGCCCGCTCAATAGCTCGAAGGCCACCGCGCCGACCGAGAAGATGTCCGAGCGGTGACCGGCCTTACCACGCACCTGCTCCGGCGCCATGTAGCGGGGCGTTC
Source organism: Candidatus Methylomirabilota bacterium (assembly GCA_035649755.1). Classification (GTDB taxonomy): domain Bacteria; phylum Methylomirabilota; class Methylomirabilia; order Rokubacteriales; family CSP1-6; genus AR31. The sequence goes on from DASRIY010000166.1 coordinate 4,056, forward strand.
CCATCATCATCCCGGCCCGGGTGAGATCGCCGTGGGTGGTGGCGGCCGCGACGATCTGCGCGACTCCGAAGTCCAGGATCTTCACCTGGCCCGAGGGCAGGAGAAAGATGTTCGCGGGCTTGATGTCGCGGTGCACGACGCCCTTCTGGTGCGCGTGGTAGAGCCCGTCGCAGATCTGACGCAGGATGTCGAGCTTCTGGTCGAGGGTGAGGGGCGTCTGCCGCGCGATGAGCTGCCTGAGCTCCTCGCCCTCCAGCAGCTCCATCACGATGAAAAGACGCCCCTCGTCTTCCCCCATGTCGTGGATGGTGACGATGTTGGGGTGCTCCCGGAGCCGCGCGCAGGCCCGGGCCTCGCGGAAGAAGCGCGCCCGAAGATCGGCGGTCACCTCGAAGCTCGAGATGACCTTGAGCGCGACTGAGCGGTCCAGGACGGGATCGCGGGCCTTGTAGATCATGCCCATGCCGCCCCGGCCGATCACCTTGAGATCTTCGTACCGTCCGATCTTCTCGGGCATCGAGGCTAGTCGTACACGGTGTCGAGGTAGTGGCTCGGATCGACCCGGGCCTCGATGACCGTCGGGTGATCGGCGGCGAGCGCGCGCTCGAGCGCGCGCGCCAGCTCGGCGGCGCTGCGCGCGCCGACCGCGGGGACGCCGAAGTAGTGCGCCGGGGGGTCCGCGTGCGCCTGCTCACCGAGGTCGGTCCCGTACAGGCCGAAGCGGCGCCGGACCTGCTTGACCTGGATCAGCGAGAGCCAGCCGTCGTCCAGGACGACGATGGGCAGCGACATCCCGAGGCGCCGGGCCACGGCGACCTCGCCGCACGTCATCTGGAAGCACCCGTCGCCCACGAGAGCGATCACCGGACGATCCGGCCGGGCGAGCTTGGCGGCGATGGCGGCGGGCAGCCCGAATCCCATCGAGGACCAGCCGTTCGTGATCAGGAAGGTCCGCGGCGCGTGGGCCATCCACTGCGAGGCGATCTGGTGGGTGTGGGCGCCCACATCGAAGGCGAGGACGCCGTCGGCCGGGAGCGTGTTCCGCACCACGTCGATCGCGTGATGCGGCACGAACCCCGCCAGCTCGGGCCGAAGCGCGCGGTGAAATCGCTCGCGGTGACGCAGCGCCGCGTCCGCCGGCCACTCCGGCCGCGCCGGCGGAAGCTCGGCCAGCCACGCGAGCGAGGTGTCGAGGTCCCCGACGACCTCGTGCGCGACGGTCACGGTCGCGTCCGCGTCCACAGGGTCGACGTCGAACGAGAGGAGCGGCCCCTTGCCGATCCACGCCTCGTACTCGACCTCGACGACGTCGTAGCCGAGCCCCACGATCAGATCGGCCGAGCGCAGGAATTCACGCTGCACTTGACGGCGGGCCCGCTCGATACAGCCGAGGGCGAGCGGATGATCCTCGGCGATCAAGCCCTTGGCCATCGTGGTCGTCGCGAACGGAAGCCGGTGACGCTCGACCACCGTCTGGAGCAGGTGCTGGTCTCTGAGACGCATGGCCGACGATCCGAGCACCGCGACCGGACGACGCGCGGCGGCCAGGAGCTCGGCCGCCCGCGTCATTGACGTCTTCGCCGCGGCCGGGAGCCGGCGTCCGGTCGGGATCGGCGGTACCGACTCGGTCGCGCGGGCGAGCGCGACGTCCTCGGGCAAGTCGAGGTGCACGGGCCCGAGCGGCTCGCTCAGCGCGATCTCCAGCGCCTCGGCCAGCACCGAGGCCACGGCGCCCTCTCGCAGCGCCAGGCTCGCCTTGGTGATCGGCCGGAAGAGCGTGTGATGGTCGATCGCCATCTGGATGCGCCGGCCGAGCTGCGAGGTGGGCAGGTTGCACGTGATCGCCAGGAGTGGCGAGCGATCCAGGTAGGCGTTGCCCACGCCGGTCGTGAGGTTGGTCGCGCCCGGCCCCAGAGTCGCAATGCATAGACCCGGTACGCCGGTCATGCGTCCCATCACGTCGGCCGCGAACGCTGCCGAGCCCTCGTGCGCGGTGAGGACGTACGGCAGCCGCCCGACCCGCATCGCTTCGAGCAGCGGCAGGACGTTGCCGCTCGGGATCCCGAAGCCGTGGCTCACCCCGGCGGCGCGCAGGGTCTCGACGATGAGCGCGGCGTTGTTTGTCGTCATCGGCTTCTCGCTCGCGGCTCGCCGGGCGCCGTTTCAGTACTCGTCGAACATGCGCTGGACCTCGCGCGCGTCGTCGGTGCGGGTGAGGGCCAGCATGGCGAGCACGCGCGCCTTCTGCGGATTGAGGTTGTCGGCGACGACGAAGCCCTGCTCGCGGAGCACGGTGCGGGGCAGCACGCGTCCGCTGCCCGCCCGGCTCGAGACGACGACCAGGATCCCCCGCCGGTGGGCCTCCAAAAGCGCTTCGCTCTCGGCCGGTGTCGTCACGCCGGGAGCGAGCGAGGCCGAGACGATCGCTCTGGCGCCGGCGGCGGCGAACGCGCGGATGGCCGCGCCGTCGGCGCCCGCGTACGACGCCGCGATGTCGACACGCGGCAGATCGCGGCGGCCGCGCACGTCGAACTCCGTGGTCGGCGCGTGGCGCCGCGCCGGCCGCCGATAGATCGCAACGCGGCCGTCCGGATCGGCGTAGCCGAGCATGCCGACGTCCGGGCTCCGGAAGGTCTCGAGCCGGAGCGTGGAGGTCTTGGTGACCTCGCGCGCCGCCTGGATCTCGTCGTTCAGGAGGACCAGCACGCCGAGGCCGCGTGACTCTGGGGCACCGGCCACTCGCACCGCGTTGACCAGATTCAGCGCCGCATCCGAGCTCAGACCCGTGGCCGGCCGCTGCGAGCCGACGACGACCACCGTAACGTCGACCTTCAGCGTGAGGTTCAGGAAGTACGCGGTCTCCTCGAGGGTCGCGGTGCCGTGGGTGATGACGAGGCCGTCGAGCGGCGCCTCCCGCCCGACCGCCTCGTGCACCACCGCAAGGAGCGCCAGCCAGTCGGCGGGCCCGACGGCCGCGCTCGACAGCGCGCGGAAGCGGACGGGCACGATCTCGGCGGTGTCGGCGACTTCCGGGAACCGCTGAAGGAGCTCGTCGGGCTCGGCCTTGCGGCCCGCGTCCATGTACTCCCAGAGGTCGAGGGTTCCGCGGCCGATCGAGGAGATCGTGCCGCCCGTGCCGATGAGCGCGACGCGCCGCTTCGCCGTCATGCCTTCCGGGCCAGCACCTCCGCCGCCTGCTTCTCGACCACGGTGCCCTTGAAGAAGTCCGGGTTCACCTCGCCCCAGAAGCGCACGGCGTTGGTGAACATGAAGTCGCGGAAGTCGTCGTCGTCGAGCAGCCCGTGCTCGACCAGCTCGTACGCTTCGGGCACCACCTCGGTCATGTCGGGCACGTCGAAGTGGCCGATGTCCGAGCTGAAGAACGCGTTGAGCCGCGCGCGCATCGGGGTCGCCTTGCGATTGAAGGCCCACGCGTTGATCGGATCGTCGGCCTCGCAGCCGAAGTAGAACCGCTTCGCGTAGAGATCGAGGAAGTCCTGCTTGCTGGTGATCTGGCAGCGGGAATAGTCGTCGAGGTCCGTCACGCCGCCGGTGCCGTCGCCGTTGTCGTCCAGACCCTCGCCTCGACGCACCGCTTCCACGACCGTGGGTTTTCCGTACTTCTCGACCAGCGCCAGGAGCCCTGCGCGGTCGAGGCTCGCCGGATTGGTGCTCTCCAGGGCGTCCAGCTTGCGCTTCTCCCAGTGGCCGATCAGGTCGGCGAAGAGCGAGCACGCCCAGCCGACGCCGCCTTCCAGGAAGCCGAAGTTCAGCTCGGGGAAGCGCCGAGTGACTCCACCGAAGAAGATCGCCTTCGCCATCGCCTCACTGGCGGAGGCGAAGTGACCGATGTGGTTGTAGCAGAAGTTCGACGGCGAGTTGCGGAGCAGGATCGAGCGCGCCCCGTTGTGGAAGCTCGGGGCGATGCGCAGCTCGCGGAGCTTCGCCCACACCGGATCGTAGTCGTGCTCGCTGTCGATGGCGATCGGGTCGTACCACTCGACGAACCTCGCCGCCTCCGGGTGCTCCTGGACCAGCGCGGGGATCGGCCGGCGAATGAGGCTCCCGAGCATGACCACCTTGATGCCGAGCTGCCTGGAGACGAACTCCAGCTCTTCGATCGCCTCCTCGGGCGTGTACATGGGAATGATCGCGGCCGGAATGATCCGGTCGTTGTACGGCCGGAACTGATCGGCCGTGAACACGTTGTAGGCGCGGCAGAGCGCGCGGCGCAGCTTGTCCGGCGGCAGGCGGTAGTAGCCGAGCCCCGCGGTCGGATACACCACGCAGAAATCGAGGCCGAGGTCGTCGAGACGCTCGTAGAGCAGGCGCGGCATCATGGCGGTCGCCCGGTCGAGCGTGTTCTTGGTCGGCAGGAACCAGAACGCCTCCTGGCCGATGCGGCGCCGGCGGCGCTCGGCCACCGACATGTTGAGCGAGTTCGGGATGCGCGCGCTCGCCAGGTCCAGCGCCTCGACCGCGGTGTTGCCGCCGATCTTCCGGAACTCCTCGCGCATGTGCGGCGCGAACTCCGCCCAGTGGCCGTCGGCGTCGATGACGGGGTGCTTCAGGCGATCGTGGATCTTGCGCGCCTCGGTCTGCGTGCTCGTCGGCATCTCGCCCTCCGGGTCAAGCGTCTGGCGCGATGATACTCCGATGTGACATCATCTGGCGACGTTGCGGGAGCGTCGAGGAGGAACACGAAAATGCCGGTCATCCTGGGTACGGGCGCCTATCGATACGAGGTCGTCGACAACTGGGCGAAGCTGCCGCCGGGACAAGAATTCAACGCGGACGTCGCCGCGGTGGGTGTCGACAAGCAGGATCGCGTCTACGCGTTCAACCGGGGTAAGCACCCGATGGTCGTGCTGGATCGCGACGGCAACTTCCTGCGCTCCTGGGGCGAGGGCGTGTTTCATCGCGCCCACGGCGTCCACATGGCGCCCGACGAGACCCTGTGGCTGACCGACGACGGCGACCATACCGTCCGGCACTGCACACTCGACGGCAAGGTCCTCTTGACCCTCGGCATCCCCGGCAAGCCGACGCCCTACATGAGCGGCGAGCCCTTCCATCGCTGCACGCACACCGCACTCTCCCCGCAGGGCGATCTCTACGTGTCGGACGGCTACGGCAACTCGCGCGTCCACAAGTACTCGCCGAACGGGACCTTGCTCCGCTCGTGGGGTGAGCCCGGCACCGATCCCGGCCAGTTCAACATTCCGCACAACATCTGCTGCGACGCCGACGGCTGGGTGTACGTGGCCGACCGCGAGAACCATCGCGTCCAGATGTTCGACGGCAACGGCCGGTTCGAGACGCAGTGGAACAACATGCACCGGCCGTCGGGGCTCTACATGGAAGGCGGGGCCCAGGGCCGCTTCTACGTGGGTGAGATCGGCGGTGGCATGGGCGTCAACTACGACATGCCGAACATCGGCCCGCGGGTCAGCGTCTACAGCCACAAGGGCGAGATGCTGGCGCGGCTGGGCGTTCGTCCGGCCGGCGTCGAGCCGGGTCAGTTCATGTCGCCGCACGGCCTGGCGGTCGATTCGCGCGGCGACATCTATGTCGGCGAGGTCTCCTTCACCAACTGGCGCAATCGCTACAAGGACCAGGCGCCTCCGGCCGGGCTGCGTAGCCTGCAGAAGCTCGTCAAGGTACGCTGAGCGCCATGCAGGTCGGCGCGATCTTTCCGCAGACGGAGTGCGGAACCGACGTCGCCGCCATCGGCGAGTTCGTGCGCGTGGTGGAGGCGATGGGCTACGACCACCTGTTCGTGGCCGACCACGTCCTGGGTGCCGATCCGAAGTTCCATTCTCATCCGTCGCTGGCCAACTACTCACACGAAGCCGTGGTGCACGAGGCGCTGACGCTCATCGCGTACCTCGCGGCCATCACCAGCCGCATCACGCTGGCGACCGGCATCTTGATCCTGCCGCAGCGGCAGACGGCGCTGGTGGCCAAGCAGGCGGCGCAGATCGACGTGCTGAGCGGCGGGCGCCTGCGCCTCGGGATCGGTGTGGGCTGGAACGCGGTCGAGTACGAGGCGCTCAACGAGACCTTCGACAACCGCGGCCGGCGCGCCGCCGAGCAGGTCGCGGTGCTGCGCGCCCTGTGGACCCAGCCGGTCGTCGAGTTCCGCGGCGAGTTCCACCGCATCAGCCACGCCGGGCTCAACCCCATGCCGATCCAGCGGCCGATCCCCATCTGGTTCGGCGTCGGCAGCCGCGACCACGCGGTGCCGCCCGAGCCCGCGCTGCGGCGCATCGGCCGGCTGGCTGACGGCTGGAGCCCCAACCTTACGCCCGACGCGAACGGCGGTGCGATCGTCGCCCGCGTGCACCAGTACGCGCGCGACGCCGGCCGCGATCCGGTAAAGCTGCCGATGGAGGGCCGCATTCGCCTGGCCGGGCACGATGCGAGCGGCTGGGTGAAGCAGGTGAACGCGTGGAAGGCGCTCGGCGCCACGTCGGTCATCGCCGAGCCGCGGGGCGCCAGTCTCGAGTTCCCCGACGGCCATCTGGACGTGCTGCGCCGCTTCAAGGACGCCATGAAGGAGGTCGCATGAGCGAGCTGCTGACGGTCAAGGTCTTCTCCGACTACGTCTGACCCTGGTGCTATCTCAGTACCGTGCGTATTGAGAAGCTCCGGACCGAGCACAACGTGAAGATCGAGTGGGTGCACTTCCCGCTCCACCCGGAAACGCCGGTGGAAGGCCGCTCGCTGGCCGACCTGTTCGCCGGGCGCGGCGTGGATAGGAAGGCCATGAACGCGCAGATGAAGGCTCGCATGGACGCCGAGGGCCTGCCGTACGGCGAGCGCACCATGACCTACAACAGCCGCCTCGCTCAGGAAGTCGGCAAGTGGGCGGACACGCAGCCGGGCGGCGAGGCCATTCACGACGCGATGTTCCGCGCCTACTTCGTGGAAGCGCGGAACATCGGCGATCCCGACGTGATCCTGGACATCGTCAAGCAGGTCGGCCTCCCGGTCGACGAGGCGCGCGAGGTGATCGAGAAGCGGACCTTCAAGGACGCCGTCGACGAGGACTGGGCCCTCTCGCGGCAGCTCGGCGTGACGGGCGTGCCCACGTTCGTCGCCGGCCGTTACGGTGTCGTCGGCGCCCAGCCCTACGAGACGCTCGAACGGCTCGTCGAGAGGGCCGCCGCCGAGGAGCAATGACATGCTGCCGGCTCCGGGGTTCCATCATCTCCATCTGAACTCCGTCGATCCCGATGCGGCGATCAACTTCTACACCCGGCACTTCCCTTCCACGGCGAAGACGAGCTGGGGTGGGCTGCCGGCGCTTGCGTCGCCGAACAACGTCCTGGTCCTGTTCACGAAGGTGGCCGCGCCACCGCCCACATCGCCGCAGACCGCGATCTGGCACTTCGGCTGGCACGTCACCGACTCGCGCAAGAGCCTCGAGACCTACCGGAGCCGGCCGGACGTCACGCTGCTGCCGCTCTACACCGGCGACGACGGCCACTCGGTCTTCATCAGCAGCGACACCTGGCCGGGCACCGGCGGCGTCCTCGGACTGACGAAGCCGCAGATCGCCGACGCCAAAGCGCGCGCCGTGCAGCCGACCCGCGTCGGAGGCTTCGCGTACATGAAGGGTCCCGACAACGCGCTGGTCGAATACGCGGGCAACCATCCGGCCGAGCGCTTCAACCACGTCCACTTCTTCCAGGAAGACCCGTACTGCGCCCAGCTCTGGTACCAGGAGCACCTCAACGCGCCGGTGTACGCCGGGCGCACCGCCCCGGCGCAGATGACTGAGGCCACCTGCAAAGTGGCGCGCGGCGCCGACCGCACGTTCCCCGCGCTCGAGCCTGACGGGATGTTCCGGTCACCGTCGGCCGCGGTGGTGTTCGGCGACGTGGCCTTCCTCTGGTACATGCGGCAGGGCGAGCAGCCCCTCGTGAGCCCGCGCGGGCACCTGTACGACCACATCGGGCTCGGCGTCGCCGATCTCGACGCCTGGGTCGCCAAGCTGCGCGGCGAGGGCGTGCGCTTCCTTGAGGAGCCCTACAAGCTCGGCGCGACGCGTGCGGTGATGATCGAGGGCCCGAGCCGCGAGGCGCTGGAGCTGGTCGAGGTCAGGTAGCTCGTGGATTTACCGCGGGCCGCGCCGGGCGATGAAGTCGAGCGTGGCCTGCGCGCACCGCTCGGCGTCGCTCGCCGCGACGTGGTAGGAGTTGCCCGGAACAACCAGTAGCTCGGAATTCGGGATCTGCTGCTGCCACGCGCGCGTCTCCTCCACCGAGGCGAGACCACTCTCGTCGGTGGTGATGACCAGCGTCGGACAGGCGATCTTCGGCACGTCAGCCCGGATGTCCGAGTAGTTGATCGAGGCGTTGAAGCCGACCAGGGTCGAGAGGGGTGTGCGACCCATGAACTTGATCCACCAGTCGACCCCGACCGCGGGAAACCGGTCGCCGAGCCGGCCGGCCATGGTGCGCCGCGCCCAGTGCTCGACCCCCTTCGTTTCGAATTCCTCCGTGAGCGCCGGGATGCGGTCGGCGCCCTTGCGAAGCGGCGGCGGCGAGCCGATGACGGTGAGCGTCATCACGCGACCGGGACGGCGCGCGGCGAACGCTCGCCCGATGACGCCGCCGATCTTCGCGCTCACCAGGTGGAAGCGTTGAGCGCCGAGCGAGTCCATGAGGCGGCAGTAATCGTCGATGATGACGTCGAGCGACCACTTGAAGTCCCGCGGCATCGGCGTCGAGGCGCCGTAGCCGCGCATGTCGGGCCGCACCACCCGGAACCGCCGCGCGAGGATCGGCACCCACGCGTACCAGGCCCGGCTGCTCTCGGCGTTGCCGTGCAGCAGCAGGAGCGTTTCCGGCCGCGTCCATGGGTCGGTGAAGTCGTCGACCAGATAGTGCATTTGCAGATCGGCTGAAGCGGCAAACGTCGGCATCGGGTTCCTCCAGATGTGCGCGCGGCAGGCCGTCGCGGGGCTGGGGCCCCGCCGGCCGAGGCGCGCCCATGGATTACGGTCAGGGAGGCGCAATCATGCGGTGTTTCGCATCGGGTCGGTCCCGTGGCTCGGTCCTCCTGTCGTCGCTGCTCCTGGCACTCGGCGCGCTGACCGCCGCGCCGTCGGCCGCGCAGACGCCCTCGGCGGAGGGGCAGACGTTCACGTTCCCCTGGCCGCCCGACTGGGTCGCGCGGGGAAAATACCAGAAGATGATCCTGCGGGGCGTGACCGGCTTCAACCCCGGTCAGTGGGACGTCCACGCCTGCGGCACGCTCCCGGATTGCCTGATGCCGTCCGGACCTCAGTTCAACGGCCTCGTCTACCACAACCCGGTCAACCCCGACGAGATCGTCTGCGACCTGTGCGAGAGCTGGACGGTGAGCCGCGACGGAAAGACCTACACCTTTCGACTGCGCCAGGCCGAGTGGCACGACGGGAAGCCGGTCACTGCTGATGACATCAAGTTCTCCCTGGACCGGATCGTCGAGCCCGGCGCGATCCGGGTGCGGACCGGCGTGCTTCGGACGTTCTACGAGCACGGGAGCGCCCAGGTGATCGACCCGCGGACCGTCCGGGTGCCGATCAACTTCGCGAGCCCGCTGTTCCTCGTGAATCTCGCCTCCGAGTACATGAAGATGTACCCCAAGCACGTGGCTCAGGGCCTCTCGGCCGACGACGCGCAGAAGCCCGGCAAGCTGATCGGCTCCGGCCCGTGGAAGCTCAAGGAGTTCAAGCCGAACATCTCGATCGAGTACGTGCGCAACACCAACTACTTCAAGAAGGGCCTGCCGTTTTTCGACGGCATGATCTTCACGATCGTCCGCGACTACAACCGCCGCCTGGCGGCGATGCAGGTGGGGCAGGCTCACACCACCGAGGGGCCGACCATCGGATCGTACGGCACCGAAGATCCGATGCGAGTACAGCGGGAGACCAAGGGCCGCGTGAGAGCGGTCTACATCTCCGAGGCCGTGCAGACCTATCTGGTCTTGCACATGAACAAGCCGCCCTTTCAGGATGTGCGAGTCAGGCGGGCGATCTTTCTGGCTGTCGATCGGCAGGAGCTGACCAAGATCGTGCGGTGCGTGGAGTCCTTCGGCTGCTTCGGCTCGGTCGGAACGTTCCTGCCGAACAAGGGCGGGAAGATCGTCGAATCGCCGGAAGATCTCGCGCAGACCAAGGGGTGGCGGCAACCGAAGACCCAGGATCTCGCCGAGGCCAAGGCGCTGCTGGCGGCCGCCGGCTACCCCAACGGCTTCAAGGCCACGCTCAACATCGGTAACCCTCCCGTCGTCGTCAAGCTGGGCGAGGTGGTCGCCGAGCAGCTCCGGAAGAATCTGGGCGTCGATTTCACGGTCGAGCCGGTGGATCGCGCCACGCAGGTCGATCGCATCATCCGGGAGACGCACCACGCCTCGTTCGACTCGTCCGGTGTCATCATTCTCGATCCAGCCGACTATCTGAACCAGCACTTCCTGGTCATCGGCGGCCAGAAGAATCCCGACAGCTGGAAGAATCCGCGGCTGAGCGAGATCATTCAGGCCCAGGCGCGGGAGCTCGATGCGGGCAAGCGGCTGCGCCTGTTGAAGGAAGCGGTCGAGATCCTGCGCGGCGGCGAGAGCCACGTGGTGCCGCTGAGCTGGGGGTCGTCGGGCGGCATGATGGACTACCGGATCCAGAACTTTCACGTGCCCGGCTCCGAGCAGATCGTGAAGCAGTTCGAGCACGTGTGGTGGGACCCCGACGCTCCGATGCCGAAGAACTGATCGCGCGACCATGGGCAAGTACGCGCTGCGCCGGATGGTGCTCTTCGTCCCCACGCTCCTGGTGGCGACGATCCTGGTGTTCGCGCTCTTCTGGATCGTCCCGGGCGACCCCGCCCTCACGATCCTGGCCGGCGGCGAAGGCGACAGCGGCTCGGTCTCGTCCGAGCAGCTCCAGCAGCTCAGGCAAAAGCTCGGCCTCGACCGACCGCTTTACGTCCAGTACGCGAGCTGGCTCGGCAACGTGCTGCGCGGCGACCTGGGCACGTCGCTCTGGTACAAGACTCCGGTCTGGAGCCATCTGCGAGATCGGTTCCTCGTCACCATGGAGCTAGCGGTCATGGCGATCTTGCTGGCCGTCTGCGCGGCCGTCCCGCTGGGCATCGTCTCGGCGGTGAAGCAGGACACCGGACTCGACTATCTGAGCCGGATCTTCTCCAGCATCGGCATCGCGCTGCCGACCTTCTGGTTCGGGATCCTCATCGTGTACGCCCTCGCCACGTTCTTCGAGTGGCTGCCGCCTCTGGGCTACGCGACCCTGTGGGACGATCCTGTGCTCAATCTGCAGCAGCTCTTCCTCCCGGCCCTGACGCTCGCGTTCAACGATCTCGCCTTCACGGCCCGGGTGACGCGCTCGTCGATGCTGGAGGTGATGCGCGAGGACTATCTGAGGACCGCGCGCGCCAAGGGCCTCGTCGAGCTCGCCGTCGTCGGCCGGCACGCGCTGAAGAACGCGCTCCTGCCTGTCTTGACGGTCTCCGGCTATCAGTTCGCGCGGCTTCTGGGCGGCGTGATCATCGTCGAATCCATCTTCGCCGTGCCGGGCATGGGAACCCTGTTGATCGACAGCATCATCCACCGCGACTTCATCGTGCTGCAGGCGATCGTCGTCCTCATCGCCGCGGTCGTGCTCACCTTGAACCTACTGATCGACCTCTCGTACGGCGTGCTCGATCCCCGGGTCCGGTACCAGTGACCGCGATGCCGCGCGAAGTGCGCGCCGCCGGCCGCCGCAGGGCTGGGGCCCCACCGGCCGAGGCGCGGCTACCGATAGAGGACGGGATGCTGGCCGGCCGAGAGGCTGTAGTCGCGAGGACGATCCCCGACACGCGTTCCGAGGCTCCGGCGCACGCTCCCTGGGCGGCCGTCATCAAGTTTGCCGGACGCAAGCCGCTGGGGGCCATGGGGGGCCTCATCGTGCTGGCGCTCGTCCTGACGGCGCTTCTCGCGCCGCTGATCTCCCCGCACGATCCCCGTCAGATCATCCGAGAGGCGAACAATCGCGTCCCGGTCTACGTGGCCCCGGGCCCGGCCTACCTCATGGGGACCGACCACGTTGGGCGAGACATCGCGAGCCGGATCATCTACGGCGCACGGATCTCGCTGTACGTCGGCCTCGGCTCCGTCTTGATCGGGGTAACCGGATGGTTCCTCGTCGGCATGGTCTCGGCCTACGCCGGGCCGCGGGTCGACCTGGTCGCGCAGCGCGTGGTGGACGCGATGATGGCCGTGCCGGGCCTGATCATCGTGCTGGCCATCATGGCCGTGCTGGGCTCGTCCCTGAACAACGTGATCATCGCGATCGTCATCGGCATGCTGGCACCGGTCGTCCGCACCGTCCGCTCGCAGGTGCTGTCGGTCAAGGAGATGGAGTACGTCGTCGCCGCCCGGGCCATCGGCGCGCGCTCGGCGCGCGTCGTGGTGCGCCACATCATGCCCAACTGCCTGGCCATCTACCTGATTCTGGCCACCTACTACCTCGGCTTCGCCATCATCCTCGAGGCGTCGCTCAGCTTTCTCGGCGTCGGCGTGCCGCCGGACGTGCCCAGCTGGGGCGGGATGCTCACCGCCGCCGCGCAGGGACACATCACGAAAGCGCCGTGGGCCGGGATTTTCCCGGGCCTTGCCATCTTCATCGTCGTGCTGGGATTCAATCTGCTTGGCGACGCGCTGCGCGACGTGCTCGAGCCCAGGCTGCGGGGAGCGCGCCTCGGTGCGCGGCTCGCGCGGTGAGATAGAGATGGCCGCGCGCCGCGAATACGACTACGTCATCGTCGGCGCCGGCTCGGCGGGCTGCGTGCTCGCGTACCGGCTCACCGCCGATCCTTCGATTCGCGTGCTGGTTCTGGAAGCCGGTGGGCGCGACACGCATCCCCTGATCCACGTCCCGATCGGGCTCGGCAAGATCTGGGAGCACCGGATGTTCGACTGGGGCTACGACACGGAGCCCGAGCCCCGGCTCGACAACCGCCGGATCGAGGCGATGCGCGGCAAGGTGCTCGGCGGCAGCTCGTCGATCAACGTCATGGCGTACGTGCGCGGTCACCGCGGTGACTACGACCGATGGGCGCGGAACGGCTGCCCCGGCTGGTCGTACGCCGAGGTCCTGCCCTATTTCAAGCGCTGCGAGAGCTGGGAGAAGGGCGAGAACGCCTGGCGCGGCGGCGACGGCCCGCTCTCCGTCATCGGCACGCGCAACCGCGATCCCCTGTTCGACGGCTGGCTCGATGCCGCGCGCGAGGCCGACTGGCCGTTCACCGAAGACTACAACGGCAAGGACCAGGAGGGCTTCGGGCTCGCCCAGTGGACCATCAAGAACGGCCGGCGCGGCAGCGCGTCTATCGCGTTCCTGCGGCCGGCGATGCGGCGCCCCAATCTCACGGTCGAGACGAGCGCGCTCGCGACGCGCGTCCTGCTCGAGGGATCGCGCGCGACCGGTGTCGAGTACGCGCGCGATCGCCGGCTCGAGCAGGCGCTCGCGACTCGCGAGGTCTTGCTGGCCGGCGGCGTGTTCAACACCCCGCAGCTCCTGATGCTCTCGGGGATCGGCCCGGCCGACCATCTGCGCGAGATCGGCATCACGCCGCGCGTGAGCCTCTCCGGCGTGGGCGAGAATCTCCAGGACCATCTCTCGGTCGACGTGCACCACGCCCGGCGCGGTCGCGGCCCGTTCCACGCCGAGATGCGCATGGATCGCACGGCGATCAACATGGCCCGCGCCTATCTGTTCGGCACCGGGCCGGGCACCGTGCTGCCAAGCCGTCTGCACGCGTTTCTCAAGACGCGCCGAGAGCTCCCGGTGCCGGACATCCAGTTTCTCTTTCGTGGCGCGCCGGCGAAGGCGCATCCGTGGTTCCCGGGCATCACGCCGCCCTACGAGGACAGCTTCGGGCTGCGGCCGGTCATGCTGCACCCCGAGAGCCGCGGCGCGGTGCGTCTGCAGTCCGCCGATCCGACCGCGCCGGTCCGGATCATGCAGAACTTCCTGGCCTCCGAGCGGGACGTTCGGACCATCCGCGAGGGCGTGAAGCTCGGCCGCGACATCGCGGGCCGGAAGGGGATCGAGCCGTTCCGTGGGCGCGAGACGGCGCCGGGGCCCGAGTGCCGCACCGACGCCGAGATCGACGCGTTCGTACGCCGCACCGCGATCACCGCCCATCACCCCTGCGCGACGTGCGCGATGGGCGCGGGCGAGGAGGCGGTGCTCGATCCGGCGCTCCGCGTACGCGGCGTCGAGAGGCTCCGCGTCGTGGACGCCTCGGCGATGCCCGACCTGGTCTCCGGCAACATCAACGCCTGCGTCCTGATGATCGCGGAGAAGGCGGCCGATCTCGTGCTCGGCCGCCCGCCGCTCACCTAGAGGTCTACCAAGAGGAGAGATCGTGCCCAGAGCGCTGCCCGCGGAGTACCGGTCCAAGGTGAGGAAGCCCGGCGATTTCGACGCCTTCTGGGGGGACGTGATGCGCCAGGCGTCGACAGTTCCGCTCGAGCCCGAGATGGTCCCCGATCCCTTGCGGACGTCTGATGACATCGAGACCTTCCAGGTTTTCTACGCGAGCATCGACCACGTGCGCATCGCCGCCTGGTACTGCCGGCCGGCGGGCCGGGCCGGGCGTGCGCCGGCGATCGTGCTCCTGCCCGGCTATCAGATGGATCCGCCGATTCCCAAGGAGTGGGCGCGGAAGGGCTACGCGGCCCTGTCGGTCGCGCCGCGCGGCAAGCTTCGCAGCAACCGCCAGTTCAACCCAGGCTATCCAAATCTTTTAACTCACAACATGGTGGACCGGCACACGTACGCCTATCGCGGGTTCTACGTCGACACCTGGCGCGGCATCGATTTCCTCCTGTCGCGCCCCGAGGTCGATCCGGCGCGCGTGGGCGTGACGGGCAGCAGCCAGGGCGGCGGCCTGACGATCACCACCGCGGCCATGCGCCCCGAGGTGCGCGCCGCGTCGGCTGGAGCGCCGTACCTCTGCGGCTTCGTCGACGCCATCGAGCTCACGCACACCTACCCCTACGAGGAGATCAACGACTACCTGCGCCTCAATCCCGAGCGGCGCGCCGACGTGGAGGAGACGCTCGCCTACTTCGACGGGATCAGCTTCGCCGACCGCATCGCATGCCCGATCATCGTGAACGTCGGATTGCAAGATAACGTGTGTCCGCCGGAGACCGGCTACGCGCTGTTCGAGCGCATCGGCTCGAAGGACAAGCACCTCTATCCCTACGACGGGCACGGGCACGACGCCGGGCGCGCGCGACACACCGCCGTCGTCGACGCGTTCTTCGCGCGCCATCTTCAGGGCGCGAGCGAGGTGAGACGATGACGGCCATGCACGACTACTGGCAGCACGCTCTCGACGAGCTCTCGCGCTGTCCCGCCCGTCCGGAGATCGAGCCCCTCCCGCTCAGGAGCACGGCGTTCGCGACGCTCTACGGCGTGCGGCTCTCGAGCCTCGGGCCGTACCGCCTGTTCGGCTATCTGAGCATCCCGAACGGCGCCGGTCCGTTTCCCGCGATCTACTACGCGCCGAAGTATCAGAGCGTGCTCGAGATCATCCCTCAGGGCACGGCGAATCTACAACGAAGCCGCTACGTCACCTTCTCGCTGGCCGGCCGCGGCCAGCGCAACGCCGATTCGCCCTACGCCGCGATGTTCCCCGGGCTCTTCACCGACGGCATCGACGACGCCGCGTCCTATCCATTCCGCGGCATCGTGGCCGACAGCATCAGAGGGCTGGAATTCCTGCTCACCCGCCGCGAGGTCGACCCCGCGCGCGTGGTCGTGGCCGGCAACGACGTCGCGCTCATCACCGCGGCCCTCGGGAAAGGTGCGACTCACGCGGTCACCGCGCCCGCGCTGTTCTATCGGACGGCCGAGCTTGCCCCGAAGACCCAGGCGTATCCGCTGGAGGAGATCAACGACTACCTGCGCCTGCACCCGGCGCGCGCCGGTGCGGTGCGCCGCACGCTCGCCAACTTCGACCTCGTGGGGTTGGCACCGCGGGTCACCGCCGCCACGCTCGTCATGGCGGGCGCGCCGGGCTCACTGCTCGACGCGGCGGCGCTCCGGCCTTTGACGGCGGCGCTGAAGGGCCCGGTCACCGTGTACGAATCCCAGCAATCGCTCTACAAGGATGGTCTCTACAGCGAGCGCTGGATGGCGGAGCGGTGCGCCATCGCGGACGTGCAGAGCATTCTTCCGGAGCACTGGCGGGAGTAGGCGTCAGGGCGCCGCGCTGCGCCGCGCGCGGATGGCGGACGACGAGGCGTCGATGCGGAACCGGCTCTCCGGGATCGCCGTGAAGAGCCGGGCGAATTTCGGGGGAATGGCCGCGTCGGCCAGCGAGCGTACGCGACCGGCTCCGTCGACGCGGACGGCGACCAGAAACCGGCAACCCCGGTCCGCCATCTCCTCGAGCGCGGCGTTCATGCGCGTCTCGTCGCCGTAGTAGCGCGTCGCCACCAGCCGTTCGGCGGTGTCGGCGCCCACGACGAAGGTGACGGCGAGAAGCAAACGCGACTTCTCCACGAACGTCGGCGCCCGGGTCAGCTCGACGCGCGCGCGCCCGGCGAACTGAGCGACCCGGGCTCGCACGTCGGCGGCGGCCAGCGGCGGCTTGTCGACGTTGGTCACCGAGATCTCGAAGGCGACCGGCGCCCCGGTGAACTCCTGGGCGACACGCGCCAGCAGCAGGTGTGCGTCGTGGAGCGGATTGAACGAGCCGGGAAGCACGCTGCGAGGTGGTGGTGTCGACCGGGCGAGCGTTCCGTCGGCCCATGCCGTCACCCGCTCGACGGCGCCGGCCACGAGCTCGTCGATCAGATCGGTCACGATTCGGCGTACCGCTCGTCGGCGTCGAGCAGGATTCTCGGCGAGGGCGCCTCGACTCCGCAGCCCCGGGCGAGCCACAGTACGATCGCGCGCGCGACCACGTCTTCCTCGCCCGGCCGGTCGCGGCGCCCCTTCGCGAGCACGATCGAGCACGTCTCGCTGGAGGCCGCGGTCGCCACCGCGATGTGGCAGCGATGCTCGCCCTGCCGCGGCCGATCGGTGACGAGGCCGGCCGTGGCGCCGAGGCCGATCGTTCGGGCGCCGCCGGGCGCCAGCTTCGCAGCCCGCTCGCGCGCCCGCCGCGCCATGGCCACCGCCGTCTCGACGCTGGAGGCCTGCTCCGGCTCGAACCCCACGAACTCGGCCAGCGCGCGCGAGTCGTAGGGCACGACCGCTTCGAGAAGGAGGCGCGAGCCGCCGGGCACCCGGAGCAGCTCGGCGATCGCGCCGCTGCCGCCGCCGGTGATGGCGAGCACGGCCTGGCGGCCGGACGCGTGCATCGCGGCGATGATCTGCCGCCACGACGCATCCAGCTGACGACGGGCTTCGGCGGAGTCCACGGCGGTCACGTTCTCCCGCGGATGGTGGAAGAGATTCGTAGCGGAGTCAACGGCGTGCTAGTGTCGGGAATGCATCCGACCGGTCGCGGAGGTCCTCCGATGTGGACGCGCCTTCTCATCGTGGCTCTGCCGGTAGTCTTCCTGCTCTCGGCGTCGGCGCCGGCGCAGGAGCCGGCCCCGACCTTCAACAACGAGGTCGTCCGCATTCTGCAGGCGCGCTGCCAGACCTGCCACCGGTCGGGCGAGCACGCGCCGTTCTCGCTCATCACCTACCGTGACGCGTACGACAAGCGGGACGACATTCGCGATGCCGTCAAGGGCCGCGTGATGCCCCCGTGGAAGCCCGTCCCCGGGTTCGGCGAGTTCCTCGAGCCCCGCCGCCTCCCGGACGCCGAGCTCAAGACGCTGGTCGCCTGGATCGAGGCGGGCGCGCCCGAGGGAGACCCCGCCAAGCTTCCGCCACCCCAGGTGTTTCCGACAGGGTGGCGCCTGGGACAGCCCGATCACGTGCTGGAAATGCCCGAGCCCTACACGGTGGCCGCGCGCGCGAGCGACGTCTACCGCTGCTTCGTGATCCCGACGTCGTTCCCCGAGGACCGCTGGGTGACCAAAGCCGAGTGGGCGCCGGGGGATCGAAAGATCGTCCATCACATCCTGTCCTTCATCGATACCGGCACCGCGGCGGAGGCGCTCGATCGCGCCGATCCCGATCCGGGCTATTCCTGCTTCGGCGGGCCCGGCTTCGCGCCGGCCGGCGGACTCTCCGGCTGGGCGCCGGGCATCCAGCCGCGGGTCATGGACGACGGCGTCGGCATGCTCTTGCCGAAAGGTGCCAGGGTCGTGGTGCAGATGCACTACAACAACGAGTCGCCCGAGCGCCGCACCGATCGCACGCGCCTCGGCCTGCACTTCGCGAAGGGCCCGATCGACAAGCGGCAGCGTAGCATCGCGGTCCTCAACCGCGCTTTCGCGATTCCGCCGGGGGCCAAGCGCCACGAGGTGAGCGCGTCGTTCACGGTGCCGCCGGGCCGGGATCTGCACGCGAACTCGATCGCGCCGCACATGCATCTCCTGGGGCGGGAGATGAAGGTGACCGCGACCTATCCCGACGGGACCGTCCGCCCGCTCATCTACATCGACGACTGGGACTTCAACTGGCAAGGCAACTACACGTTCACGAAGCCCGTCCCGCTCCCCGGCGGCACCCGCATCGACATGGTGGCCGTGTTCGACAACTCCGCGGAGAACCTGCGTCAGCCGAGCAAGCCGCCGCGCGAGGTGTACTGGGGCGAGGGAACCACCGACGAGATGGCGATCGTCTTCATCGGCATCACCGCCGACGGCGAGCGCATCGGCTGGCGTCCACCCGCGAAGTAAGCGCCCGTTACGCCGCCGCGGCTCCGTACTGGCACGTCGGAATGAGCTTGCGCTGGACAGGATCGATGCCCAGCCCGAACCCTTCCAGGGTGTAAGCGCCGAGGACGTCGAGATCGCGCGCCTCGCCGAAGAGGCACAGCGTGTGGAGGGTCCGTCCCTCGAGGGTGATGAACACACCCCCTCTGTTCGCTCAGAGTAGCACCCGGCTATACTGGCTTCCCCGTACCCATCACACCACCGGAGGAAGTGAGTAGCGAGCATGCCGCGTCGGGTTCACTACGCCTGGGTCGTCCTGGGCGCCCTGGTCGTGATCATGATCGCCGCCGGCGGGCTGCGCTCGGCGTTCGGCGTGTTCATCAAGCCCATCGAAGCCGAGCTCGGCTGGAGCCGAACGGCCCTGTCCATCGCCGCCGCCCTCTCGCTTCTGCTCTACGGCGCCCTGGCGCCGTTCGCCGGACGGGCGGCCGACCTCTGGGGAGCGCGGACGGTCTTCACGGCGTCGCTCGGCCTCATGGCCCTCGGCGCTCTCGCATCGGCCTACATGACGCGCCTCTGGCATCTCTATCTGGCGTCGGGAGTTCTGCTGGCCGTGGGCGCCGGCGGGGCCACGCTGACGTCGGCCGTCCCCTTGCTCACGCGATGGTTCGACCGGCGCCGCGGGCTCGTCATGGGGATCGCGAGCGCCGCCATGTCGGCGGGGCAGCTCGTGGTGATTCCGCTGGCCACGTGGCTCACCCTGACCATCGGCTGGCGCCAGAGCTACATCTGGCTCGGCCTCGGGCTGGCCGTGCTGATCCTCCCCTTGGGCGCCGCGCTCTTGAGGAACGATCCGCGCGACCGGGGCCTCGCGCCCTACGGCGCGACGCCGGCCAGGACGTCAGGCAGCGCTCCGGCGTCTGCGCGCGTCTCGCTCTCCGAGGCGATGCAGGTGCGCGCGTTCTGGCTCCTGGTGTCGAGCTACTTCATCTGCGGCTACACGACGGGCGGTCTCATCGGGACGCACTTGATTCCGCACGCGGTCGAGCACGGATTCACCGAGATGGTCGCGGCGCAGGCTCTGGGGGTGATGGGCGCGACCAGCATCTTCGGCTCGATCGCGTCGGGATGGATCTGCGACCGCTTCGGCCGGAAGGGTCCGCTCGCCTGGTACTACATGCTGCGCGGAGTGTCCCTCTTGTTTCTCCTCAGCGTCTCCGACGTCGCCTCTCTCGATCTCTTCGCATTCATCCTCGGCCTCAACTGGTTCTCCACGGTCCCGCCGACGACCACGCTCACCGCCAACATCTTCGGCCGCGCCTCGGTGGGCGAGCTCTCGGGCTGGATCTTCCTCTCGCACCAGTCGGGAGCCGCCCTGGCCGCGGGCGTCGGCGGCTGGATCCACGACGCGACCGGCAGCTATTCCTGGGCGTTCATCTCGGGAGCGCTTCTCGCCTTCGTCGCCGTCGGGCTCACGCTGGCGATCCGGGAGGAGCCGGCGGGGCAGACACCGATGCCGGCCGCGGGCGTGCCGGCGCCGACGTCCTGACGGCGCTCCGGAGAATGTCGGCTCTTATTTGCCGCTGAGCTTCGCGACGACCGGAGCCAGGGTCTCCAGAAATTGCTCGAACGTGACGAAATAGGAGAGACCCCAGCGCTCGCGGCGCGCGTGTAGCGACTCCACCATCTCGTCGACACTGCCGATCAGCGCGTAGGGGGCCTCGAGAATCTCGTCGACGCTGAGCTGCTTCCAGCTCTGCTGCAGCTCCGCCGCCGCCTCGCGGCGGCGATCGGTCACGATCACCCGCTGCACCTGCGCGCTGAGCACGAGCCGGTCGAATCGCTCGCCGGCCGCGTCGCGCACGATTCCCATGCGCTCGTCGAGCGCCGCCGCCCGCCAGCCTGACATGTCCGGGGCCGTGCCGCCACGGGTGAAGGTGATGCCCGTGAAATTCACGATGTCGGCCTCCTTCGCCGCCAGCGCGAGCAGGCGCGGGCCGTTGCCGCCGACGACGATGGGCGGGTGCGGTCGCTGGACGGGAAGCGGATAGATTTGATGGCCCGTGACGCGATAGTGCCGGCCGGTGAAATTGACTTCCGATCCGCCGAGCAAGCCCTTGATGATGGCAATCGACTCGGCGAGCCGCTCGACCCGGACGCCTCCGCGGTCGAAGCGGAGTCCGGCCTGCTCGTACTCAATCCGCATATAGCCCGCGCCAAGACCCAGGTCGAGCCGACCATCCGTCAGGAGGTCCATCGTCGCCGCCTCCCGGGCGAGCAGGACGGGATGGCGGAGATCGTTGTTGAGCACGTTGGTGCCGACCCGGAGGTGTTTCGTCGCGGCCGCGGCGCTCATCACGGCCGGGATGGTGGCCAGCATGGCGGCGAGGTGATCGGGCACCAGGAACGTGGAGTAGCCGAGATCCTCGGCCTTGCGCGCCTTGTCCTGCCATGCGGCCTGCGACGAGGCGTCGCGGACGTTGACGCCGAAGCGGAACGGCGTCAATGCATCACGGACCCGCCGTCGACGTTCCACGCCTGGCCGGTGATGTGATCGCTCTCGGCGGAGGCGAAGAACAGCGCCAGGCGGGCGATGTCGTCCGGGCGCGCGACCCGGCCGGTCGGCGGCATGCCCATCACCGGCGCGGCCGGATCGCGCTCGGCGAGCGCTTTCTCGCGGCGTGAGGTCGATTCGCGGCGGCTGGTGTCGACGCTGCCGGGACAGATCGCGTTCACGGTGATGCCGTGGGCCGCCAGCTCCTGGGCCAGCACCTGCGTGAGCCCGATGATCCCGAACTTCGACGCGGTGTAAGCGCCGCGGCGCGCGGTGCCGCGCTTGCCGGCGACCGACGCCAGGTTGACGATGCGGCCGCTGCGCCGCGCGAGCATGTGCGGGATCACGGCGCGGCTCATCAGGAACGCGCCCTTCAGATTCACGTCGAGCACGAGATCCCACGCTTCTTCCGGCGTCTCCCAGACCAGGCGGCGATCGGCGCCGTGCGGCGCGGCGGCGTTGTTGACGAGCACGTCGACGCGGCCGAACCGCCCGAGCGCCTCGGCGACGAAGCGCTCGGCGTCCGCGGCGCGGCTCACGTCGCCGACCGTCGTGTGTACGCTGCGACCCAGCGCCTGGATCTCGCCGGCCAGGCTCTCGAGCCCCTTCCAGCCGATGCGGATTTCCTCCAGGCCTTCCTCGTTCTCGTTTCGCGTGCCGCCGGTCGCGACGTCGGTGGCGACGATGTCGGCGCCCGAGCGGGCGAACGCGAGCGAGATGGCTCGGCCCATCCCGCGCACGCGGCCGCATCCGGTGATCAAGACGACCTTGCCGTCGAATTCGCTCACGGGACTTCTCCCCTCACGCGGTCGGCCGCCACGCCCGCTTGGACATGGCGTCGACGTCGCTGATGACCTCCACGACCACCGGCGCGTGCGCGCCCAGGGCCTTCTCGAGAGCGGGCCGGATGTCGTCGGGACGCTCGACCCGGATGCCGACGCAGCCCATCGCCTCGGCCACCCGCGCGAAGCTGACGGCGTGGCTGAAGTGCCACATCTCTTTCGCCCGGCCGCGCTGCTGACCTCCGTAGGCGGAGTCGAAGAGGTGCTTCTCCTGATTCAGGGCGTAGTTGTTGCTGACCAGCATGATCGCGTCGATCCCGAAGCGCGCCGCGGTCTCGAGCTCGGCCAGGTGATAGTAGAAGCCGCCGTCCCCGCAGAAGCCGATCACCGGCCGATCCGGCAGCGCGCACTTGGCGCCGAGCGTCGCCGGGAAGCCCCAGCCGAGCGAGCCGGCGCAGCGGATGAAGCGCTGTTCCGGCCGGGTGAGCCGGATCATCTGGCCGGTCCACATGCCGGAGTGACCGGTGTCCGACAGCACGACGCCGCCTTCGGGCAGCCAGTCCGAGATCTCCTTGCAGATGCGCTCGGGCCGGATGGGCACCACGCCCGAGCTGCGCATCTGGTCCGATTCCTCGCGGTACTCGCGCACCAGGCTCTGAACGCGGCCGAGCCACTCCGGCCGCGACCCGGCCGACCCGGCGGCGGCGATGAGCTTCTGCAGCGTCACCTTCGCGTCGCCGAGCAGCGCCGCCTTCAGGGGATAGTTGCGTCCGAGCTCTTCCGGATCGATATCGAGCTGGATCGCGGCGACGCCCGGCTTCGGCACCTGCCAGTTCGTCGTCACCTGACCGCCGGCGTGGCTGCCGACGAAGAACACCAGGTCGGCATCGGCGAGGACGCGATTCGCGCACCAGCGCGAGTACGTTCCGGGCACGCCCACGTTCAGCGGGTGATCGTCGGACAGGACCGCCTTGGCATTCAGCGACGTCGCCACGGGAATCTGGAGCTGCTCGGCGAGCTTCGCCAGCTCGGCCTCGGCGCCCGACCAGATCACCCCGCCGCCGGCGAGAATGACCGGACGCGCGGCCTGCGCCAGGAGCTGCACCGCCGCCCGCACCGCGTCGGGCTCGGGCTCGGGGCGGAACGCCGGAACCTTCATGAAGCGCTCCTCCCACAGCGGTGTCAGCTCCATCTCGCGCTCGAGAACCTGCGCGTGGGTGCCGGCCAGCTCGAGGTGCACGGGGCCCGGCGCCCCGCTGGTCGCGACGCGGAACGCCTGGCGCAGCAGATCCGGGAAGCGCGCGAGCGCGTCCACCTGGAAGTTCGCCTTGGTCACCTGCTCCCACATCGGGAAGTCTTCGATTTCCTGGTAGACGTGCTTGTAGCGGGACGCGGCGTCGTTGCCGCCCGTCAGCGCGATGACCGGCGAGCACGCCATGAAAGCGTCCCTGAGGCCGGCGGCCAGGTTGGCCGAGCCGATGGTCTGGGACAGGCAGAGCCCGGGTCGGCGCGACGCCCGCGCATAGCCGTCGGCCATGTAGGCCGCCGCCTTCTCGCCGTGGGTGACCACGCGGCGAATGCCCATGTCCTCCATGTCGGCCATCGCGGGCAGCATGATGGTCGGGACGAAGAAGACGTGGGTGATGCCGGCGGCGTGCACCGCCTCGGCGAAGTAGCGGTTGCCCGTCATGCGTGGCATGGTGGCCCTCCTGATCGGCTAGGCGTCGCGAAACGACGGCGCGACGTGCTCGCCGAAGCGCTTGAGCGATGCGACGACCTTGTCGTGGGCGAGCCCGCCCCAGCTCGCCTGGCACATGACGTGGCCGAGCCCGACGTCGCGCAGCGCCGCGATCTGCTCGGCCACGCGCTTCGGCGTTCCGTAGAGCGCGCCGGTCTCGAGCACGAAGCGCACGCCGTCCGGATGGGAGACGGTTGGATCCATCCACGGGTTCATCGCCGCCGCGTTCACCCGGAAGTCGGCCGGGTTGTACGCCTCGCGCACGTGATGCATGTGCTGGCGATAGTGCAGGGTCGCCGCCTGCACGTCGTCCTCGGCCTGGGCCTCGCTGTCGGCGACGTAGAGGAAGCGCCACACCGACGCCTCGGCGAGCCGGCGCCGCCGGGTGGCCGCATCGTGCCCGCCGGCCTCGAGCCCTTCGCCATAGCGCGCCAGCCGCTCGGCGATCCGCGCGCTCGGCACGCGCGACATCATCACGGGAACGCCCGCGCGGCCGCACTCGACCAGCGAGTCGACGGAGATGACGCTGCGCCAGATCGGCGGGTGCGGCCGCTGGACGGGGCGCGGCCGCACCGACGGCAGCCGCACCGAGAAGAACTTCCCGTCGTGCACGAACGGCTCCTCGGTCCAGGCGCGCGTCAGCACCTCGATCGCCTCTTCCATCCGGTCGCGGCTGTCGTCGCTCCTGAGACCGAAGCCGACGTATTCGTACTCGTTGTAGGCCGAGCCGCGGCCGATGCCCACCTCGAGCCGACCACGGCTCAGGTTGTCGAGCACGGCGAGCTGGATGGCCAGGCGGACCGGATGGTGCAGCGCCATCTGGATGACGGCGAACCCGATCCGCACGCGGGACGTGCGCGCCGCCAGGGCGCCGGCGAACGGGATCGGATCGGCGTAGGCGCACTCGCCCGTGAAGTTGTGCTCGGTGAGCCAGAGATAGTCGAAGCCCATCGCCTCGGCCAGCACGCCCTGCTCGAGCTGCTGGTGGACGCACGCGAGGTCGTCCCCGGCCGACGGCGACATGGACAGGGTCATCCAGCCGAACTTCATGGTGCCCGAACCATACGCGAGATCGGCCGTCCGCGTCCAGCGCCCGGCGGGCGAAAGGCTTGACACATAAGTAACCGTCTAGATACTATTCACGACATCCGAGTATCTAAATGGTTACTTCGCGTCGAGACCCCGTTCGAACCCGCGAGCGCATCCTCCGCGCCGCCCGGCGCGAGTTCGTTGCCAAGGGCATCGCCGGCGCCCGGGTGGACGCGATCGCCCGGGCGGCCGCCGTGAACAAGCGGATGCTCTACCACTACTTCGGCGACAAGGACGCCCTGTACCGCGCCGTCCTCCGCGAGGGCATCGCCGCCAACCTCGACCTCGT
>DASRIY010000167.1:0-2861 GCA_035649755.1 Candidatus Methylomirabilota bacterium
AGGCAACGAGCGCTTCCGGGTCGGTAAGGAGTCCCCGCACAACTACCTCGCCCAGCAGAAGGCGAGCGCCAAGGGGCAGTATCCCGCGGCGGTGATCCTGAGCTGCATCGATTCCCGCGCGCCCGCCGAGACGATCATGGACCTGGGCATCGGCGACGTCTTCAATGCGCGCGTGGCCGGCAATATCGCCAACGACGACATCCTCGGAAGCATGGAGTTCGCCTGCAAGCTCGCCGGCGCGAAGGTCGTGCTGGTGATGGGCCACACCGCCTGCGGCGCGATCAAGGGCGCGATCGACAACGCTCAGCTCGGAAATCTCACCGGGCTCCTCACCAAGATCCGGCCCGCGGTGGAGGCCACCCAGTATTCGGGCGAGCGCTCGTCCAAGAACTATGCGTTCGTGGATGCGGTGGCGCGCAAGAATGTCGAGCTGGCGATGGCGGAGATCCGCAAGCGCAGTGCCGTTCTCGCCGAGCTGGAATCGGCGAAGACGGTCAAGATCGTCGGATCGATGTACAACCTCGAAACAGGCCTGGTCGAGTTCTTCGGCTGACGGCCGGGCGACGGGACGTCGCTGCTATCGAGGTCCTCAGCTCAAGAAAAAGAAGCAGATGCTCATCACGAGGGTCGGCACGGCGGCCCCGGCCAGGAGTCCGATCGGCGAGATGCCGCCGGTGAAGTAGCGTCCCAGGATAGCCTGCCCCGCTGGATTCGGAGCATTGGCGATCACCGTCAGTCCGCCGCCGGTGACGGCTCCGGCCACCACCGCGTAGCGCAGCTCGGGAGTGAAGGCCGGCACGAGCGAGGCCAGATACGTGATCGCGGCGTTGTCGTTGAAGGCGGTGAGCACGATCGACCCTACGAAGAGCGGTGTGGCCGGGAGCCGGCTCAGCACCGGCTCGATCCACCATTGCTGCAGGGCGCCGTGGACGACCAGTCCGGCGAGAAAGAAACCGACCAGGAGAGCCGGGCGCAGGTTGAGTGGGCTCTGGTACGGGGCGGTCGCGTGGGTGAAGGCGAGGAAGACCAGGAAGCCGCCGACGAAGAGCACCGGCGTGTGACCCACGAATACGGTCCAGGCGAGGAAGCCGAGGTGCACGGCCACCACCCACGCGGTAGCCGGCCTCTCGGCCGGGGCTGTCGTCGCCGCGCTCCCACCCTCTCGACGCAGGGCAGCCAGCTCCTTCCGGAACCACATCGCGTAGAGCGCGTTCGCCACGGCGATGCCGATGAGCGCCTTCCAGCCGAAGGTATGCAGCATGAAGCCGGAGTCCCAGCCCCACCGCGGGGCGACCATCACGACCGGCGGCGCCGCGAAGTGAGTCAGCGTTCCGCCCACCGAGATGTTGACGAAGAGCAGCCCCAGCGTGGCATAGCGGAGCTGCCGGCTCGGCCCGTGCTCGAGCACCTGGCGGCCCAGGAGAAGCGCGCCGATGATCATCGCGGCCGGCTCGGTGATGAACGATCCGAGGATCGGGGCGATCGTCAAGACCGCCAGCCACCAGGCGAGCGGGGTTCGACCGCCGAGCGCAGCCGCGCGGCCGATCACGCTCTCGGCGAACTCGAGCACCGGTCGAGTCGAGGCGATCGCCATGATCACCGTGACGAAGATCGGCTCGGTGAAGTCGACACCGTGGGCGATGAACGCTTCCGCCGTCCCCCATCCCCGGGCCAGCGCGATGGCAGCGAGCAGGGGGATCACCCAGACCCCGAAGACGGCCTCGACTTCGCCCAGGAAATGAAGCAGCTCGGCCTTGAACTCGAGCGCGTGGCTCGGCGCCGCTTCCAGCGCGTCAGGCGTGGACTCCGCGCCGGGCTCCAGCCGATGCCCGCCTCGGAGTCGATGAGACCACGAGGTGATCCGCGAGGCGGCGAAGGTGTGCAGGATCGCGAGCGCGAACAGAACGGTAGCGACCAGATTCAGCGGCTCGACGCGGGTCCGATGGGCCAGCACCGCCGCCAGCGAAAGGCCGTCCTCACCTTCGTAGCGCTCGAGCGCGGGTGGAAACGGCGGCGGGGCGGCGGGGCTCAGCCCCGCCGACTGGGCGCCGGCCGGCGCCAGGGCGGCCACGAGCAGCGCCAGCACGGCGATCGATCGCTTCAAAGGTCGCGGGCCTCGGCGCCATATCCTGAGGCGTCCGCCCGATTCTGTCTACCTCACTGGAACGACGATTCGGCGCGGCCCGGCTGAGGTATGCTGTCGCCCGCAGGCGACCGACACGTCAGACACACGTCAGAGACAGGGAGAGCCACCATGGACTTCGGCGCGGCGATCTTCTTCACGGACTATTCGATGGGACCGGCCGAGCTCGGCCGGGCACTCGAGGAGCGCGGGTTCGGATCGCTCTGGGCGCCGGAGCACTCGCACATTCCGCTGTCGCGCCGCTCGCCGTTTCCGCAGGGCGGTGATCTGCCGAAGAAGTACTACGACGTGATGGATCCCTTCGTGACGCTCGCAGCCGCGGCGGCCGCCACCGCGCGACTGCAGGTGGGCACCGGCGTGTGCCTGGTCGTGCAGCGTGATCCGATCCAGACCGCCAAGCAGGTCGCGAGCCTCGATCAGATCTCGAACGGGCGATTTCTCTTTGGCATCGGAGCGGGTTGGAACGCTGAAGAAATGCTCGACCACGGGGTGGACTTCAAGTCGCGCTTCAAGGCGATGCGCGAGCGCGTCGAAGCCATGCGCGTGATCTGGACCAAGTCGAAGCCGGAGTACAGCGGCGAGTTCGTGAAGTTTCCGCCCATGATGACCTGGCCCAAGCCTGTGCAGAAGCCGCATCCGCCGGTGATCGTGGGCGGCGCGTTTCCCTACGGTGCGCGGCGCGCGATCGCCTATGGCGACGGCTGGATGCCGCACGCGC
>DASRIY010000168.1:0-5075 GCA_035649755.1 Candidatus Methylomirabilota bacterium
GCTCCCGCTGGGCGCGCCGTCGCTGAGCGTGGCTGATGAGCAGCCCGGCGATCAGCGCGGCCTGCGCCACGAGCGCGGCGATGCCGCCGATCACCCACCAGCGGTGCGTATCCCACACCGTGTGCTCGCGGAACCGGACGACGCTTCCGGCCGGCAGCCTCCGCTCATCGACGCGCCAGCGCTGGAGCTGCCGCCAGTCGAACACGTAGATGTTGGCGTCGTGGACGATCGCGCTGCCGACTGGCCGCTCTCCGCGGAGCATGTGGAGGGCGACCGCGGCGATCTTGGCGGCGGCCGCCTCGAAGCTGTACACGTAGCCGCCGACGATGCCGCGGCCCACGAACGTCTCGTAGGGCCCGTAGATCGGCGCGTTCGCGCGCGCGGCGATGGCGGTCAGGGCATCACGCGGGACGAACGAGCGGCCGTCTCCGTCCTGGAGGATATGAAGGTAGAAGATCAACGTGTTCGGCGGGAGCGAGGCCGCCGCGTCGACGATCTTCGCCATCGGGAGCGGGCCCAGCTCGACGATCTCGATCGCGGCCGCCGCCGCGCGGAACTCGCGCACGGCGATCTCCACCTCCTGACGGTCCATCGGTGAGGCCCCGGCCAGGACGACGACGCGACGGGTGCCGGGGTGCAGACCCAACGCCAGCTCGAGCGTCGTCCGCATCTGGCTGCGCGTGACCAATCCGATGATTCCCGGAGGAAGCGAGTCGACCGTCCCCCGGCTGACGCCGGCGATGATCGGCGTGCCCGGGAAGAGGCTCGCCCGGTGGCGCACGAGGAACTCGCGCGCGGCGTCACCGATGGAGACGATCAGATCGGGTTTCCGGTCCGCGTACTTCCGGCGCCAGTAGTCGCGCTGCGCCAGCCGGCCGTCCGCGGTGGGGAATCGCGTGGTGTCGAGCGACTCGCTGAAGACGTCGAACGGTCCGCCGCCGCCGGTGGCGAGCGCGGCTCGAAGGCTCTCGTCGAAGCGGAGGCTGCCCGGTAGCTCGAGGCGCTCGCTGTGGAGGACGACGATCCGGGTGACCGCGCTGCCTTCCGGCACACCCGGGCGCGGGGCTGCGAGGCCCGCGCCCGGGGTGGCCGACGTCAGAACGGCGAGCGCGAGGACGCTCGCCCGGACGGCCGGCGCGCTATTTCTGGCGGCGAAGGATAACCTGCCCAATGGAGCTCTGGCCGGTCATCGTGTCCTGCTGGGCGCGGAGTTGCGCGAACGTCGTCGTCGCGGTCGACAGGTTGACGAGCTCGCCCGTGACGGTGCCCTTCACCGGCCCCGAGACGTCCGGACGGCCGGCGACGGAGATGTTACCCGTCAAGTTGGTCCCGGTCTGGGCCAGCGTCATCGTGACAGGCAGGGACGAGCCGCCCTGTCCGGCATTTCCGGTCCACGTGCCGGCGATGTTGGCGGTCGGCGCGTTCATGGCCGCCTTCTGCTCTTCCCGCGCGGCTGTGCAGCCGACCATGGCGATGCACAACAGCGTGAGAAGACAGGCCCTGGTTACCGTGATCATGGTTTCCCCCTTGGGAGTGCATGCCATCGAAAGTGTCGGCGCCGCGAGTATACCCTGCCGTGAGCAATCCTTGACGCGCTACGCCGTTTGACTGCAGCATCCCGTCAGCGACATGAGCGACGACCGCCTCTTGATGACGCGCCGCCAATGCTGCCTCGGCTTGATGGCCCTGCTCGCCGCGGGCTGCTCGACCGGCGAGTCGCGTCCCTCGCTGATCTCTGAAAATAAGGAGCGCGAGCTCGGCCAGGAGGCGGCGGGCGAGGTCGAGCGCACCATCGGGCTCGTGCAGGACCCGGCGCTGGTCGGCTATGTGCGCGAGATCGGGCGCCGCCTCGTCGCCCAGACCCCGCAGCCCGGCGCGGCCTATGAATTCTACGTCGCGGACGAGACCGAGCCCAACGCGTTCGCCCTTCCCGGCGGGTTCGTCTACGTCACGCGGGGGCTCCTGGCCCTGGCCAACAGCGAGGACGAGCTGGCCGGCGTCATGGGCCACGAGATCGGTCACGTGGTGGCTCGCCATTCGGTACGCCAGATCGAGGCCTCGACGCCGTTCTCGATCCTCTTCGGTGTGCCGAGCGCCATCGTGGGCATCGTGAGCCCGACGCTCGGCGGCATCCTCGGCGGCGTCGGCAAGCTGGCGAGCGGGCTCGTGCTGGCGCCTTACAGCCGTGACCAGGAGCGCGAGGCGGATCAGATCGGCATCCAGCTGGCCGCGAAGGCCGGCTGGGATCCGGCCGGGCTGCCGTCGATGCTCAAGACGCTCGAGCGCGACGAGGCGCTGGCCGGAGGCGATCCCTCACGGATCAGCTTCTTCGCCAATCACCCCGCCACACCCGAGCGCGTCAAGAACACGACGGCGGCCGCGATGACCCTGACGCGCGGGCCCGGGCGGCCCATCTCCGCGCCGCGTCCCGTGTTCCTCGCGCGGCTCGACGGTCTCGTTATCGGCCCGGATCCGGCGAACGGTATCTTCGTGAAGAACGTCTTCCAGCATCCGGGCCTCGCGCTCGCCCTCGACATGCCCGCCGGATGGAAGACGAAGAACACGCCGGTAGCGGCCATCGCGAGCGAGCCGGACGGCCGTGCGGTGGTGGCGCTTCAGCTCGCCGCCGCCGGCGACGATCCCGTCGCCGGGGCGCGCGAGGACGGCCTCGACGAGAAAGATGCGAGCCGGGTCACGCGCACGACCATCGCGGGGCTTCCGGCGGCGCAGCTCATCGCGCAGGACCGCGAGGTGCGCATGCACCTGACGTGGATCGCGTATCAGGGCCATGTGTACCGCGTCGCGGGGATCTCGACCCCGCGGGCGTTCGAGACCTACCGCGAGACCTTCGCGCGCAGCGCCGCGAGCTTCCGCCCGCTTCGCCGCGACGAGCGCGAGCGCATGACGGAAGCTCGCCTGCGTCCCCGGCCGGCGCGCGCGGGTGAGGACGTCGCGGCCTTCGTGACGCGCACCGGCGGCACGTGGAAGGCGGATCAGACCGCGGTCGCCAATGGGATCGAAGCCGGGGCAGCACTTCAGGACGGGTTCGTGATGAAGGTTCCGATCCGTCGGCGCTACACCGATAGGCAGTCCCCGAAATGAGTCCACCGAGCCTTGGACCTTAGTCTCATCGCCAGACCCGCCGATTTGGCGGAAGCTATGCGGGCGCCGTGAGCAACGAGGACCAGACGAAGCACGATCCTCCGGGGCCGACGCGCCGGCAGTTTCTGGGCGGGTTGGCCACCGGCACGGTCGCGGCCGGGGCACTGACCCAGGCCGGCTGCGGCCCCGCGGTTCCTCCACTCAAGACCCTCGGCTCGACTCCGACCACGACGGTCTGTCCCTTCTGCGGTGTCGGCTGCGGCCAGGTCGTTTCCACGAAGGCGGGCACCGTCGTCAACATCGAGGGTGACCCCGGCCATCCCGTCAGCGAGGGCACGCTGTGCAGCAAGGGCGCGTCGGCCATCCAGGTCGTCAACAACCCGCGGCGGCTCAAGAAGGTGCTCTACCGGGCTCCCCGCGGCACGGCCTGGGAGGAGAAGTCGTGGGACTGGGCCCTCGCGCGCATCGCTGCGCGGGTGAAGGAGACGCGGGACAAGACCTTCAAGACGACGCTCGACGGCCGCACCGTCAACCGCACGGAGGCCATCGCGTCCCTCGGCGGCTCGGCGCTCGACAACGAAGAAGCCTACCTGCTGGTCAAGCTCATGAGGGCCCTGGGCCTGGTGTACGTCGAGCACCAGGCCCGTCTCTGACACAGCTCCACGGTCGCCGGGCTGGCGGCCTCGTTCGGCAGGGGCGCGATGACCAATCACTGGATCGACATGATCAACGCGGACGTCGTGCTGATCATGGGCGGTAACCCGGCCGAGGATCACCCGATCGCGATGAACTGGCTGACGCGCACCAAGGAGCGCGGCGCGTACATTTTGCACGTCGATCCGCGCTTCAATCGCACCAGCTCGATCGCCGACGTGTTCGCCAAGCTGCGCTCGGGCACCGACATCGCCTTCGTCGGCGGCATGATCAAGTACGCGATCGAGAAGAACCGGATCCACCAGGAGTACGTGCGCGAGTACACGAACGCGTCGTGGATCGTCGGCGACGGCTACAGCTTCAGCGACGGACTGTTCTCGGGCTACGATCCGGCGACGAACCGCTACGACCGCGCGCGCTGGGCCTACGCGCTGGACGCCCAGGGTCAGCCGCGGCGCGACCCGACACTGAAGCATCCGCGCTGCGTCTTCCGGCTGCTCGAGCAGCACTTCGCCCGCTACGACGCCGACACGGTGTGCCGCATCACGGGCACGCCGAAGGAAGCCTATCTGCGCGTCTGCGACCTCTACACCTCGACCTTCGCGCCCGACCGGGCCGGCACGTGGCTCTACGCGATGGGCACGGCGCAGCACAGCCACGGCACTCAGAACATCCGGTCGTACGCGATCTTGCAATTGTTGCTAGGCAACATCGGCGTCGCCGGCGGCGGCGTGAATGCGATGCGCGGTGAGTCGAACGTGCAGGGCTCGACGGACCAGGGGCTGAACTGGGACGGCCTGCCGGGCTATCTCAAGATGCCGGTGGAGGCCGACGCCGACCTGGCGAGCTATCTCAAGCGCGTGACGCCGGCGGCGGCGAATGCCCAGAGCGCGAACTGGCTCCAGAACACGCCGAAGTACGTCGTGAGCCTCCTGAAGGCGTGGTGGGGCGAGAAGGCCACCCGCGAGAACGAGTTCGCGTTCTCGTACCTGCCCAGGCTCGGCCCGGGCTTCGAGGGCAAGGGCTACGCGTTCCTCGCGCTCACGCACGCGATGCTGGCCGGCGAGGTGAAGGGGCTCTTCTGCTTCGGCCAGAACCCGGCGGTGGGCGGCGCCAACGCGCGGCTCATCCGCTCGGGCCTGGACAAGCTCGAGTGGATGGTGGTGGCCGATCTGTTCGAGCACGAGACGGCGAGCTTCTGGAAGCGGCCCGGCGTCGATCCGGCGCGGATCGAGACCGAGGTGTTCGTGCTTCCCGCCGCGTCCGGCGTCGAGAAGGAAGGCAGCATCGTCAACAGCGGCCGCTGGGCGCAGTGGCGC
>DASRIY010000169.1:0-23011 GCA_035649755.1 Candidatus Methylomirabilota bacterium
CTCGTAGGCGGCGCCCTCGATCAAAGGCCCGACGGTGAGCTTGTCCCAGTGCTCGCTGAAGAGCTCGGTGAGCAGGCGCTCGACCCCGTCGCCGGCGACGGCCACGTCGCTGTACTCGGTGGTGACGCCGTCCTGCCCGCGTTCGATGGTCGGCATGCGCCCTTCGAGGGGCATGCTACTGCAGATCGAAGACGATCGGCAGCGTCACCCTCAACGGCCGCGGTCTCAGGCCGGCGGGGAACGGGTGGCGCGCGAGACTCCGCACCGCCTCGACGGCCGCCTCGTCCAGCTCCGAGTGCGACGACGAGCGGGCGACCGAGACCGAGCTGATCGCGCCGTCGGCTCTGATCAGGATTTCCAGGTTCACCGTCCCCTTGATCCCGCGCCGGCGGGCGGACGCCGGGTACTGGAGCGATTCCTGGATGCGCCGCCTGACACCCGCGAGATAGCCGCCGTATTCCGCTCCGGGCTCGCCGCCCGCTCCACCCGGCGCGAGGGCGACGCGTGAGCCGACTCCGCCGGAGGCGCCGTCGGGGCTCGTCGTCCGCCCGGCAGCTCCATCGGCCGAAGAGCCTCCGGTGGCGGCTGGGTTCGTACCGGCCGCAGGCGAGGGCGCGGTGTTCGGCGCGGCGGACTGAGCCGGCTCGGGCGTCGCGGCCACGACAGGAGCCGGCTCGGGCTTCGAGACTTCGCGCTCCGGCGGCCGTACGGGCTCGGGCGCAGGCGCCGGCTCGGGGGTGGCGACCGGAGCCGGGCTCGCGGGCACGGGCGGCGCGGGCGCCGCGGCGATGCGCTCGACGGGTTTCTCGGCGCCAGCCCCCTTTGGTCCTCGGCGCGGACCCGCCGCCGCGCGCTCGGCCGGCGGCCCGGGCTTGCTCACCGATTCGGTGGTGGTCTCGAGCGACGACAGGTCGATGATGAGCGGGTTCGAGAACGACTCATCGGACACGAAGACGAAGAACAGCAGCGCCAGAAGGCCGCCGTGAGCGACGACCGAGGCGCCGAGCGAGATCAGTGACGGGCGGCCGCTCATGAATGCTCGTCCATCCAGCGTCGAATGCCCGGCTCCAGCGCCGCGCGCGCCGCGCGCGCGACCACCCAGCCGAAGTCGCTGATCGGGCCACCGAAGCGATGCGGCGCGCCACGGCCGGTCGCCGCGATGACGACAGCGTCGGTCGATGTTCCGCTGGCCAGGCTCCCGTCGTCGCAGCGCACGTCGGCGTCGGCCAGGAGCGCCGCCTTGACCTCGGTGACCGTCATGACGGCGTTGACCAGCGCCGCCGGCTCGGCCGCGCCGTCGACGACGACGATCGCGTTGATCGTCGACGGCGCCCACGCGGCGATCGGTGTCGTGCCCGCCGCGACGCGGTTCGAAAGCCCCACCGTGACCACCGCCATCGCGCTCAGGCCGCGGTCTCTCACGTGGGCGATCTCGGCGCGCTCGGTCCACGCGGAAGTCAGCAGGCCGACCCATGGCCCGGGAATCGCGCGGCGCACCGTGAAGCGCGGCAGCAGGATGTCCGCCTGATCCTCCCGGAGATCCTTGGGTACGTGCAGGTTCACGATGGCCCTGGCGGCGGTGAGCCCGCCGCGCACGAACGCAGAGGACAGGACCGTCAACGGCTCGCGCGCCGTGACGACCACCGCCTCCCGATCGACCGCAACCTCGATCCCCTCGATCACGTGAGCTTTCCCCGCCCGGACTCTAGACCGGGCCGCGGAGCCCGGCAAGCCCCAGGGTACCCCGCATGTCATGCCCGCCAGGTCAGGCGCACCAGCGGTCGTCGCCCCGGCTCGCCCTTGTCGACGACCACGTCGCAGCCGAACACCGAGGACAGAAGCGATTCTTCCAGCACGACCTCGGGCGAGCCGGTCGCCGCCGCCCGGCCTCCGGCCAGGAGCATGAGCCGGTCGCACACCTCGCCCGCCAGGTTCAGGTCGTGGGAGACGAGCAAGATCGCGATGCCACGCTCCCGGTGCAGCCGGCGCAGGAGCGACGCGACCTCGACCTGATAGCGGAGGTCGAGGTGCGCGGTCGGCTCGTCGAGGACGAGCAAGCGGGGCTCCTGGGCGAGGGCGCGCGCGATGAACGCGCGCTGGCGCTCGCCCCCGCTCAGATGATCGAGCGGCAGATCGGCGAGCTCGAGGACGCCGGTGGCCTCCATCGCGGCGCGGGCGGCCGCGTGGTCCTGCCGGCTCTCGAAGTAGCGGCCGGGGCCGTGCGGGTAGCGGCCCATCAGGACGAGCTCGCCGACGTTGAACGGACACTCGGCGGGCGCGCTCTGGGGCACGACGCCCACCCGCCGCGCGAGCTCCGTGCGCTCGAGGCGGCGGACGGACGCGCCGTCTAGACGGATCTCGCCTGACGCCGGCTCGAGCACGCGCGTCAGGAGCCGGATCAGCGTCGTCTTGCCCGAGCTGTTCGGCCCGATCACGCCGACGATCTCACCCGCCCCGACCTCCAGGGAGACGTCGGAGAGCGCGAAAGCCCGCCGGCCGGCCGGCTTCGGATACGCGAAGCTCACGCGATCGAGCTCCAGGAGCTTCGGGGGCATCAGAGGTTCGCGCGGTAGCGGGTGCGGAGGAGATAGACGAAGAACGGGGCGCCGCAGAGCGACGTGATGACCCCGACCGAGAGCTCGGCGGGTGCGACGACGTTGCGGGCGAGCGTATCGGCGAGCAGGAGAAAGATGCCCCCGCCCACCAGCGAGGCGGGCACGAGCAGGCGGTTGTCCGAGCCGAGCAGCATGCGCAGTGCGTGCGGCACGATGAGGCCGACGAATCCGATCGGGCCCGCGAAGGCCACGACGCTCGCGGTGAGCAGCGCCGCACCCACGAAGATCGTGAGCTTGAGCCGCTCGGCGCCGACGCCCAGCAGGAGCGCGGTCTCCTCGCCGAGCGCCATGAGGTTCAGCTCGCGCGCGCGCCGGGCGACGAGCCAGAATCCGACCGCCGCGCAGAGCGTGAACACGGCCAGCGCCCGCGGGGGAATCGGCGCGAGGTTGCCGAGGAGCCAGTGGATGACCCCGCCGAGCCGGTTGAGGTCGAGCAGGGAGATGATCACCGTGATCGCCGCGGAGAAGAAGATGCCGACGATGACGCCCGCCAGCAGCAGCGTCTGGATCGACAGCTCACGGCCGATCGCCGCGATCAGGTAGACGAGGCCCGCGGCGAGAAGGGCGCCGGCGAAGGCGAACGCGGTCAGGCCGGCGGCCTCAAGGAAGGTCCAGCCGAGGCCGACGCTCTGACCGATCACGACGCCGAAGGCGGCGCCGCTGGTCACGCCGAGTACGGAGGGCTCGGCGAGTGGGTTCCGCGTGAGCGCCTGGAAGGCGACCCCCGCGACGGCGAGGGCGCCGCCGGCGAGCACCGCGACCAGGATCCGCGGCAGGCGGATCGACAGCGTCACGACTCGCTCGACCGATTCCGGCGCGGCGCGGCCGGCCAGCGCGTTCAGGACGGCGCGCGGCGAGATCGCGGCGCTTCCCACGAAGAGGGCTACGGCGCCGGTGACGAGGAGCGCCGCCGCAAGGACGGCAAGCACGAGGGCCAGTCGCTTCGCCGGGCTCACTGGAAGGCCTCGGGATGGATCGCGCGCGCCAGCTGCTCGAGGCCGTCCGCCACCCTGGGCCCATAGCGATGCAAGAGGTCGCCGTTGACCGAGCGGAGCCGCCCTGCCTTCACCGCCGGCAGATCGCCGAGGCGCCGCCACTTCTCCTCGGCGATCGCGCCGGTCCCCGCCCCGTGATTGGCGAGCAGGATGACCTCGGGGCGCCCGGCCACCGCCGCCTCCAGGCTGTAGCGCGGCCAGGAATCGGGATCGTCCGCGGTGAGCGAGCGGCCGCCTGCCAGCTGGATCAGCTCGGTCACGATCGTGTCCCGCCCCGGGACGATCAAGGGCTCGGGCCAGAGCACGTAGAGAACGCGCGGGCGATCGCGCGAGCCCACGGCCTTCGTCACCGCGTCGATCCGCTGCTCAAGCCGCGTCACGATCGAGCCGGCGGCCGCCTGGCGCCCCGTGAGTCCTCCCAGCCGGACGATCAGCGCCTTCACCTCGGCGACGCGATGCACCGCCACCAGGTACACGGGAATTCCGAGCCGCGTGAGCTGCGTGAACGTGTCCTCACGCGTCCCCTCGGTCGTGGCGATGACCAGATCCGGGCGCAGCGCCGCGACCGCCTCGAGGCTCGGCGCGACCATCCCGCCCACACTCGGCTTGCGCCGCGCCTGCGGCGGGAAGTCGCAGAAGTCGGTGACACCGACCAGCATGTCCTCGGCCTTCAGCGCGTACAGGATCTCGGTCACGCTCGGCACGAGCGACACGATGCGCGCGGGCGGTGCCGCCAGCGTCACCTCGCGCCCGAGCATGTCGCGCGTCGTGAACGCCGCGGCGGGCGTGGCCAGCAGAAGGAACAGCGCCAGAGACCAGTGCACGATCTTCACGGGGTCAGCGCGCAGAGCTCACCCCGGCGGCCTTGAAGGTCGCCATCTCGCTCCAGACGAGCGCGGCCGCGCGGGCCAGATGAATGAAGAGCGCGGCGCCGGTGCCCTCGCCGAGCCGCAGCGAGAGGTCGAGGTACGGCGTGAGCCCGAGGTGATCGAGTACCAGGGCGTGGCCGGGCTCGGCGGAGCGATGCGCGGCGAACAGCGCGTGCCGCGCGGCCGGCGCGAGCGCGACGGCGATGAGCGCCGCCGAGCCGGCGATGAACCCGTCGAGCACCACCGGCACGCGCCGCGCGGCGCCCGCGAGGATCACGCCGACGAGCCCGCCGATTTCGAACCCGCCGACCTTCGCGAGCACGTCGAGCCCGTCGCCCGCATCGGGCTGGTTGACCTCGAGGGCCCGGCGCACCACGGCCACCTTGCGCGCCAGCGTCGCGTCGTCGACGCCGGTGCCCCGTCCGGTGACGCGCTCGGGCGCGCCGCCCGTGAGGGCCGCCGCGATCGCGCTGGCGACCGTCGTGTTGCCGATACCCATCTCGCCGGTCGCCAGGAGATCGGCGCCCGCGTCCAGCGCCTGCTGGGCCAGCGCGGCGCCGGTCTCGATCGCCCTCACCGCCTGCTCGCGCGTCATCGCCGGGCCGGCGGCGATGTTCGCGGTCCCCGGCCCGATCGGGCACGCCACGAGGCGCTCCGAGCGCTCGAGCGGAGCGGCCACGCCGAAGTCGGCCACCACGAGCCGCGCCCCCGCCTGGCGCGCCAGCACGTTCACCGCGGCGCCGCCGCGCAGGAAGTTCTCCACCATCTGCGCCGTCACCACCTGGGGATAGGCGCTCACGCCCTCGGCGGCCACGCCGTGGTCGGCGGCGAACGTGAAGATGACGGGGTGGCGAACCTCGGGCGCGCCGCCGCGCAGGAGCGCCAGGCGCAGCGCGATCTCTTCCAGCCGCCCGAGGCTTCCGGCCGGCTTGGTGAGGCTGTCGAGATGACGCTCGGCCGCATCGGCGCCGCCCGGCGGGGGCGGCGCAATCGCACTAAGAAGCTCGGCCAGGCGCGTCATCGCCCGCCCGCGGCGCCTTGATCGTGAGCGGAATGCCCGCCACCATGAGCACCACCGTATCGCACGCCGCCGCCACGCGCTGGTTCACGCCGCCCAGGAGATCGCGGAAGCGCCGCCCCGCCTCGGTCTCCGGGTGCACGCCCTCGCCGACCTCGTTGGACACCACGATGAAGCCCGATCGGCGGCGGCCGATGAGCCTGGCGAGGGCGTCGGCTTCCTCGAGGATCGCGTCGTCGCATTCGCCTTGCAGCAGGCGATTGGCCACCCACAGTGTGAGGCAATCCACGACAAAGGCGTCGCACGTGCCCTCGAGCTTCTCCAGGCGCGGCACCAGCTCGAGCGGCACCTCGATCGTCGTCCAGTGCGGCGGGCGCTCGGCGCGGTGGCGCGCGATGCGGCGCGCCATGTCCTCGTCGAGCGCTTCGGCGGTCGCGACGAAGGCGATGCGCCCGGCGGCGGGGCTTCGATCGACGGCGTAGCGGCTCTTGCCGCTGCGCGCGCCGCCGACCACGAAGAGCGATGCGACCACCGATCCGCTCAGTCGTTCGGGGGGTTCTCGAGATCGCGGATGCGGCGCGAGAGGTTCACGAGCATCCGCTGTGTCAGCTCCGGGACGTCCCGCAGCATCTGCCAGAAGTGCAGGCGATTGATCACGAGCACGCGCAGGTCGGTCTCGGCCTTCACCGTCGCCGAGCGGGGCTCGCCGTCGAGCAGGCTCATCTCGCCGAAGAACTCGCCGGGCCGGAGGCGATGACGCTTGTGCAGCGAGAGCGTGACCAGCGCGGTGCCGTCGATGATGATGAAGAACTCGTCGCCCGGCTCGCCTTGTCGGGTGAGCGTGGTCCGCTCCGGGACCTCGACCACCTTCGAGATGTCGGCCACCGCGCGTAGCTGCCGCACGCTGCAGGCTTCGAAGATGGGCACCCGCTCGAGAAAGCGGATCTTGTCCTCGCGCGCGGTGCGGAATACCTCGAAGACGTCGCCGATCAGTTTCATGGGGTCTTCGTCTCCTTGGCCGCATAGCTGACCGCCAGCCCGGCGCCCGCGTCCGACTGGATCCCGTAGGGCGGCACCGGGTAGCGGAGACCGTTCCGGTCGAGCGCCGCGAGCCCCTCGATGACCTTGGGCAGGAAGCGCGGCGGAATCGCCATCAGGAGCTCGTCGTCGGCCACCCCGCCGTAGCGCCGCTCGGCGTAGCACGGAATCGTGAGGGCCGGCTCCCCCGTCTTGAGCGCCTTGCCCCACGAGTCGGCGCACGCCGATTCGCCCACCGAGGTAAAGCTGAGCTTCTTGTAGCCCGTCCACTGCAGCCCGTTGATGAAGAAGATCATCTGCCCCGGCGTGCCGTAGATGAGGCAGATGTCGGGCGGATCGAGCCGCCCCGACGTCAGCGGCGAGACCGCCATCGCGCGGTAGCGGCCGTGCGGCACGCAGTCCATCGCGTGCTGATGCAAGCTGGCGTCCTCGAGGCTCTTGAACCAGACGCCGGCCATGCGGCGGCCGGAGAGCCACTCGTCGTCTTGCGGATGCAGGCCGATGACGGCGCCGCACTGGGCGCCGATGAGATCGGCCATCGTGATGCCGACGGTCCAGCCGAGCTGCCGCGCCTGGGCGACGATCTGATCGGTGGTGTGCCGCGTCTTCGGCCGGCGGATCTTCGGAATCGCCTCCATCGCCTCGACCGTCTCGAAGAGCTTCATCCCGATCGGGATCGAGCGCAGCCGCAGATACCGGTTGAGGCCGTCGACGATCGCGTTCCAGTCGTACCGTTCCATGGCAGACTCCTCAGGATGACCAACTATAGCTCGCACTAGTATCCCCGGAGGCGCCCGATTTCGCGGCGCTGCCGCTTGGTCGGCCGGCCGGCGCCGGGCTCGCGGAACGGCGGCGGTGCCTGGCGGAGGCGCGGCGGCTCGGGGGGCGTCAGATCCTCGAAGAGCGCCCGCGCGGCCTCCGCCGATCCGCGCCGGTCGCCGATGGCGGCGACCTTCAGGATACGGCGCCGCCCGCGCGGCAGACTCACCTCGATGCGATCGCCGGTTCGCACGCGCCGCGCCGGCTTCGCCGCCTCCGCGTTGATGTCCACCTTGCCGCCGTCGCACGCGGCCGAGGCGAGGCTACGCGTCTTGAACACGCGCGCGGCCCACAACCACTTGTCGACGCGGATCGAATCAGAGGAGGGCTGCACGCGGAGACGGTATCATAGCGCCAAAGGAGCAGCGGACAATGACACGGCTCGTCGCGGTGATGCTCCTGCTCGTGCTCGCGGTGGCGGCCTGGGCGGCCGACGTCGTGATCGACGACTGGCAGAGTCAGAAGCTCGGCGCTCACGGCATCCCCGATGGCTGGCTGGGCGGCCAGACCTGGGGGCTGCCGCAGCACGACATGACCATCGAGGAGAACGAGGGCCATCGCGTCCTCCATATGAAGAGCAAGATCGAGAGCTCGACGGTTCGGCGCGACATCCGCGGCCGGGTCAATCTCAAGGAGACACCCATCCTCGAGTGGAGCTGGAAGGCGATCACGCTGCCCAAGAACGGCGACTGCCGGAAGAAGGCCACCGACGACCAGGCGGCGCAGCTCTACATCGTCTGGCCCCGCTTCCCGGAGGCGGTGCGCTCGCAGATCATCGGCTACATTTGGGACTCGACCGCGCCGGCGGGCAGCATCGTGAAGAGCGAGAAGACGTCCACCGTGACGTATGTCGTGATGCGATCGGGCGCGGCCGACCTGGGCAAGTGGATCACCGAGCGACGCAACGTGGTCGAGGATTACCAGAAGATCTACGGCGCCCAGCCCGACAACCCGGGGTTCATCTCGATCGCGATCGACTCCGACGACACGGTCTCGTCGGCGGAATCGGTCTTCGGAACGATCCGCTTCCGCAGTCCATAGGCGCGCCTCGGCCGGCGGGGCCCCAGCCCCGCGACGGCCTGCGGCGCGCACATCGCGCCCTGACGGCGCGGGCTAGCGGAGGTCCCGCGCGAGCTGCGGCACCGCGGCCGCCAGCTCCGTCGCGGTCGTCTCCGCCGCCGCGTTGACCGCGGTCAAGAGCGACGTGTTCATCACGTTCATGTACCATTGCCCGCCCTCGGACTCCACGAACTGCACGTACTGCTCGATCTCGCCGTCCGTGAGGTCGCGGTACGCGGAGAGCATATTCACCAGGCACGCGCGCCGGATACGCTCCAGCGTGATGTTCCGTACTTGACTCAACTCGTGCTCGAGCTGGCCGCGGCTCAGCCGGGCCATCGCGGGTAGCACGGGCTGGAAGGCCCGGGCGAGGCTGCCCACGATCGCTATCGTGACGTCGACCGTCGTGTCGGAAGCGCCGCCGCTGGCGTCGAGGCGCCGCAGGAGATCGAGGCGCCGCTGCGAGGCCCGGCGGCCCTCGATGTCCGGCGTCTGGCCCGCATCGGGTGTCAGGGACGCGAGCTCGAGGCCGGTGATGCGCTTGCCGAGCGGCGACTGGTACCACTCCAGCGCCTTCGCCAGCCTGGCGCTCTCGAGATTCTTCTCGAACTCGAGACGCATCCGCGCGTAGAGCGCGGCGGCCGAGAAGCGCTGCGACACGATCCGATCGACGGTAAACCGATCCTCGCTGCTGAGCCGTCCCTGGCCCATGAGGAACTGAAGGCGAACGCCCGCGGAGAGACTCTCGAGCTGAGTTTTCAAGCCCGAGCGCTCGAGCAGGGTATCGAGAGCGCGGGTATCGCCTTCGGACTGAGCGCGAGCGTCGCCTTCGGACTGACGGTCGGAGCCTGGGACCGCGCGGCGATCCTCGGCTCGAGAGACGGTTGCGTATGCGGGCGCGACCGTTGCGATGAGCGCGCCGCCGAGCATCGCCATGACCGCCAACCGCCTGACCATCTCCCGTGCCTCCCCTCGCGCAACGTGCGCGATGAACGAGGAGGGGGTGCATATCTAGTGCCCTGCCGGAAACGATAGTTTTCAACGGGTTCCGAGGCTGGTGCTCAGGCGGGAGGTGATCAGAATCCGACCCTTACGCGGTAATTCTCGCCTACCCCTCCCGATCAGCCG
Organism: Candidatus Methylomirabilota bacterium; assembly: GCA_035649755.1. Classification (GTDB taxonomy): domain Bacteria; phylum Methylomirabilota; class Methylomirabilia; order Rokubacteriales; family CSP1-6; genus AR31. The sequence goes on from DASRIY010000169.1 coordinate 9,542, forward strand.
TGCGGGGATCGTCCGGCGCCCCGCACCCACTCCCTCACAGCACCGGTCGCTCGTTCAGGCGACGAAGGCGCCAGGTCGTGTCGATCCGCTCGAGCACCGTGAGCGCGCCGTAGTCCTGTCCGAGCGCGAGGATCCGCCCGAGCGGGAGGCCGAGAGCGCGGCAGATCAGCGCGCGATTCGTGCCCCCGTGCGCGATGATCGCGATCGCCCGTCCGGGATGCGCGTCAACGATCGACTGAAAGGCCGGCCACGCCCGCGCCGCGAGATCCGGCAGGCTCTCGCCTTCCGGAAACGGGAACTCGCCGACGTGCGCCATCCACTCGGCGAACCTCTCCGGCTCCCGCCGCTTGATCTCGGCGGCGGTGAGCCCTTCCCACCGCCCCATCGACATCTCACGCAGCGCCGGGACGGAAACCGGCACGAGCCCGTGCGGCACGCCGATGAGCTCTCCGGTTCGTCGGGCGCGGACGAGATCGCTCGCGAACAGGCCGTCGAGCTTCACCGATGAGAGCCGGACGCCCTGAGCGGCACCCTGGCGCTCGCCAAGCTTGGAGAGCGGAACGTCGAGATGGCCGATGAATCGGCGCGTCGCGGCCATCTCCACCTCCCCATGCCGAAACAGGTAAATCACGGCGCGCCGGCCGAAAGGGAAATCACCGAGCCAGGTGCGACCAGGCCGATACGGTGAGAAGGCCGGCCAGCTCGCCGACCTCGATGGCCGCGCCGAGAACGTCACCTGTAATTCCGGAAACCCGGGTCACGATGAACCACGCGACCGCGACCGCGCACGCGACCGAGAGGGCGAAGACCAGCGCCCCGAGCCCTTGAAGCGCCGCCAAGGTCACTGCGAGCGCCATCGCCAGCGCGACCGGCGCCGCCCACCACTCGACACTGGCCGAGAAGGCCGCGCCGGAGCCCTCGGACCTCGCCGGCCGAAACAGGCGCGCGAGAAGGGGCGGCGTGGCCCGGGCGATGACCGGCACGACGAGGAGCGTCCGTTCCCGGAGGCGGGGCGGAAGCTCGGAGACAGCGACAATCTCCAGCAGGAGCACCAGGATCAACCCCATCGCGCCGAAGGCGCCGATGCGGCTGTCGCGCATGATGGCGAGCCGGTGCGCCGGATCGCGCCCGGCCAGGCCGTCGAGGCTGTCGGCGAGGCCGTCGAGGTGGAGGCCCCCGGTCACGAGCTTCCAGGCCGTCACGGTGAGCAGGGCGGCGAGGAGCGAGGGAAAAATCAGCCCCGTTATCCGGTCAACACCTACTAGAACCACGCCGAGACCCAAGCCCACTACCGGAAACCAGACCGCGGCGCCGCCGAAAGAGTCGGCCCGGCCGGGGCCGGCGCCGGGGATGGGGACGATCGTCAGGTAGCGGGCGGCCGCGACGAGGCCCGTCACGGGCGAATGCTAGCACGTTCTTCTTGACGGTCCTGCCCGGCAAGGGGAGAATTTCCTGTAAGAAGCAACCTCACCCCAAAGCGCGAGAGGCCCCTCATGACTGTGACCAGCGTGGCCCAGAAGTGGGTGTCCGAGGCGGCCGGGATGACGCAGCCATCGCGCGTGGTCTGGTGCGACGGCTCCAAGACCGAGTACGACGGCCTGATCGAAGCCATGCTGGCGGACGGCACGCTGCTGCCGCTGAACCAGAAGACCTACCCGAACTGCTACCTGCACCGGAGTCACCCGTCCGACGTCGCGCGCACCGAGCAGCTCACGTTCATCTGCACGCGCGAAAAAGACGGGGCCGGGCCGACGAACAACTGGATCGCGCCCGTCGAGGCCAAGGCGACGGCCGGCGCGCTGCTGCGCGGCAGCATGCGCGGGCGCACGATGTACGTCATCCCCTACCTGATGGGCCCGGCCGGCTCGCCCATGAGCCGGGTCGGCCTGATGGTCACCGATAGCGCCTACGTCGTCGCGAGCATGCACCTCATGACGCGCGTGGGCCAGGTCGCGTTCCAGCACATGCGGCGTGACGACGACTTCATCGCCGGCATCCATTCGCTCGGCGACCTCTCGCCCGACCGCCGGCTCATCCTGCACTTTCCCGAGGAGCAGCTGATCTGGAGCGTCGGCTCGGGCTACGGCGGTAACGCGCTCCTGGGCAAGAAGTGCCACGCTCTCCGTATCGCGTCGTGGCAGGCGCGCCAGGAAGGGTGGCTCGCCGAGCACATGCTGATCATCGGCGTGGAAGATCCGGAAGGGCGCGTCACCTACCTGGCGGCGGCGATGCCCAGCGCGTCCGGCAAGACCAACCTGGCCATGGCGGTCTCGCGTCTGCCGGGCTGGCGGGTGTGGACGGTGGGCGACGACATCGCGTGGATGTGGGTGGACGCGAGCGGCCAGCTTCGCGCGGTGAATCCGGAGCGCGGCTTCTTCGGCGTCGCGCCGAACACGAGTCCGAAGACGAACCCCAACGCGACGTCCATGGTGCGCTCGAACACGATCTTCACCAACGTGGCGCTGACTGGATCGGACGAGCCGTGGTGGGAAGGTCTCAGCCCCGCGCCGCCCGGCGGACTCACCGACTGGCAGGGCCGGCCGTGGAAGCCCGGTGACGGGCCCGCCGCCCATCCGAATTCCCGCTTCACGGTGCTGGCGCAGCAATGCCCGTCCATCGCGCCCAACTGGGAAGAGCCGCAGGGTGTGCCGATCTCGGGCGTCATCTTCGGCTCGCGGCGCACCGGCGTCGTCCCGCTCGTGTTCGAGGCCTTCGACTGGTCCCACGGCGTCTTCCTCGGCTCGGCGATGAGTACGGAGACGACGGCGGCCATCACCGGCAAGGTCGGGGTGGTCCGCCGCGATCCGATGGCGATGATCCCGTTCTGCGGCTACAACATGGCCGACTACTTCGGCCACTGGCTCGCCATCGGGTCGCGCCTGAAGACGCCGCCCCGGATCTTCCGCGTCAACTGGTTCCGGCGCGATGCCGAGGGCCGCTTCCTGTGGCCGGGCTACGGCGAGAACGTGCGCGTGCTGAAGTGGATGGTCGAGCGGATTCGCGGCACCGGGCGCGCCGAGGAGACGCCGATCGGCTGGGTCCCGGCCTCGGGCGCCATCGACATCGGCGGAATCGACGTCACGCCGAACCAGCTCGGCGAGGCGCTGCGCTGCGACGCGGGCGAGTGGCTGCAGGCGCTCGACGAGCTCAGCGAGTTCAACAAGCAGTTCGGCGACCGGCTCCCCCGGCCGATCACCGAGTCGCTCGCGGTCACCCGGCGCCGCTTCGGCGGCTGATCGGGCCGCCGCGCGCGAGGCCGCTCAGGCGCCCGCGATCTGCTGAATGACGCGGCGAACCTCGCCGCGATCGAACGGCTTGCTCAGCCCCGGCACGCCCGTCTCCTCCAGGAACGTCTGAATCTCCGCGCTCAGCACGTCGCCGGTCATGAGCACGAAGCGGCGGCAGAGATCGGGCAGCCGGCGTTCGAGCGCGCGATAGAGTCCGGGGCCGTCGAGGTACGGCATGCGGACGTCGCTCAGGATCAGATCGTACGATGTCCGCCGCAGCACCTCGAGCGCCTGCGTCCCGTCGCTGACCGTGTCGACCGTGTGGTGATCGGCCCCGAGCATCTCGCCCAGGAACTGCAGCACCAGGCGCTCGTCGTCGACGACGAGAATGCGCTTGCCGGTGACGGCGGCCGTCGTCTCGGGCGCGTTCTTGCCGCTCGGGGTCGGCGGCACGACCACCGGCAGCTCGACGCGGAAGATCGCGCCAGCGCCGGGCTCGCTGACGAGGGACAGCGTTCCGCCGTGGCCCTCGACGATGCCGTGACAGAGCGAGAGGCCGAGACCCGTTCCCTGACCGACGGGCTTGGTGGTGAAGAACGGCTCGAAGATCCGATCGCGGATCTCCGCGGAGACTCCCGGGCCCGTGTCCTCGACGTCGACCGCGACGCGGCCGCGCGTCTTGCCGGCGCGGGTGCGCAGCGTGAGCCGTCGCGGCGCCGGAGCCTTGCGCAGCTCGTCGCGGGCGTTGGTGATCAGGTTCACCACGACCTGGTGGAGCTGGTGCGGATCGGCCCATAGGACGGGCAGACCTTCTTCCAGGTCGAGCCTCACCTCGATGCCGTCGACGCGCAGGTGGTACGCGAGCAATTCGGCGGCGTCGCGCGCGATGTCGTTGAGCCGCACCACCTGGCGCTCGGGCGGATACTTCCGCGCCAGCGCCAGGAAGTTGCGCACGATCGAGGCGCAGCGATCGGCGGCGTGTGCGATGTTCTCGGCGCGCGTCGCCGACGGCGTGCCGGCGAGATCCTGCCGGAGCAGGTTCGCGTAGCCGGTCACCGCCGTCAGCGGGTTGTTGAGCTCGTGGGCGACTCCGGCCAGCACCGTGCCCATCGTCGTGAGCTTCTCGGTCTGGTAGAGGGCCTCGCGCTGGCGCCGCAGCTCCGCCTCGATCCGCTTGCGCTCCGTCATGTCGCGAACGATCGCGGACAGGAACTCGACGGCTCCGTCCGCGGCGCGGTGCGCGACCGCCACGACCGACACCGCCACCTCGCGGCCGTCGCGCGCGAGCAGCACCGCCTCGCCGGTCCACCGGCCGTCGCGGAGCAGGGTCGGCAGGATCTCGTCCTGCACGACCGGACGCAGTCGCTCGGGCACCAGCCCGGCGATCGGCAGGCCGAGTGATTCTTCCGCGGTCAGGCCGAGGAGCGACTGACCGGCGCCGTTGAGGTAGAGAAGCCGCGCCGAGAGATCCGAGATCGCGACCAAGTCGGTCGTGACGTCCAGGATCGCGGTCAGCCGCTCGCGCGCCTCGAGCTCCTGGCGCAGCCGGCGATAGAGCCGCGCGTTCTCGACGGCCACCGCGGCGTGATCGGCGAGCGCCAGCAACAGCCGCTCCTCGACCGCGGTGAACTCGCGCGGGCGCGCGCCGCCGACCGCCAGGATGGCCACCAGCCCCTCGGGCCCGACGAACGAGACGGCCAGCGCCTGTCCGGACGTCCCGAAGATCGCGGTCGGGGGCGGGCCGCCGGCCTGCGCGAGCAGGTGCCGCACGGACACCTTGCGCTCGCGCGCCAGGCGCTCCGCGAAGTTATGGGTCAGCGTGAACCGCAGGGGCTCGGCGGCGCGATCCTCGATCCCCTCCCACGCGACCGGCCACAGCACCCCGGCCTCGAAGAGCCAGAGCACGCTCGCCTCGGCCTTGATGAGCTCGCGCGCCGCGCTCACGACGCGGCGCATGACCTCGTCGAGATCCTTGATGGTCGTGAGCGACTTGGCCAGGTCGTTGAGCACCGTCAGGCCGTCCTTCTCGTCGGCGAGACGGCGCTGGGCGAGAACGTTCTCGATCGTCGACGGGAGCTTCGCGATATAGCCCTCGCGCTTGATGACATAGTCCGCCACGCCGAGCTTGAAGGCCTGGACGGCGGTGTCCTCGTCACCCTCGGCGGTCACCATCACCACCGGGATCCGGATGCCTTCGGCCTGCAGCTCCTTGAGCACCTCGATGCCCGAGAGATCGGGCATGCGGTTGTCGAGCAGAAGCACGTCGTAGTGTGCGGCCTTCAGCCGGCCGAGCACCTCGCCGGCGAGCGTGACCATCTCGACGCGCGCGCGGCGGTCGTGCTCCTCGAACGCGCGCAGCGTGAGCGCGGTGTCGTCGGGATCGTGATCGGCGTAGAGCAGCCGGACCGGCGCCCGCCGGAGCTCGCTCGCGGTGCGAAACCAGCGGCACGCGCTCTCGAGCACGACCGGGAGCGTGATCAGGTAGTCCCCGCGCTTGACGAGATAGTCGGTCGCGCCGGCCTTCAGGAGCCGCACCGCCACGTCGGCGTCGCCGGAGCCGGTCATCAGGACCACGGGCACCTCGAGACCCCGCGCCTTGACCGCGTCCAGCAGGTCGAGCGCGGTGCCGTCGGGCAGACGATAGCCCGCGAGCAGCGCGTCCATGTCGCCGACGGTGACCCGCTCGAGCGCCTCGGCGACCGTACCGGCGACGGTCAGTTTGATGTGGGGCGCGTGACGCGCGAGGTGACGATGCGTCCGCTCCTGATCGGCGCGATCGTCTTCCACATAGAGCACGCGGATGGAGTCCATGGCGTTCTCAGCCCTCTCGTTCCGTGAGGGAGTGGGAAGCGCGGGTCGACGCGGCGAGGCGCTCGAGCTCGCGCACGACGAGGTTCGGGTCCAGTGGCTTGCTGACGCACGCATCGGCCCCGGCGCCCCGCAGCACCGGCGCCACCGACGGGTGTCCGGTCACGCCGAGGATGCGAATGTCGCGCGTCTCGGGAAGGCGGCGCAGGCACCGGCAGGCCTCGACGCCGTCGAGGCCGGGCAGGACGGCGTCCAGGATGATGACCGCCGGCCGGAACGTCCCAACCTTGACGAGCGCCTCGTAGCCGTCGGTCGCCGTCTCGACCGTGAACGGCCCCCCGGAGAGGAGATCGACCAGCATCGCCACGACGAGGGGCTCGTCGTCCACGATGAGGAGCCGCGTCCGCGCCCCGGCGCCGTCCGGATAGGGCGGCCGGCCCTGCGCCGCCAGGAAGCGCTGGAACTCGTCGAGGTCGATGCGGCGGTGGCCGCCGGGCGTCAGGTAGGCGTGCAGATCACCGGCCCGGATCCACCGCCGGAGCGTGGGGATCGAGACCCGGCAGTGGGCGGCCGCCTGGCGCGTGGTCAGGTGCGCGCGGCGGCCGGCCGACCCAACTTTCACTTTTTGCACATTTGATTCCTAGCATGGCAGGTGTGTAAAACCTGCCTAAATAGTGGCGCCGGCGGGCGCCGGGGCGGCGGGAACCGCGCGATCAGACCGGGTAGATGCCGTTGCGGCGCGCCGGGAACTCGTGGGCTTTCGTCTGCGCGTAGGCGAGCCGCTTGATCAGCTCGTCGCGCAAGGCACCGCCCGGCACGATGTCGTCGATCAGCATCTCCGAGGCGAGCTTGTAGGTGTCGACGTCCTGGGCGTACTCCTCACGCTTCTGCCGGACGTACTCCGCGCGCTCGCTCTCTGGAAGCTCCATGATCTTGTTGTAGTAGACGGCGTTGACGGCCGGCTCCGGGCCCATGATCGCGATCTGCCCCTGCGGCAGGGCGATGGCCGCGTCGGGCTCGAAGGCGGGCCCGCACATCGCGTAGAGACCGGCGCCGTAGCACTTGCGCACGATCACCGAGATCTTTGGCACGGTGGCCTGCGCGGTCGCGAAGACCATCTTCGCGCCGTGGCGGATGATGCCCTGCTGCTCGACCTTGGTGCCCACCATGAAGCCCGCAATGTCCGCCAGATAGACGAGCGGAATATTGAACGCGTTGCAGAGCCAGATGAAGCGGGCCGCCTTGTCGGCGGAGTCGACCATGAGCACCCCGCCCTTCACCTTGGGCTGGTTGGCGACGATGCCGATCGGGCGGCCGGCCAGGCGCGCGAAGCCGACGATGACTTCCCCGGCGAACAGCCGCTTGATCTCGAACCACGAGCCCGCGTCGATGACCCGGTCGATCACCTCGTACATGTCGAAGTACTTGCGCTGGTCGTACGGCACGATCTCGTCGATCGAGCGTCCCGGCTTCGCCGCGGCCGGCTCGCGCGCCGGCGGTAGCTCGGCATACGACTGCGGCATGTAGGTGAGGTAGCGGCGCGCCATCTCGATCGCCTCCTCGTCGGAGGCCGCCAGCACGTCGCCGCAGCCGGACACCTTGCAGTGCATGAGCGCGCCGCCCAGCGCCTCGAGCGTGGTCTTCTCGCCGATCGCCATCTCGACCATGCGCGGGCTGCCGACGTAGAGCGAGGCCTTGCCCTCGACCATGATGACGACGTCGGTCAGCGCCGGCAGGTACGCCGATCCCGCCGGCGAGGGGCCGAACAGGATGCAGACCTGCGGCACCACGCCGGAGAGCTGGACCTCGTTGTAGAAGATGCGCCCGGCGTGGAACCGGCCCGGGAAGATCTTGATCTGCTCGGAGATGCGCCCGCCCGCCGCGTCGACCATATAGAGCAGGGGGATTCGCAGCCGCGCCGCCTTTTCCTGGATGCGCACGATCTTCTGGATGGTCTTCTCGCCCCAGGAGCCGGCCTTGACCGTGTAGTCGTTGGCCATGATGCAGATGGGACGGCCGCCGACCGTGCCGACGCCGGTGACCACGCCGTCGGCGGGCGTATCGGGCTCCACGTTGCGGGCGAACAGCCAGTCCTCCTGGAACTCGGTGGCGGGATCGAGGAGGAGCTTGAGGCGGTCGCGCACGAAGAGCTTGCCCTCGGCGCGGAGCTTGTCGCGATAGCGGGTGTGGCCCTGCTCGATCCGGGCGCGTTCCCGGCGGTAGCGCTCCTCGCCCGAGCTCACCGCGTGATCCTCCCGATCATGGCGTGGGGTTCGTCCAGAGGATGATGATGAGCGTGCCGGAGCCGTGCTTGGGGCCGCCGATCACGGCGGGGTTGTTCGACTGCGCCTGGATGTTGGTCGAGACCTCGTTGATGCTGCCGCGGATGAGCCGCACGTTGAAGCTCACCGCCCCGCCCTTCACGCTCTGGGGTGTGACCTCGAGCCGCCGGTCGCCCGGCACCGGCCACTTCTGCGTCGTGCCCACCGGCACCTCGGCGCGATAACGCTCGAGCGAGGTGTACTCCTTGTAGCGGAAGAGCTGGCGGAGCTTCGGCAGGAACGCCTCTAGCCGCTCGTCGGGCGGCTCCGGCCCTTTGGGCGGCGCGTTGGGCGGCGGCCCGTCGCTGGCGAGGACGATCCGCGTGCCGAAGCGGACGATCTGCTGGGCGTTGGCGACGGCGGCGAAGGCGAGCGCCAGCAGCAGGGTCAGGATCAGGAGCAGGAGCGGCCCCAGCGCCTCGCGCAGGCGGCGCCGCGCGTTGTGCAGCCGCGACATCACGGTGCCCATCGGGATGTTCAGCACCTCCGCGATCTCGCGGTACGAGAGACCTTCGAGATCACTCAACATGATAATGGCCCGATGCGGCTCCGACAAAGTGGCGAGCGCGCGGTTGATCCGCTCGCGCTCCTCGACCTCGGCGGCGTGGCTGTCGGGCGCGGTCCCGGTGTCGGTCAGCGCGCGGTCCCAGTCCGCCTCCTCGACGCGCTCGGTGCCGAAGGCGCGGCCGCGGGCGGCGTGCTGGCGGGCGCGGTCGCGCGCCACGTTCATCACGATGCGAAAGAGCCAGGTGTAGAAGGCGGAGTCGCCGCGGAACGATGAGAGCGCCTGGTAGGCGCGGATGAATGCGTCCTGGGCGACGTCCCACGCCTCTTCGGGGTCGCGCAGGACGTTGTAGGCGAGCCGGTAAACACGCTGCCGGTACTTCTCGACCAGGGGCTCGAAGGCCGCCAGGTCGCCGGCGCGGCACCGCTCGATCAGAGCCGCATCGTCGCTGTCCACGTGGATTCACCCGCTCACCCCTCCCGTCGCGGTTAGACGCCGGGTCGGCGGCGGCGATTCACCGTCGCGGCGGGCGGCGCGCGGGCGCCGTCAGCGCGTCGAAGCCGAGCAGGTAGCTCTGCGGTCCGAATCCCGCGATCTGTCCCCGCGCGACCGCCGCGATCACCGAATGACGCCGGAACTCCTCGCGGCCGTGCACGTTCGACAGGTGGACCTCGACGACCGGCAGCTTGATGGCCGCGACCGCGTCGCGGAGCGCGATCGAGTAGTGCGTGAACGCGCCGGGGTTGAAGACGACGCCGTCGAAGCCCTCGCGCTGCGCCGCCTGGAGCCAGTCGACGAGCTGGCCCTCGAGATTCGACTGGCGGCACTGGACGGAGCCGCCGCGGCGCCGGGCGTGCTCGCGGATCATGCGGTCGACCTCGGCGAGCGTCACCTTGCCGTAGACGCCCGGCTCGCGGGTGCCGAGGAGGTTCAGATTCGGCCCGTGCAGGACGAGGATCTTCACGACAGGCGCGAGCTTAGCATCAGCGGGCGCCGAGGGGCGAGACGAGCCAGTCGGCGAGCGCGAACAGCACGAGGCCGCCGAAGACCGTCCAGCCGAGCGCCGGCCCGCCTTCGCGATTCACCTCGGGGATGAGATCCGACGCGGCCACGTAGATGGTGACGCCGGCCGAGAGGGCGAGCGCGTACGGCACGTGATGGCCGGCCAGGAAGCTCGTCGCCGCCGCGCCGGCCAGCGTGAGCACGCCCAGGAGCGCGCCGGCGCCGATCGCGGCCCGGCGCGACTGGCCGCCGGCCAGCATGATCGACGCGATCGTGAAGCCCTCGGGCACCTTGTGCAGGATGACCGCGATGAAGAGCAGGGTGCCGAGCGCCGGTCCGATCATGAAGCCGGCGGCGATGGCGACGCCGTCGAAGAGCGTGTGCACGCCCAGCCCGAGGAGCGCCAGATAGCCGGCCGACGGGCGCACGAGCGCCTCGGGGTGAACTTCCTCGCCGAAGTGAAAGTGCGGCGCCACCGTGTGCTCGAAGAGGTGCACACCGAAGTAGCCGATGAGAACGACCAGGAACGCGTGCGGCACTTGCACGCTCTCCGGCAGCATTCTCACGAAGGCGGCCGCCAGCATGAAGCCGGCCCCGCCGGCGACGAAATAGCGTAGCGGGGCCAGGCCTTTCCGGTGCGCCGCGGTGACCAGCAGCGCGCCGGCCAGATCGGCGGCGGCCGCGGCGGCCGCAAAGGCCAGGTATGCTAACATGCTCGGTGAGCATAGCATGAGCATCTCGAGCCTCTTTCGCCGGCTCGGCGAGATCCTGGTTCACGAGCGCATGACAACCCCCGACGTCGTGGAAAAGGCGCTGGCACGCGCCCGCACCACCGGCGAACGGGTCGGCGAAGCGCTAGTGGCGATTGGCGCCGTGAAGGACGACGACGTGCTGCGCGCTCTTGCCCAGCAGCAAAGTCTCGCCTATCTCACGCGCGACGAGTTGCCGTCGCCCTTGCCGATCGTGAAGAATCTCTCGCCGAAGTACCTGCGCCAATACGTCGTGTGTCCGGTGAGCGTCGAGGGCAGCGTGCTCACGGTCGCGACGGCCGATCCGCTCAATCCGGTCATCTTCGACGACCTCACCCAGTCGACCGGTCTCGCCGTGAAGGTGGTGGTGAGCTCCGCCGAGGCGATCGTCGAGGCGATCGACCGCACGTACGACGGCGTGGCGACGCCGCTACAACGGATCGTCGAGGGCATGGACGACGACCGCGCCAGCGACGGCGACGAGGACGTCAACCAGCTCCGCCAGCAGGCGTTCGAGGCGCCGGTGGTGCGCCTGGTGAACCTCCTCATCGAGAACGCCATCAACGCCGAGGCCTCGGACATTCACATCGAGCCGTTCGAGGACACGCTGCGCATCCGCTACCGCATCGACGGCATCCTGTTCGATCAGGAATCGCCGCCGCGGCGCCTGCAGGCCGCGGTGACCTCGCGCGTGAAGCTGATGGCCGAGATGAACATCGCCGAGCGCCGGCTGCCCCAGGACGGGCGCATCCGCGTCACGCTCCACGGCCGTCGCGTGGACATCCGGACTTCCACGATTCCCACGGTGCACGGCGAGTCGATCGTCATGCGCTTGCTCGACCGCCAGAGCGTGTTCCTGCCGCTCGAGAAGCTCGGCTTCGCACCGTCGATGCTTCCGCGCTTCGAGGGGCTCATCCGGCGACCGCACGGGATCCTCCTGGTCACCGGGCCGACCGGATCGGGCAAGACCACGACGCTCTACGGCGCGCTCGACAAGATCAACTCGCCCGATCGCAAGATCATCACCGTCGAGGACCCGGTCGAGTACCAGCTGAAGGGCATCAACCAGATCGCCGTGAAGCCGAAGATCGGGCTTACCTTCGCCACCGGCCTTCGCCACATCGTGCGCCAGGACCCGGACGTCATCCTGATCGGCGAGATCCGCGACCTCGAGACGGCCGAGATCGCGATCCAGGCCTCGCTCACCGGCCACCTGGTCTTCTCGACCTTGCACACGAACGACGCCCCCGGGGCGATCACGCGTCTTCAAGACATGGGCGTCGAGCCCTACCTGGTCGCTTCGGTGCTCGAGGGCGTCCTCGCCCAGCGGCTGGTCCGGCGGATCTGTTCGACGTGCCGGGTGTCCGACACGCCGCCCGCGACCGACCTCAGCGCCCTCGGCATCGCCGGGGCTGACGGCACGCGCCTCTATCGCGGCGCCGGCTGCGACGAGTGTCGAGGTACCGGCTACCGGGGCCGGACGGGGATCTACGAGCTCTTCCCGATCAGCGAGGACGCGCGAAGCCTCATCCTGCGGCGCGCGCCGACGCGCGAGATCCGCCGGGCGGCGCTCGAGGCCGGCATGGTGACGCTCAGGCTCGACGGCTGGGCCAAGGCGTGCGCCGGTGTGACCACGGTCGAAGAAGTGTTGCGGGTCACTCAGGAAGACGCGTAATCGCGATGCCCGTTTTCGTCTACCGGGCCGCCGACCGGCGCGGCCAGACGATCGACGGCGTGATGGAAGCGCCCGACGCCCGCGCCGTCGTCGAGCGGCTCCAGCGCGACGCCTACTTCCCGATCCGGGTCGCGCCCCACGCCGAGCGCGGGCCCTGGCTCTCCCTCGGCAGCTCTTCCCGCGTTCGCCGGCAAGATCTCCTGGCCTTCACCCAGCAGCTCGCCACGCTGTTCGAGGCGGGCCTGCCCCTCGACCGCGCGCTCTCGATCCTCGAGGAGCTGGCGCCCAATCAGCGCGTCAAGTCGATCGTCGCCGACCTCTTGGTGAGCGTCCGGGGCGGCTCGTCCCTGAGCGAGGCGCTCACCAAGCATCATCCCCGGCCCTTCTCGCGTCTCTACATCAACATGATCCGGGCCGGCGAGCGGGGCGGCGTCCTCGAGCTCACGCTCCGGCGGCTCGCCGAGTTCCTGGAGGCGCGCGCGGCGTTCGCGGAGGCGGTCGTCACGGCAGTCGCCTATCCGGCCGTCGTCTTCACGTTCGGGATCGGCGCCATCATCTTTCTCATGACGTTCGTCATCCCGCGGTTCGCGACCATCTTCGCCGACCTCGGCCAGGCCGTGCCGCTGCCGACGCAGATCTTGCTGTGGGTGAGCGCGGGCTTCTCGGCGTACTGGTGGGTCGGCGTGATCCTGCTCCTGGGCGTCGTCCTGGCCTGGCGGGTGTGGACCGGTAGCCCGCAGGGACGCATGCGCTGGGACCAGATGCTGCTCGGCATGCCGATGATCGGACCGCTCATGATGAAAATCGAGACGGCGCGCTTCGCCCGGACCCTCGGCACCATGCTCAAGAGCGGCGTGCCGGTCATGAGCGCCCTGGCGGTGGTCGGCGACACGATGACCAACCGGGCGATCGGTCATGCGGTGGCGCAGCTCGCCGACGGCGTGAAGCGGGGCGGCACCATCGCCGCCGGCATGCAATCGCAAGCGCCGTTTCCGGTCCTGGCGATCCATATGGTTCGGGTCGGCGAAGAGACGGGCCGGCTCGAGGACATGTTGCTCAAGGTTGCCGAGACGTTCGAGGCCGACGTGGGGACCGATCTCAAGCGCGTGCTGCGACTCCTGGAGCCGATCATCATCTTTGGCATGGGAGTCCTCGTGGCCTTCGTCGTCGTTGCGATGATGCT
>DASRIY010000170.1:0-9575 GCA_035649755.1 Candidatus Methylomirabilota bacterium
CAGGCGGATGCCAACTACGGCAAGAAAGACCTGAACGCCTCCGCCGGCTACAACGGCATCAAGAAGCACAGCGGAGCGCGCTGTCAGTGAACGATGCGCCAGGACCCGAGAGGCGCTCGGGTCCTGGCACGCGGGTCGCTCCCGCGAGCTGACCTCGGGCCGGCAGAAGCCGGTCGAGGAGCCTTACGCCTGGGCAGCGAACCCCTGCGGACTCAGGCGGAAGGCCTTGGCGAACTTGCTGGCGAAGGTCTGGTAGCCGACGATGAACGTCAGCTCGACGACCTCGGCCTCCGAGAAGTGCTCCCGGAGCCGGGCGACACCAGCGTCGGTGACTTCACGATCCTCGCGAACGATCGCCTCGGAATAGGCGAGCGCGGCGCGCTCGCGCGCGGTGAACCGCTCGCTGGTCGAATACTCGGAGAGCGCGTCGAGCTTCTCGAGGGGAATGCCCTGCTTCGCGCCTACGGCGCGGCGGATGTCCATTCAGTACGCGCTGCCGTAGAGCTCGGCGACGTGCACGTTCAGGAGGGCGCGGAGCGGCGCGTCGATCCGGCCGAACCACTCCATCGAGCCGTAGAGCGCGCCGAGCCCCAGCATGAGCGGGACGCGATGGGCCATGATCCGCTCGGGCGTCGGCACCTTGCCGAACATCGCCTCACCGATCCTGTAGAAGGCGCGAACCGCCAGCCCCGGCCGTTCCAGTTCGGAGATCGTGGTCATGGGCGTCCTCCTTTGCTGCCTCCAGTCTCCCACCCGGCGCCAGAAGTCCGGCCGGGAGCGTGTGATAACGTGGGTGACCGCATGGTCACCTCACGCCGATCAGCTCTGGAGCAGCGCCGGCTCGGCCAGACCGACATGGTGGCGAGCGTGCTGGGCTTCGGTGGCTCCGAGATCGGCTATCAGGGCGTGAGCGGCCGGACCGTCGGCCGGCTCCTCGGTGGTGGGCTCGACGCCGGGCTCAACGTGATCGACACGGCCGAGTGCTACGACGACAGCGAGATCCTGATCGGCAAGGCGATCGGCTCGCGGCGGCGCGAGTTCTATCTGTTCACCAAGTGCGGCCACGCCGGCGGCTGGGCGCGCGCGGACTGGCGGCGTGCTCCGCTGCTGGCGAGCGTCGAGCGGAGCCTCAAGCGCCTGGCGACCGACTACGTCGACCTCATCCAGCTCCACAGCTGCTCGCTCGAGACGCTCCGCAAGGGTGAGGTCATCCAGGCCCTCGAGCAGGCGCGCGAGCGCGGCCTCGCGCGCTACATCGGCTACAGCGGCGACGGCGCGGCGGCGCGCTACGCCGTCGAGTGCGGGCGCTTCGACACGTTACAAACCTCGGTGAGCATCGCCGACCAGGAAGCCATCGAGGGCACGCTGCCGCTGGCGATCGCCGGGCAGATGGGCGTGATCGCCAAGCGTCCCCTCGCGAACGTTGCCTGGCGATACGAGAAGAAACCGTCCGAGCCGTACTACCAGACCTACTGGTCGCGGCTCAAGACGCTCGACTATCCGTTCCTGAAGGCCGCGTCCGAGACGGCCGCCGGCACCGCGCTGCGCTTCACGCTGAGCGTGCCCGGCGTTCACACCGCCATCGTCGGCACCACCCGGCCGGAGCGGTGGCAGGAGAATGCGGCGCTCCTCCAGGCGGGCGGGTTGTCGCCGCGCGAGTTCGAGCAGATTCGCGCACGCTGGCGCGAGGTGGCGGAGCGGTCGTGGGACGGCCAGGTCTGATGCCGCAGATCATGGCCGCCGGTCCGTCGATCTACGCGCCCGCGACCCGGCGCGAGCGCGCCGAAAACTTCGAGCGCTACCTGACCTATCTCCGAGACAAGAACGGCGATCTCTCCGAGGAGGAGCAGGCTCTCGCCGAGAAGCAGAAGGTGCTCCGTCGCTTCCGCGAGCAAGCCGTCCGCTCGCGTCGGCCGCTCCCGGCGCCGGAGGCCTTCTACCGGAACAACGTCGTCATGCGCGACGATCCGCGCGCGCTGGACCGGACGACGCTCCTCTTGACCTTTCTCTACAAGTTCGCCCGCCACGAATGGGTCGGGATCTCGGCGGCGTGGGACGTGACGCCGACCCTGGCCGATTCCGTGTACGTGACGGACAAGATCAGCCGCTACCATCTCGCCGAGGAGTTCGGCCACATGCGGCTCTTCCACGAGATGTTCGAGACGTTCCATCTCGACCGGGTGGAGTGGGTTCCGCTGGCCCCGTGGGTGCGCCGGGCCTACGAATTCTTCACGAAGATGCCGCCCGTGCTCATGGCGTCGACCGCCTTCGTCACCGAGCTGATGGGCTTCACGGTCTATCTGCACCTCGACAAGATCCTCGACACGACCCTGGCCGAGGAGCCCGAAGCGCGCGCGCGGGTGCGCGAGCTCCTCTACGAGATCGCGAGCGACGAGCTCGGACACATCGGGCTCAGGCGGAATTATCTGGGACTACTGGGCTGCCGCGCCGCGAAGCTCATGACCGGGCCGATGTTCCGCGCATTCCTGCGGAGCATGCCGGAGTCGGCGCTCCTGTTCGACGTCGACCGGATGGTGCGGGACGCCCAGGGGTTCACCTACGGCGTGGTCTCACCGGGGATCGCGAGAGGCGCCTGGGTGCCGTCGTACATTCACCCCTGATCGGAGCCGCCGTCCGCCTCGTCTGTCAGATCTGACACTCCGCGAGCCCAGTCGCGCGAATCCGCCCGTCCAAATGCCTCGAAGTGGGTATTTCTAAAGCCAAAGATAATTGGCTTGGGCCTTGCTAAATCTTGTGGACCTCTATGTCGGAAATGAATTGGGGGGACTCGATGAAGAGGAAGGGTCTCATCACGGCGGCTTGCGCCGTCGCATTGCTGGCGGTGCTCGGAGCTCGCGGCTGGTCGGAGAGCCGGTCGCTCTCGTTCGGAGTCATCATCTGGCGCAGTCCCACGCTGACCGCGCAGTTCTGGAATCCGATCCTGCGCTACGTGTCCGAGCGCAGCGGCGTGCCGCTCCAGCTCAAGGTCGCCCCGACCGGGACGGACCACAGCGCCATGGTCCGGCGCGGCGAGCTGGATTTCCTGTACTCGAATCACAACTTCATCAAGGAGAACAGCGCGAGCGGCTACCGCGTCTTCGCGCGCACCGAGGGTGACGCCGAGCGCGGCGAGATCGTCGTGCTGGAAACCTCGCCTATCCAGGCGCTGGCCGACCTCGAGGGCCAGGAGATGGTGTTCCCGCACGCCGCGGCGTTTCTGGGCTATCACCTCCCGATGGACGCGCTGCTGCGCAAGGGTATTCACGTCAAGTCGCACTTCGCCGGCAATCAGGAAGGCGCGATGGGCCAGCTCAAGGCCGGGCGTGCCGTCGCCGCGGGCGTGAACGCCGAGGTGATGAAGGCGTTCGCCAAGCGCGAGAACATCGCGTACCGCGTCCTGTGGAGCTCCGAGAAATACTTGACCCTCGCCCTCTCGGCGCTGCCGTCGGTTCCCCCCGAGAAGGTCAAGGCGGTGCGGGAGGCGTTCCTCCAGATGGCGAACGACCCGGAGGGCGGCAAGGTCCTCGAGTCGAGCGCCGCTGTCCTGCAGCAGGCGTCGCCGCTCCGCTTCATCGCGGCGAAGGACGCCGAGTTCGATAACATGCGGCGGTTCTACCGGACCGCGCTGGTGAAGGTCGAGCTCCAGTAGTGACGCTCCCGCTCGGCCGGCTGTGGCGAGACCGGTTCTCGCTCACGGCTCGCCTCGTGCTCGGCTCCGGCCTGGCCCTGGTGGGCTGCGCCGCCGGGCTCCTGTACTTCATCCTCCAGGGCGAGATCGCCGATCACCGGCTCGCGCTGAGCGAGCGGCTCGACGAGGAGATGCGATTCGCCATCCCCGCGGTGAGCGGGCCGGCGGTGGTCGGCGACTACGCGGTGATCGAGCAGCTCTTGCGGGCCCGGGCGCGGCAGCCGCTGATCGCCTGGTTCTCCTGGACGGACAACACCGGCCATCCGATCGCGGCGGTCGGACCCGCCATCCGGCCAGAAGCGCCGCAGTGGTTCGTCGGCTGGGTCGGCCTGTCGTTCCTGGAGCAGACGCAGCCCGTCGTCGTGGGCGGCGAGCGGTACGGGACCGTCTTCCTTCAGGTCGATCCCACGATCTTCGTCAACAAGCTGTGGCATGGATTCGTCCAGCGCCTCGGCATCCTGCTCCTGGGCGCCGGAGTGGCGCTCGGCGTCACGCTCGTCACGTTGCGCGGCGCGGTGCAGCCGCTTCGCGAGCTGGCGGCGAGCGCCAGCCGCTTCGGGCAGGGTGACTACGCCGTACGGACATCCCTGATCGGCCCGCCGGAGACGGCGCAGGTTAGCCGGGCCTTCAACAGCATGGCCGAGAACATCGAGTCCTTGCTTGGCTCGCTGCACCTAAGCGAGGAGAGGAACCGCCTGCTCGTCACGCAGGTCGAGCAATCGAGCGACGCCATCTTCTCCCACGACCAGAATGGCGTTGTCACCTCGTGGAATCGGGGTGCCGCGCGCCTTTACGGCTACGACCCGGCCGAGGCGATCGGCCGGCCGCTGCGTGAGCTCGATCTCTGGCAGGGACGGGGCCCGCGAGGCGAGCTCGGCGACCGCGCGGAGCCCGCGTCGTTCGAGACCCACGCCAGGACACGGTCCGGAGAGCTGGTCGTGGTGTCGGTGGTGACGACGCCGCTGCACGACGAGGACGGTCGCGCGCTGGGCGAGCTCGCCATCGTGCGCGACATCAGCTCGCTCAAGCAGAAGGAAGCGGCGGCCGAAGCGGCAAACCGGGCGAAGTCGGAATTCCTGGCCACCATGAGCCACGAGATCCGCACGCCAATGAACGGCGTGATCGGGATGACGGCGCTTCTTCTCGACACCACGCTGACGCGCGAGCAGCGCGAGTACGCCGAGACGGTCCACCGATCGGGCGAGGCGCTCCTGTCGATCATCAACGACATCCTCGATTTCTCCAAGATCGAGGCCGGCCGCCTCGAGCTGGAGCCGGTGCCCTTCGGCCTGCGCGAGACGATGGGCGAGATGCTCAAGACGCTGGCACCGCTCGCCCATGCCAAGGGGCTCGAGCTCGCGTACGAGATCAAGCCCGACGTTCCCGACGACCTCATCGGCGACACCGGGCGAATCAGCCAGATCGTCCTCAACCTGGTCGGCAACGCGATCAAGTTCACGGAGCGGGGCGAGGTCGCGGTGCACGTCGGCACCGAGGCGGTAACTCCGGAGACGGTGATGCTGACGGTCTCCGTGCAGGATACGGGCATCGGCATTCCGGCCGACAAGACCACGCTGATCTTCGACGCCTTCGCGCAGGCGGATGCCTCGACCACGCGGCGGTTCGGCGGAACCGGACTGGGGCTCGCGATCTCCCGGCGCCTGGTCGAGCGCATGTCCGGCCGGATCTGGCTCGAGAGCGAGGTGGGCCGGGGCAGCACGTTCCACTTCACCGTCGAGCTCCGACGGGCCGAGCAGCCGGTGCCGAGGCGTGTGGCCGCGCCGCCGCGCTCGCTTCGTGGCCTGACCGTGCTGGCCGCCGACGACAACGCGACCAACCGGCGACTCCTCGAGGCGACGCTTTCCTCGTGGGGCGTGGCGGCGACGATCGTGGCCGACGGCCGCTCCGCGGTGGCCGCACTCGAGCAGGCTCGCGCCGCCGGACGCATGTTCCGTCTGGTCCTCCTCGATGCCCGCATGCCGGATCTGGACGGCTTCGCGGTGGCCGAGCGCATCCGCCAGGAGCCGGGGCTGGCGGGTGTGACCGTAATGCTCCTGACGTCGGACGTGATGAGCGGCGACCTCGCGCGCTGCCGCCAGCTCGGAGTCGCGCGCCACCTCGTCAAGCCGCTCACGCCGTCCGAGCTGCTGCAGGCTGTGCTGCTGGCGCTCGGGCAATCGCCGGACGCGGCGTCGGCGGCCGCCCAGCGCCCCTCCGAGGGCGCGCGTCGCCTGCACGTCCTGGTCGCAGAGGACAATCCGGTCAACCAGACGCTGATCGTGCGCCTGCTCGAGAAGCTCGGCCATACCTCGTTCCTCGCCGCCAACGGCGAGGAAGCCGTGCGCGCGCACGAGGCGCAGATGTTCGACGTCGTCCTGATGGACGTGCAGATGCCGGTGATGGACGGGCTGGCGGCGACCGCGGCGATCCGCGAGCGTGAGGCGCGCGATCACGGCCGGCGCCGGGTGCCGATCATGGCTGTCACCGCGTTCGCGCTCCGCGGCGACCGGGAGAAATGCCTGGCCGCCGGGATGGACGACTACCTCACCAAGCCGATCAAGCCCGACGATCTGGCGGCGGCGCTGAACCGGCTCTTCGCCGACGCGCAGCCGGCCGCGCCCGCGAGCGCGTCAGCGCCCAGTGAGCCCGACGCCGGAGCCGGATTCGATTTCTCCGCCGCTCTCAGCTACGTCGGTGGCGACCGCGCGCTCCTGGACGAGTTGCTGGTCATCTTCGCCGAGGACGCGCCGGTGCGGATGGAAGCGATCCGCAAGGCGATCGCCGGGGGCGACGCGCAGGAGCTGATGCGCGAGGCTCACACCCTCAAGGGCGCGTTGAAGGTGCTGGGCGCGGCAGCGGCGGCGGGGCTGGCCCTGGAGCTCGAGGCGCTGGGACGCGAGGGCGATATGAGCCGCGCGCGCAACGCGGGCGCGGCGCTCCAGCGGGCGATGGATCGCCTGACTCAGGAGCTTGCGTTGTCCAGGCGGGGCTGAAGCAGGACCAGCAGATCATCCGGGCTGACCACGTCGCCCGGCTCCACGTACACCTCGGCCACCACCGCTTCGCGCTCGGCGAGGACCTGCGTTTCCAGCTTCATCGCCTCGATCGCCACGATCGTCTCGCCGCGCGCGACGGGCTGACCCGGACGCGCTAAGACGGCGACGACGGTTCCGGCCAGACCGGCGCTGACGTGCGCGGGATTCCCGGCCTGAGCCTGGGGGCGCGCGGCGCGCGCGGTGGCGGCGGGCGTGGCCACCCGGATCAGCTGGAGCTGGCCGTCCAGGGTCATGAAGAGCGTGACGAACCCGTCCGCGTCCGGGGCGGTGCGCGCCTGCAGGCCGATCACGTGTCGTGTTCCGGGCGCGACCTCGACCTCGATCTCCTCGCCCTCCGCGAGCCCGTAGAGAAACGCGGGAGTCGGCAGCACGGAGACGTCGCCGAAGCGCCGCCGATGGCGCGCGTAGTCGAGGAACAGTGCCGGGAACAGGAGCGAGGACGAGAGCTCGCGCTCGCTCGCGGGCCGCTGCAGCAGAGCCTCGAGGTCGCGACGGCGCGCCGCGAGATCGACCGTGGGAAGGTAGGCGGCCGCCCGCCCGCAGATGGCCCGTGCTCCGTTGAGCACCTTCTTCTGCAGCTTCGCCGGAAAGCCCTCGGGCGGGTAACCGACCTCGCCGCGGAACAGCGCGACGACCGACTTCGGGAAGGCGATGGCGCGCCCGGAGTTCAGGATGTCGTCGCTGCGGAGCCCGTTGGCGACCATGGCCAGCGCCATGTCGGCCACCGCCGTGGACGTCGGCGTGATCTTCACGAGATCGCCGAACAGCAAGTTCACCTCGGCGTACCGGCGGCAGATCTCGTCCCATCGGTGCTCGAGCCCCATTCCGCGCGCCTGCGCGCGGAGGTTCGTGTACTGGGGCCCGGGCATCTCGTGACGGTAGACATCTGCCGTGCCGCCGCGGATGTCGGCCTCGAACGGCGCGTAGTAGCGACGCACGGTTTCCCAGTAGCGCGACAGGGCCTGCAAGATCTCGGGGTCGAGTCCGGGATCGGACGCGGTGCCGGCGAGGGCCGCGGCCACCGCGCTGAGATTCGGCTGCGCCGTGAGCCCGCTCATCGCGTCGAGGGCGCCGTAGACGGCGTCGGCGCCCGCGTCGATGGCGGCCAGCACGCTGGCGGCGGCGATGCCGCTCGTGTCGTGCGTGTCGAAGTGGATGGGAAGCCCGACCTCGCGGCGCAGCGCCTCGACCAGCGCCCGCGCCGCGCGCGGCTTGCACACACCGGCCATGTCCTTGATGCCGAGGACCTGGGCGCCCGCCTTCTCGAGCTGCCGCGCGAGGTCGACGTAGTAGCGGAGATTCCACTTCGGCCGCGCCGCGTCGAACAGATCGCCCGTGTAGCACATCGCCGCCTCGCACAAGGCTCCCGCCTGACGAACGGCGTCGATAGCGACCCGCATGTTGTCGATGCCGTTCAGGGAATCGAAGACTCGGAACAGATCGATGCCCGCGCGCGCCGCCTCGCCGATGAAATGCTGCACGACGTTGTCGGGATAGCTCGTGTATCCAACCGCGTTCGAGGCCCGGACCATCATCTGCAAGATGATGTTCGGCACGGCCTCGCGTAGGCGGGCCAGCCGCTCCCAGGGATCCTCGCGCAGGAAGCGCAGCATGACGTCGAACGTCGCGCCGCCCCAGCATTCGAGGGAAAAGAGCTGCGGCGCCAGGCGGGCGTAGGCCGGCGCCACGGCCAGGAGATCATGGGTACGCACGCGTGTCGCCAGGAGCGATTGCTGCGCATCGCGCATGGTGGTGTCGGTGAAGAGCGTCCGCCGTTCCCGACGCATCTCGGCCAGGAACCGCTCCGGACCGAGCTCGAGGAGCCGATCGCGACTGCCCGGCGGGATCGGCGCGTCCTGGTCGTGATCGGGCACCCGCGCCGCGGGCAGGGCCGTCGCCGGCCGCGGGCGCCCGCGCATCTCGGCATTGCCGTTGACAATCACATCACCCAGGAACTCCAGGAGCCCGGTGAGGCCGTCCGCCTCCGGCGCGGTTTCGACGAGCTCAGGCGTCTCGTCGACGAAGCGGGTCGTGTAGGCACCGGACGCGAACGTGTGATGCGAGATCACGTTACCGAGGAACTCGAGATTGGTCGCCACGCCCTGGATGCGCGTCTCGCCCAGCGCGCGGGCCATCCGCCCGATCGCCTCCTCCGGCGAGTCGCCCCACGCCGTCAGCTTCATGAGGAGAGAGTCGTAGTGCGGCGAGACGAGAGCGCCGGCCAGCACGGTCCCGTCGTCGACGCGAATGCCGAAGCCGGCCGGCATCTGGACCGCGGTCAGCCGGCCGTGGGCGGGCGCGAAGCCGCGGGCCGGATCCTCGGTCGTCACGCGGCACTGGAGCGCATGGCCGGACAGCGTGATCGCTTCCTGCGCCGGCACGCCCGACGCCGGGTCGCCGATGCGCGCGCCGGACGCGATGCGGAGCTGTGCCTTGACGAGGTCGATCCCGGTCACCGCTTCAGTGACGGTGTGCTCGACCTGCAGCCGCGGGTTGGCCTCGATGAAGTGGAACGCGCCGGTCTCGACGTCCAGCAGGAACTCGATGCTTCCGGCGTGCGTGTAGCCGGCGGCGCGCGCCAGCGCGAGCGCCGCGGCGCAGAGCCGGCGTCGGTCGGCCTGACTCAAGCGCGGCGCCGGCGAACGCTCGACGATCTTCTGATGGCGGCGCTGCACCGAGCAGTCCCGCTCGAACAGGTGAACGAGGTTTCCGTGCAGGTCGCCGAGAACCTGCACCTCGATGTGACGCGCGCGCGGCACGAGCTTCTCGACGTAGACCTCGTCGTTCCCGAAGGCGAGGGCCGCTTCGCGCCGCGCCGCGTGCACGAGGGG
>DASRIY010000171.1:0-3471 GCA_035649755.1 Candidatus Methylomirabilota bacterium
CATGCGTTTCGGGCTCTTCGGGAGCGCCCAGGCCAAGCGGGGCGGGGTCGACGTCGACAGCGGCGCCGGGTTCCGCGAGTTCGTCGAGAACAACGTCAAGGCCGAGGCGCTCGGCTACGAGAGCACGTTCGTCGTCGAGCACCACTTCACCGGCTTCGGTCAGATCTCGGCCACGCTGAACCTTTTGACGTGGGTGGGAGCGCGGACGAAGACCCTGAGGCTCGGCACCGCCGTGATCACGCTGCCATGGCACAATCCGGCGCTGCTGGCCGAGCAGGTCGCGACCCTCGATCTCCTGTCCGGCGGCCGGGTCGACTTCGGTATCGGGCAGGGGTATCGGCACAACGAGTTCGCCGGCTTCTGTATTCCCATGGAAGAGGCGGACCAGATGTTCGACGAGTCCCTCGAGGTGCTCCTGAAGGCGTGGACGTCGGACCGGCCGTGGTCCCATCGCGGAAAGTACTGGCAGTACGACAACGTGGTCGTGGAGCCGCCGACGGCGCAGCGGCCGCATCCGCCGCTCTGGATGGGCGCCGGGCGACCGCAATCGATCAAGAAGGTCGCCGATCTTGGCTACAACCTGCTGCTGGACCAGTTCGCGTCGATCGAGCAGATCGGCGAGCGGATCGCCCTCTTCAAGGCCGAGGTCGAAGCGCGCGGCCGGCCGTTCGATCCGATGAAGGTCGCGGTCACGCGCTCGATCCACGTGGCGATGAATGCGGCCGAGCGCCAGAAGGCGCTCGAAACCCGCATGGCCGCGCGCAAGCGCGTGCACGACCTGGCGCAGCGCCCGGACGGGAAGAACGAATCGACGATCATGACCTACGCGCAGACGATGGAGGCGGCCGAGGCCGGCGCGCTCTACGGCACGCCGGACGAGATCGCGGTGAAGCTCCAGGCGCTGCGCGACGTGGGCGCCGAGTACGTGCTGCTCAACAGCACCGGCGGCATCCAGACGCTCGAGCGGTTCGCCCGGGAAATCCGGCCGGCCTTCTCCGGCCAGCCCGCGCTCCGCTAGCCGAGGCCTGGACGGCGTGGACGCGCGTGCCACCAACGCCTACTGGGGCCGCGAAGCGCTCGATCACACGATCCTCGACGCGCTCCGGGTGGCCGGGCGGAACGTCGACGCGCTGACGGTCGACGAGCTGGCGCCGGCGGATCAGTTTCACAGCGGTGGCAAGAGCGCGACGCTCCGGCTGGCGCGCCTGGCCGCGCTGAAGCCGGGTATGCGCGTCCTCGACGTCGGCGGCGGAATCGGTGGCCCCGCGCGCACGCTCGCCGCCGAGTTCGGCTGCCGGGTCACGGTGATCGATCTCACCGAGTCCTACGTGCGCGCCGGCGCCGCGCTCACGGCGCGCCTCGGCCTCGGCGATCGGGTCACTCACCGCACCGGTGACGCGCTCGCGCTCGACGTCGGGGCCGAAGCCTTCGACGCCGTATGGTCGCAGAACAGCGGCATGAACATTCCCGAGAAGGAGCGGCTCTACGCCGGCTTCGCGCGTGTCCTTCGTCCGGGCGGCCTGCTGGCGCTGCAGGAGCCCATGGCGGGCCCCCTGCAGCCGGTGGTATTCCCGGTCATGTGGGCCCGCGAGGCGGGCTCGAGCTTCCTGCGCGCGCCCGCCGAGATGCGGCGAGTGATCGAGGCCGCCGGATTCAGCGCTCGCGCCTGGGACGACGTGACCGCGGAGGCAGTCGGGCCGAGCACGGGCGGCGACGGCCCGGCCTACAGCATCCAGCGCCTCGTGATGGGTGAGGCGCTCGACGCGATCGTTCAGGCCGGCCGGCGCAACCGCGAGGAAGGGCGCATCGTCATGATCCAGGCGGTGCTGGAGCGGCGCTAGAGCGCTTCGGCTCGACGACCTCGAACATCAGAGTGAAATCGTCGAGCAGCTCGAAGAGCTCGACGACGCTGGCCGGATCGCCCTCCACGCGCACGCGGCCGCGCTGCACCGCGTCGGCCACCGTGAGCTCGCGCAACACAATGGAATCGAGCACCGCCCGATCGAGCGTCACCGTCGCGGCCGCGCCGTCGGCCTCCCGGTCGGCCAGATAGGTCAGGGCGCAGTTCTCCAGATTCAGCACGTAGCGGCGGCCGAGGTCCGAGAACACCCAGTTCAGGACGAGCCGCCGGCCCTCCGCCTTCTCGCCGTTGAGCCGGACGCCCAGGTAGTCGAAGAACAGATCGAGGCTCATTGCGCGCACGACGTCGGGACTGACCGGTGCCCGCGCGGCGGTCGCGGGCAGGCCCCGGCGCAGCTCGAGAGCGCCCAGGAGATAGGCGTTGCGCCAGGTCGACGACTCCGCGGCGTAGCCGAGCTGCTCGAGCGCGTCAGCGCCCAGGCCTCGGGCCTCGGCGTTGGTCGGGTCGGCGAAGACGACGTGGCTCATCGCCTCGGCGACGAATCGGTACTCGCCGCGCGCGAAGTCTTCGCGGGCCCGGGCGATCACCCGCTCGGCGCCGCCCATGTACTCGACGTATTTTCGCCCGCGCTCGACGGGCGGGAGCGGATTGAGGTTGGCCGGGTTCGCGTCGTACCAGCCGATGTAGCGCTGGTACACCGACTTTGCGTTGTGGCTGAGCGTGCCGTAGTAGCCGCGGACGTGCCACGTGCCGGCGAGACTCTTCGGCAGGGCGAGGCGCTCGGCGATCTCGGCCGGCTTGTAGCCGTGGTTCATGAGCCGCACGGTCTGGTCGTGCAAGTACTTGTAGAGGTCGCGCTGCGCGCCGAGGAACTCGAGCACGCGCGCCCGGCCCCACACCGGCCAGTGATGCTGCGCGAAGGCCACGTCGGAGTCCCGCCCGAAGCGATCCAGGGCCGCGTTGAGGTACTTCGCCCACGCGTTGGCGTCGCGCGCCTGCGCGCCGCGGATCGGGTAGATGTTGTGCAAATTGTGGGTGGCGTTCTCGGCGAGGTTCAGCGCCCGCAGCCCCGGGTAGAACATGTGCATCTCCGCGGGCGCCTCGGTCTCGGGCGTGAGCTGGAACACGATCTCGATCCCGTCGATCGTGTGAGTCTCGAACGGCTCCCTGACGATGCGCGTGGGCGGAATGAGCGTCACCGTGCCGCGTGAGGTGACCTTGCCGAGCCCCGCGTCGACCTGGCCTCGCGGCCCGCGGGGCAGGGTGGCGCC
The DNA here is from genome assembly GCA_035649755.1 of Candidatus Methylomirabilota bacterium. GTDB lineage: Bacteria > Methylomirabilota > Methylomirabilia > Rokubacteriales > CSP1-6 > AR31. Next base: position 3,133 of record DASRIY010000171.1, read on the forward strand.
GAACTGGAACTGCGCTCGCCGCACCATCGCCGTGCCGGCCAGCACGGTCTCGGACACGACCTCCTGCATGAAGCGGTCGGGCGCCCAGATCTCCACGCGGCCGGCGCTCACGTCGCCCTCGTCGACGACGCCCCGCACGCCGCCGTAGTGGTCGGTGTGGCTGTGCGAATAGATGACCGCCGTGACCGGCCGCCATTTTCGATGCTGCGCGTAGAGGTCCAGGCCCGCTCGGGCGACCTCGGTCGAGATCAGGGGATCGATGACGATGAGCCCCCGGTCGCCCTCGATCAGGGTCATGTTCGAGATGTCGAAGCCGCGCACCTGATAGATGCGGTCCGT
>DASRIY010000172.1:0-10518 GCA_035649755.1 Candidatus Methylomirabilota bacterium
GCGGCGCTCGGCCCGCGATTTCACCGATCGGATGCTCACCGAAGCGCTGCGCGAGGTCATCGCATGTTTTCCGGTTTACCGGACGTACGTCGCGACCACCGACGCCGACGTGGCCGAACGCGACCGCCGGTACGTGAAGGCGGCGGTGGCCGAGGCGCAGCGCCGCAATCGGTCGATGAGCGCGTCGATCTTCGAATTCATCGGGAGTCTCCTGTGGCTCGCCCTGCCGGCTGACATGAGCGACGCTGAGCGCGAGGAGGTCGTCGACTTCGTCCGGCGCTTCCAGCAGCTGACCGGGCCCTTCACGGCGAAGGGGATCGAGGACACGGCCTTCTATCGCTATCACCGCCTGATCTCACTCAACGAGGTGGGGAGCCATCCCGACGTCTTCGGCATCAGCCCCGAGGAATTCCACCGGCGTTGCCTCGAGCGTCTCGCACACTGGCCGGCCGCCATCTCCGTACTCTCGACCCATGACACGAAGCGCGGCGAGGACGTGCGGGCCCGGATCAACGTGCTGTCGGAGATCCCCGACGAGTGGCGAAGCCGGGTCCGCGCCTGGCATCGCTTCAACCTGGCGAAGAAGACGCGAGTCGACGGTGAGCCGGCGCCCGACAACAACGAGGAATACCTCCTGTACCAGACGCTCGTCGGCGCCTGGCCGATTGGATCGGACGCGGGAGAGTACGACGCGTTCGTCGAGCGCATTCAGCGTTACATGCACAAGGCACTGCGCGAGGCCAAGGTGCACGTGAGCTGGATCAATCCCCATCCGGCATACGATCAGGCGGTTCGCAGCTTCATCGCCCGGCTCCTGGACCGGTCGCAGGCCAACGAGTTCCTCGACGACTTCCGTCCCTTCCAGGCGCGGGTGGCCGAGGTGGGCCTCTACAACTCCCTGTCCCAGACCGTCCTGAGATTGACCGCTCCCGGCGTTCCCGAGCTCTACCAGGGCGCCGAGCTCTGGGACCTGAATCTGGTCGATCCCGACAACCGTCGCCCCGTGGACTTCACTCGCCGTCAGGCCGCGCTGGCCGGGCTGCGCGGTCGGCTCGAGGCCGCGGGCGCCGATCTGATGGGGCTGGCGGGCGAGCTACTCGAGCAACGCCACGACGGCCGCGTCAAGCTCTACGTCATTCAACGCGGACTGGCGTACCGCCGGGAACACGCACAGCTCTTCCTGAGTGGCGACTACGTCCCGCTCGAGATCAGCGGGGCGCGGGCGAATCACGTCTGCGCCTTTGCGCGGTCGCACGGCGAAGAAGAGGTCATCGTCGTCGTCCCACGGCTCCTGTCGACGCTGATCGGGCCCGGGATGCCGGTAGGATCTCAGGTGTGGGGCGAAAACGGCGTGATCCTGCCGGGAGGCGGTACTCGGGTCTACCGAAATCTCTTCACCGCCGAGACCATCGAGAGCGAAGACACACGCGACGGGCATCAGGCATTACCCCTCGGCACTGTGTTCTCGCGTTTCCCGGTCGCAGTACTCGAGCGTACGAAGCGTTCGTGATCGGAAGGCTTGTTAGGCCTCAACGCGCCGCGTATCCATTGCCATTGTCCGGACCGATCCACTTGTGGTGGTTCAGGTCATAGCGCACGCCAACAGACGTGAACGGCACCCGCACGTTGTCGAAGACTACGTGCAGCGTGTAGCCCCACCACGTGTTCCGCCCCACCCCGAGATCATCGAGGATCAGCTTGACGTTGAGACCGATTTCGAGTCCGACCTGGCGCTCGCGCAGCTCCGGAAGCCCATGCGGATAACCCTTGGAGCCATACGTGAATGAGAGGAGCAGGTAGCGCAGCGGGCCGACGTTGAGGCTGAGCCGGCGGGCGAGCCCCGCAATGTGCAGATCTGCCGTGTAGATCTCGTTCGAGTAATCGCGCCCTGGGCCCTCGACCGCGCAGCAGACGTCCTGCTTGGGAGGTGGCAGGAGATATCCGTGACGAAATCCCAGAAGGTCGTCGAGCTCGAGCGCTGAGATCAGCGCCGCCGTGCCGACGCCCAGGATGTCCATGGTGAGGTCTTGCCAGGCGAATCCATAGACGTTGGTCCCGTCGCCGATCTCGAATACGAGGCCGGTGAGCGTGGCCACTCCGGCGCTCATCAGGATCGAATCGCGGCGGGAGAACCCCATCACGCCGTAGAGGTTCGCGAGCTCCTTGGTGACGATCGCGTAATCGACGAAATGCGAAGCCTTGTCCGCGCCGCCCGCGTAGGTGTCGCGGCCGAACATGCCCTCGCTGGCCCAGTGAAACGTCTCGCGCGGAGTTTCGAGGAACGTGCTGATCGACCCGCCCGCGATGACGCCGGCCGAGACGACGGAGGCGAGGAGCCATTGCCTCCTCGCGTACCCTAGCCACCGGGTTTCGGTCGTCGCCTCATCGGATGGCGCCACCTCGGATCCGACTTGCTCCCGGAGATGGAATTCGGAGCACCCATCTGGCGGATCCTCGCTCAGCCGAAATGGCTGACAGGGGGATGAGCCGTCGGTCGCGATAGCGCCGGATAGCTCCAGGGCCGCGAGGGATCTCGGCAGGAGCAGTAGAACGAGGACGAAGACGAGAGCCGGTCGACGCAGGGGTTACCCCCGCCCTCTGCTCAGCCCGGTCTCGATCGACAGTACGGCGGTCACGTTGGTCCCTCGGTTCGGTCTCTGAGTCGACACCCGCGTCGCGGCCTGACAAGGCGCTACCTGAGCAACGAACGAGCAGCGAACCGGTCAGATTGTGCCCCAGGAGCGCCGCGATGCACCGGAAAGTTCGACGCCGCGTCGAGGGCCCCACGCGCGCCGACGGACGGCCGGCGCCGATCGGCACGGCGGCCGGGATCGACCGGGTGAGGCCGCGGCGGCAGAGATCGTTTCGCCACCCTGCGAACCGAACCCCCCGATCGGGAAAGAAATATGATGAGCTCTCCCTCGGACGGGGAGGTGATCGGCCGCTCGCTGGGCGAGCCCGAGGTCTTCCTCGCGCGACATCAGGAGCGGCGAGTCTGATGGACGGACCTGTCGAGGCCCGAGCGCGGCTTCTCGCCCTCGTTCGGGGGTATCGGGTCTCGCAGGCGATCTACGTCGCGGCCCGGCTCGGCATTCCCGACCTCCTGGCCGACGGACCCCGAGAGATCGACGAACTGGCAGGTACGACCGGGTCTCATCCGTCAAGCCTCCGCAGAGTCCTGATGTTTCTCGCCGGGGTCGGCGTCCTCGCCCAGGTCGGGCCACGCCGCTTCGCCTTGACCGAGGTGGCAGCCCTGTTGCGCACGGGCGTCCCGGGCTCCCTGCGGCCATCCGTTCTGCTATGGCTCGACGAATCGCACTGGCGACCGTGGGGCCACCTGCTGCACACTGTGCGGACCGGGCAAACCGCGTTCCACCACGTCCACGGAGCGGGGATCTTCGACTACCTCGCCGGGCATCCCGAGGTGGCGGCCGTGAGCAATGCGGCCATGAGCGGCGACTCGCCCGCCCACGCGCGCCTCGTCGCCGCGGCGTATGACTTCTCCCGCATGAGCCTGGTGGTCGACGTCGGTGGCGGACGCGGCCGGCTGCTCGCGACGATCCTCGAGCGGTACCCTCGACTACGCGGCATCCTCTTCGACCGGCCTCACGTCATCGAGGACGCTCGGCAGATCATCGACGCGGCCGGAGTCGGCGACCGCTGCGAGGTCGTCGGAGGCAGCTTCTTCGACGCGGTCCCAGCCGGCGGCGACGCCTACCTCTTGCGTAACATCATTCACGACTGGGAGGACGATCAGGCGGTTGACATTCTCACGAGCTGCCGTCGCGCGATGGCGACCGGTGCGCGCGTCATCCTCGTGGAGCTCTACCTCGCCGCAGAGCCCCAGGCGGCGCTCCCGGTTCTTCACTCTGACCTGGAGATGCTCGTCACCGTGGGGGGGCGGGAGCGCACGACGGACGAACACGCGACCCTCCTGTCGCGCGGCGGTCTCCGACTCACCCAGACCATCGCGCTGGGGCGCGTTGAAGAGGCGATGGGGTATCACCTCATCGAAGCGCAACTGGCCTAGTACGGAGGGCCGCCATGGCGACCACCTTTGCGACGTGGACCATCGATCCGGTGCACGCGAGCGTCGAGTTCTCGCTCGACTACATGGGGTGCCCGTGAGCAGCGAGCCGCACATTCGTAAGGTTCGGCCGGACGATCTCGAAGAGGTCTGGCGGGTGCACGTCGCCGCGAGCAACGACCTCATGGTGCGTGGAGGCCGGCCGGCGGCGAGACCGGCCGACACCCCAGTGGCGAGCGATGCCCGGGCGACGCTGATCAGCGATCCAGACGGCTACTTCTGCGCCGTCGAAGAGGGGCGCATCCGCGGCATGGTCTCCGCCTTGGTCCGCGGCCAGGTGTGGTACCTGTCCATGCTCTTCGTGCTCCCCGACGACCAAAGCCGGGGCTTGGGACGAGCGCTGCTCGAGCGGGCGCTGGCCTATGGCGAGGCACGGGGCACGCAGGTGCGCTGTACCTTGGCCACACTCGACCCGCGCGCCCAGGCCCGCTACGTGATGGCCGGGATGGCGCCGCGCTGGCCGATCTACCGCCTGGATGGGGACGCGGCGGCGGTGGCGCGGCTCGAGGCGCGGGTCGGACTCGACCCGCGAAAACGGGAGCTGCCGTGCGATCCCCGAGCGGCCGAGACGCTGGTCGCCGAGGTCTTCGGGTACGGCCGCGCCGACGACCTGGCCCACTGCCTCAGGGACGACGCCGCGTCAGTGGCGATCGAGCGCGGCGGCGAGGTCGCCGCCTTCGCCTACCGCCGGGGCGCGCGAATCGGGCCGGCGGCGGGGCGCGATGAGATGTCGCTCCTCGCGGCGGTGGCAGGCGCAGCGGCGGCAGGCGTGAGCGGCGGGGGAAGCGTGACGCTGCGCGTTCCCGGTGCCTGCGCTTCCCTGCTCGAGGCGTTGATCAGTTCCGGCTTCCGCGTCGGCCCCTTGACGCTGTTCATGGCCTCGCGGCGGTTCGGCCGGCCCGAACTCTACATCCCCTCGGGGCCCATCCTCTATTAGAAGGCGATCGAGCTCACCACGGATCGATGCACATAAGAAGGCAGAGACGAGCTAACTGTGCGCGGTCCCACCCTGTCTGCGCTGGGCCTCCCGCGCTAAGAAGGCCTGGCCATTCCGTCGTACGCTCGGGTCCTTTAAGGCGTAAACTTCCTTTAAGGCGTAAACTAACGACTGCCTCCCATCGGGCTCGCCGGGTGACGCGAACAGGCGTCCGGGCCTCCTGGTATCTGGCATGTACCGACCCACCGAATTCTGGAGGTGCACTATGCCCGACGAGTCCATTCTGCCCGCGACGGCGCGAGAAGTAGTCCGCACTGGAAAGATGCCATCCCGCCGATCCGAGAAAAAGCGCGAGCCAGCGGCCGACACCAAGATCCTCCCGATGGAGCTTCAGGTCGGCGATCGTCTCGCGGACGGGACCAGCGACTGGGAAGTCATCGCCCCGCCGTACAACACAACGGGCGGAAGGATGGTACACGCGCGCGGCCAGAAGATCGACCAGCCCGCCAGTTGGGAGATACGAAGTTGGGACGCTGCCAAGCGCGTCAGCGTGAAGCGGGCGACCGCCGAGGAAGACAAGCGTTGAGCGGGTGCGCGGGATTGGCGCTGCTGGCTTGTTTCTGGAGCCGGCGGCGGGACTTGAACCCGCGACCTGCTGATTACGAATCAGCTGCTCTGCCACTGAGCTACACCGGCGCCGAGTGATCACGCTAGCATAACTCCCCCTCCCGGGCGAGCACCCTCCGCACCGCGGTGATAGAATGCCGAGGCATGAAATTTTTGTGTCTCGATTGCGACGAGCCGATGAAGCTGCACTCTACCGCGGGCCCCGACGAGGGCTCGCTGACCGTCACCTTCCGCTGTCCCGAGTGCGGGTTCCGCGTGGCCATGCTGACCAATCCGTTCGAGACCCAGATGGTGCGCAGTCTCGGCGTCAAGATCGGCGGTGCGACGGAGAAGCCAGCGCCGTTCGAGCACGTGCGGACGATGATGACCGCGCCGCGCGCCGACGCGTTCGAAGGCGAGGTGGCCGGCGCGGGCGGCGAGGCGCCGGCGTGTCCGTTCGCCGCGATGGTCAACGAGGCCGCGCCCGCGGCGGCGCCATCGGGCGTGGCCTGGACGGCCGAGGCCGAGGCGCGGGTCGAGCGCATACCCTCGTTCATCCGGCCGATGGCCCGGCGTGCCATCGAGCGCTTTGCGGCCGAGCACGGCCACTCGACGATCGATGAGACCGTGATGGACCAGGCCCGGGGCGCGTTCGGGATGTAGCACGGAGATGACCAGGGCCGAGATCGTCAAGCGGATGTCCGACGCCTCCGGCTGGCCCAAGGCGGGCTCCGAGCGCGCCCTCCGTGCCGCGCTCGCCGGCATTCGCGCCTCGCTCAAGCGGGGCGACCCGGTCACCCTCGTCGGCTTCGGAACGTTTTCCGTGGCGCGGCGCAAACCGCGGACCGTAAAGAATCCACGCACCGGCCAGACGGTGACGGTTGCCGGGCGCATCCCGCGCTTCAAGCCGTCGAAAGAGATGAAGCAGGCGGTTCGCTGAGGGGTTTTTCCTTGGTGGCCCCGTCGCCCGCTGGCTAGAATCTCCTCAGTGCATCCAGGCCGTATGCTCGCCGTCCTGGCGGTGCTTGCCGCCGCCGTGGCACCTTTCATCGCGACCGCGCAGGGTCGGCCCGTTGCCGACGGACGCCCGCTGCTGCTCTCTGCGGAAGCGGTGCTCCTGCTCGATCCCGAGGGCAAGACCCTCTTTGCCAAGAATCCCGACGAGGAGCGCGCTCCCGCCAGCCTCGTGAAGCTCATGACGCTCTACCTGGCCTTCGAGGACATCGAGGGCGGGAAGGCCGATCTGGACGAGCTGGTGCCGGTGAGCCGCTACGCCGCGCTGACGCCGCGCTCCCGGATGGGACTGCGCGCGGGTGAGTCGGTCCCGCTGCACGTGCTCCTCGAGGGGGTGGCGATCGCGTCGGCGAACGATGCCGCGACGGCCCTGGCCGAGCGGCTCGCTGGCGACGAGTGGTCGTTCGTGGGCCGGATGAACGCCAAGGCGCAGGAGCTCGAGCTCCACAACACGCGCTTCGCGAACCCTCACGGGCTTCCCGATCCCGCCCAGCGGAGCAACGCCCGCGATCTCGCCCAGCTCATTTCCCGCCTGCTCCGCGACCATCCCGCGTCGCGGCCGATGCTGGGCGGCCAGACGTTCGTCTACCGGGGCCGCGTGTACGCGCGCCACATCCCGCTGTTCAACGATCCCCTCGGCGTGCAGGCCCTGAAGACGGGATTCACGCTGGAGGCCGGCTACAACCTCGCGGTATCCGCGTGGCGCGACGGACAGCAGTTCGTCATGATCGTGCTCGGCTCCCGCACGCGCACCTCCTCGTTCCTCGACGCGAAGAAGCTCCTGAAGTACGGCTTCGTGGAGGCCGGACTGGAGAGCGCGCCCGAGCCCCCGCCGCCCCGGCCCACGAAGCGTGCGCGCCGCACGTCCGCCGCCACGCAGTGAGCCCGATCCGCGGCTACGTCTTCGACGCGTACGGGACGCTCTTCGACGTTCACTCGGTGATCGAGGCCGGCCGTGCGGTCACCGCCGATCCGGCGACGCTGTCGGCCCTCTGGCGGCAGAAACAGCTCGAGTACACGTGGCTGCGGGCGCTCATGGGGACCTACGTCGACTTCTGGGCGGTGACCGAGGCAGCGCTCCGTTACACGCTGCGGCGGCTCGGGCTGGCCCCGTCGACAGCCGAGGTCCGGCGCCTCATGGACGCGTACCTCTCGCTGGCGTGCTTCCCCGAGGTCGGGGCCGCGCTCGAGCGTCTAGCCGGCCGGCCGCGCGCGGTGCTCTCGAACGGATCGCCGGCGATGCTGGCGGCGGCGGTCGCGTCGAGCGGCCTCGCGAAATCCCTGGACCACGTCCTTTCCGTGGACGCGGTGCGCACTTACAAGCCCTCGCCGCTCGTGTACGCGCTCGGGCCCGGGACGCTCGGCATTCCGGCGGGCGAGCTGCTCTTCGTGTCCTCGAACGCCTGGGATGTCGCCGGCGCGAAGGCGTTCGGCTACCAGACCGCGTGGTGCAACCGGACCGGCGCGCCCGAGGAGGAGCTGGGCGTGCGACCCGACGTCGTGGTGCGCGCGCTCGATCAGCTCCCGCGCTGACGCCCGGCGGAGAAAACAGCACGGGCGACTCGCTCGCGCGAGCCGCCCGTGACGACCCGGAGATGCCGGCGCGGCCTTACTTCTTGCCGGCCAGCTTCTTCCGCTTCACGTAGGCCCAGATCTTCTTCGTCATCTCGGACGGGCCGATCGGCGAGCCGCCGAAGATGGACTCGGCCGAGTCCTTGCAGCCCTTGAAGTTGATCGAATACCCCCCGAACGCCTTCTTGCCCTTCGCCATGACCCCTCCTTACCTCGTGATGGTCTCGCGGCCCGGATCTTCCCCGGGGGTATTCCTACCACATGGCCGAGGGGAGGAAAAGAAAAAACACCATCCCTGGGGCCTCTTTGCCGAGGGGAAAGATACCGGTGAGGGGTATCACCCCCGCGTGATCGCCGGCATCACGTCCTTCGCGAACCAGCGAAGCTGCTCCTTGAACTCCTTGGGCGAGAGCCCCTCGGCCCAGTGGATCATGAAGTCCTCGAGCCCCGGGTACTTCGCGGCGACCGACTTGATGCCGTCGATCACGTGCGCGGGCGGGCCGCAGAACCACGCCTTCTGCTGGATGCCGTCGGCGAGCAGCGGCGTGCGCGCGGGCGCGCCCGGCGTGCCCCACGTGCGTCCCTGCTCGTCGGCGTAGCGGACGAAGCCGAACGGCGCGAACCATTTGTAGCGCTCGTCGTGCGCGGGCTCGACGCGCCGCTTGGCCTCCTCGGGCGTGTCGGCCAGATAGAGCCCGGCCCCCCAGATCATGTCCTCGCCCAGCTGCTTCTTGCGGCCGTACTTCGCGCACGCGTCGCGGTACGCCTTCACGACGTCGTCGAGGATCTTCTCGCCGTTGAGCGTGACCATGGCCTTGAAGTCCTTGCTGGCCATGTAGTCGATCGACTTGCTGCTGGCGATCGGCATCCACACCTCGACCGGCAGGTGCTTCGGCCGCGGCACGCACGTGATGTCGGAGAGCGTGTAGCCGCGATACTCGACCGGCGGCGGCGCCTCGTAGCGCTTACCGTGGTGGCTCCACGAGTCGTCGTTGAAGCACTTCAGCATCACGTCGACCTGCTCCTCGAACATCTCGCGGTTCGCAGCCTGGTCGATGACAGGCGCGCCGAATGACTCGACTTCCCTCGAGTGATATCCCCGACCGACGCCCATGATCACGCGGCCGTCGGTGACGATGTCGGCCATCGCGTAGTCCTCGGCCAGCCGGATCGGATGCCACATCGGCAGCACGTTGAAGGCGCAGCCGAGCTTGAGCCGCCGCGTCTGGGTCGCGAGCCAGAGCGAGAGCTGCACGAGGTTCGGGAACACCTCGTAGCCCTCGCGCTGGAAGTGATGCTCGGCGGTCCACAGGGCGTAGTAGCCGAGGTCGTCCATCAGCTGCGCGACGTCGCGCGCGGCGAAGAACGGCTCGCTGAGCTTGTCGTTGTTGTAGCGTCTCGTGTTGGCCGGGGTCCCCGAAAGGCCGATGTTTTCGAGATCCACCTGGCCGACGTAGAGCACGTGGAATCGCTTGATCATCTCGCTGTCCATCCTCCATCGACCACGAGCGTATGGCCCGTGACGTAGTCCGCTTCGGAGCCGGCGAGGTAGCACGCGGCCGCGGCGATCTCCTCGAGCGTGCCGCGCCGGCCCGCCGGCGTGATCGCGCGTATCGCCGCCTCGTCGCCACCCACGCCGCGCATCACGGGCGCGTCGTCGCCGAGGATCCGCGTCGAGTTGTCGCGCAGCGATGTCTGGATCGCGCCGGGGCAGATCGCGTTCACCGTGATGCCCCGCGCAGCGTAGGTGATCGCCAGCTGGCGCGTGAGGCCGACGACGCCATGCTTGGACGCCGTGTACGCGGCGCCGCCGCCCGAGCCCACCAAGCCGGCGACGGACGCGATGTTGATGATGCGGCCTCGCCCGACCGGCAGCATCTCGGCCAGCGCGCGCTTGCACCCGTAGAACGTACCGGTGAGGTTGATGCCGATGACGCGCTCCCACAGTGCCGCGCCGATCTCGTCGGCGGGCGCGTAGCCGTCGAGCACGCCAGCGGCATTGACCATGGTGCCGAGGGGCCCGAGCTCACGCACCGCTGCGGCGACCGCGCGGTCGAGCTCGTCCCAGCGGCCCACGTCGCCCTGCACGAACGTCGCGCGCCCGCCCTTGGCGGCGATCGCGGCGACCGCGTCCTTGCCGCCTTCGGGCAGGAGGTCCATGACCGCGACGGGCGCGCCGTGGGCGGCGAGCGCCTGAGCGATCGCGCGTCCGATTCCTGAGCCGCCGCCGGTGACGAACGCGCTGCCGACGAGAAGGGTCACGAGCCGGCAAACTCCGCGACGGCCCGCGCGGCCGCCTCCG
>DASRIY010000173.1:0-24117 GCA_035649755.1 Candidatus Methylomirabilota bacterium
CGGTGGCCGGCCGCGTAGCAGGGCCCGAGCCACTCTCTGGTACACTCGAAAGCCGCGTGGTCACCCGATGAAGATCGTTCTCACTCCCGACGGCCCGCTCGACGTCCGCGGCACGCTCTCGCGCTATCACCTCTGGGGCGATGACCCCACCAATCAGGTCGCCGACGACGTTTTCCGGCGCGTCCTGCGCGTGGGAAGCCGGCTGGTTCCCTACGAAGTCCGCTGGACCGGCTCCGTTGACGACGCGTGCGTCGTCATCCGGATTCCGGGCGCCCGTGGCGACGCGATCGGCGCGGCGGCGGTCGCCGAGGTGCGGCGCATCCTCGGGCTCGACTTCGACCTGACGGGCTTCTACCGCATGGCGAAGGGCGACGTCGCGCTCGCGCCGCTCATCGAGCCTCTCTACGGTCTCCGGCCGACGCTGTCGCCCACGCCCTTCGAGATGCTGGTCGGGTCGATCACGGCCCAGCAGATCAACCTCTCGTTCGCCTTCGCGTGTCGCGCACGCCTGGTGCGCCGGTACGGAACGCCCGTGCGAATGGGACGGCAGACCGTGTGGGCCTTTCCCGAGGCGGCGCGGCTCGCGCGGGCGCGGCCGCGCGAGCTGCGGGCGCTGAAGTACTCGACCCGCAAGGCGGAGTACATCCGCGACCTCGCCCGCGCCATTGTCGCCGGCGCGATCGATTTCGAGGCGGTCTGTATCGAGCCCACGGACAACGTCATCGCACGGCTCACCGATCTGCGCGGTCTCGGCCGGTGGACCGCGGACTGGTTCCTCGCGCGCTGTCTCGGGCGCGGCGACGTCTGTCCGGCCGGCGACCTGGCCGTGCGCAAGGCGTTCGATCACTACTATGGGCGCGGACGCGCGCTCAGCGAGCAGGCGATCCGTCGGCGCGCCGATGCGTGGGGCCAGTACCAGAATCTCGCCGTTCACTACATGCTAGCCGGGATGCGCCTGACGCGGCCGGCCGTCGGCGGCGGCACGGCGTGAAGAAGAGCGAAGGCCTCAGGATCCTCGGTCAGCCGGACCCGGGCGTTCCCAAGGACGTGCACCTGGTCGGCCGCTACGCGCTCGGCGTGGACTGGGCCGACGACCACGGCTCGATCTATCCGTTCGACCGGCTCCGGCACGACTGCGCCTGCGGCGAGTGTGCCGCGCTCGATCCGGTTCCCGCGGAGATCGCGTGGCCCTCGGAGATCAAGCGCACGGCTCAGGGGCTCTCGGTGACCTGGGTCGACCGTCACACGAGCCTTTACGCGTACCCGGACCTGCGCGCGCTGTGCCGCTGCGCGGCCTGCACCGGCGGCCACTGATGGACGAGACGCAGAAACGCTGGGTCTTCGTCGGGATCGTTCTGTCCATCTTTCTGGCGGCGATCGAGTCGACGGTGGTGGCCACCGCGATGCCGACGGTCGTGTCGAGCCTGGGCGGCATCCGCATCTACTCCTGGGTCTTCTCGGGATTTCTGCTCACGCAGACGGTGACGATGCCGCTCTGGGGGCGCTTCTCCGATCTTTACGGCCGCCGGCCGATCTTCCTGACCGGGCTCACGACCTTCCTGGTGGGCTCGGCGCTGTCGGGCGCGTCTCAGAACATGGGACAGCTGATCGCGTTTCGGATGGTCCAGGGGCTCGGGGCCGGCGCCTTGATGACGCTGGGCTACACCATCATCGGCGAGCTGTTCGGCCTCGAGCGGCGGGCGCGGATGCAGGGCTACATCTCGAGCGTGTGGGGCCTGGCCTCCCTCATCGGACCATGGGTCGGCGGCATGCTCACCGACTACGTCTCGTGGCGCTGGGTGTTCTACATCAATCTCCCGATCGGCGCGATCGCGATGGCGGTGCTGGCGACCACGCTGCGCGGGATCCCGCGGCCGGCCCGGCAGCCCGTGGTTGACTGGGCCGGCGTCGCGCTCTTCGCGGCCGGCGTCTCGGCGGTCCTGCTCGGCATCGTCGAGGCGGGGCGCGTCGGCAGCTGGTCGACGATCGACGTCGACGCGCTCCTCGTGCTTGGCGCCCTCGTGCTCGTCGGATTCATCCTGGTGGAGCGGCGCGCCACCGACCCGATCGTGCCGCTGGGGCTTTTCAGGAATCGGATGGTCGTGGCCGCGGTGGTCACGCGGTTCCTCGCCGGCATGGCCATGTTCGGCGCGCTCTCCTTCGTGCCGCTGTTCCTGCAGTCGGTGACCGGCGCCAGCGCCACGGGCGCGGGCCTGGTCCTCACGCCGTTCGTGCTCGGCTGGGTGGTGACCTCGGTCCTGAGCGCGCGACTGGTCCTCCGGGTCGGCTTCCGGAGCGTTGTGTTCACCGGAATGGCCGCGCTCACCGGCGCGTTCCTGCTGTTCACGCGCTGGTCGGCGGCGCTCACGCCGGGCGCCGCGATGGTGGACGTGCTGCTGGCCGGCGTCGGGATGGGGCTCGTGGTGGTGCCGATGCTGATCGCGGTCCAGAGCGTTGTGGCCCGGCAAGACCTCGGCGCCGCCACCTCGATGACGCAGTTCTTCATGTCGATCGGCGGAGCGCTCGGCCTGTCAGTGATGGGAGCCGTGATGTCGCAGCGCCTGCACGTCGCGCTGCCGATGGCCGACGCGCTGCACGGCGTCTTCGTGGTGGGCTTCGGCATCTGTGTCGCGGCGCTCGCCTCGTCGTTCCTGGTCCCGGCCGGGCGCGCGCAGGACCTGGCCCGCGCCGAGATTCGCGGCGAGCCGACACGCGTGGGAGGATAGAGGTATGGCCGGTGACGCGCCGCTGCTCGAGCGCTTAGCCAAGCTTCCGGCGGTTCCGGCAGCGGCCGCACTGGAGCTTCTCGAGCGGCTTTCGCAGCCGCAGAGCGATCCGGTGATCGGTCCGCTGTTCGGGGTGGACGAAGAGGGCGACGCCGCGGTCAATCCGCTGGTCCCGGCGGTGCTCAAGCAGTTCGGCGACCGCAAGGAGCTGACGTGCTACGCGGCCCTGATCGAGGGGCTGACCGGCGTCTGGAACGCCGCGGTGCGCGCGGCCGTCGTGACGCGTCTGCGAGCCTCGGGGCTCCCGCCCGACGACCTGCTGCTGCGCCTGGGCGCCCTGTCGCCCACGCTCGGCTTCACGGCCGAGAAGCCCGGCTGGAGCCGCGAGTGGCTCGCGGATCCGTTCACGCAGGACGCGCTGCTCGTCCAGCAGTGCGTGATCCGGATGCTGTTCGCCCTGCGCGCCATGGCCGACGCGCGCGCCGGCGAGCTGACGACGACGAGCGGCTGATCAGCCGCTGCCTAATCGGAGGAGGAGAATATGGCGACGATTCCCGAGAACTTTCGCGACATCTTTGCGAAGAAGGCCTTCGCTCACCTCGCGACCGTCGGTCGCGATGGCGCGCCACAGGTGACACCCGTCTGGGTCGACTACGACGGCACGCACGTTCGGATCAACACTGCCCGGGGGCGCGTGAAGGACAAGAACCTCCAGCGCAATCCGAATGTGGCGCTCTCGGCGCAGGATCCGGACAACCCCTACCGCTACGTCCAGGTGCGCGGGCGCGTGGTCGAGATGACCGAGAAGGACGCGGACGCGCACATCGACTCGCTCTCGAAGAAGTACACGGGCCGGGACAAGTACGCCAATCGCCGGCCGGGCGAAGTTCGGGTGATCGTCAAGATCCTGCCCGAGAAGGTGCAGAGCATGGGATGAGCGGGACCCGGTCCCGCCGTCCCGCGCGCCCATGATCCAGCTCGACGGCATCTCGAAAAGCTACGCCGGGCAGACGGTCCTCCACGAGCTCTCGTGGCGCATCGCCGATCGCGAGCGGATCGGGCTGGTCGGTCCCAACGGCGCCGGCAAGACGACGATCTGTCGCCTGCTGGGCGACGTCGAGGAGCCGGACGCCGGGCGCATCAGCCGGCCGCGCGAGGCGACCGTCGGCTATCTCCCGCAGGAGGCCGCCTCGAGTCCGAACAGCTCGGTGCTGGGCGAGGCGCTCGCCGGCTTCGCGGACGTCTGGCAGGTCGAGCGCGAGATGGAGGACGTCGCCCAGCAGCTCGCGGCGGCCGCCGGCGGCGACGGCAGCGACGCGCTGACCGCGCGCTACGGCGACCTGCAGCACCGGTTCGAGGCGCTCGGCGGCTACCGGCTCGAGACCGAGGCCAAGACGATCCTGGGCGGCCTCGGGTTCCGGCCGGCGGATTTCGCGCGCCCGCTCACCGAGTTCTCGGGCGGCTGGCGAATGCGCGCGGCGCTCGCCCGCCTGCTCTTGCAGCGCCCGTCGCTGCTCCTGCTCGACGAGCCGACGAACCACCTCGACATCGAGTCGCTCGAATGGCTCGAGTCGTTCCTGGCCGGCTACGAGGGCACGGTGGTCATCGTCTCGCACGACCGCTACTTCCTGAACCGCATGGTCACCTCGATCGCCGAGCTCTCGCCGTCGGGCGTGACGGTCTATCCAGGCGACTACGACCAGTACCTGGTGCAGCGGGAAGCGCGGCGCGAGCTGCTCGAGGCGCAGGCGCGGAACCAGGCCAAGCGCGTGGCCGAGATCGAGCGGTTCATCGAGCGCTTCCGGTACCAGGCGTCCAAGGCTCGGCAGGTGCAGAGCCGCGTCAAGATGCTCGAGAAGATCGAGCTCGTCGAGGTCGAGCGCGACGCGCGGGTGATCCGGTTCGCCTTTCCCCAGCCACCGCGCACCGGGCGGCGAGTGGTGACGCTCGCCGGAGTCCGCAAGGCGTACGGCGACAACGTCGTCTACCCGTCGGTCGACTTCGAGGTGGAGCGCGGGATGCGTGTCGCGCTCGTCGGGCCCAACGGCGCCGGCAAGTCGACGCTCCTGCGGATGCTGGCGGGCGTGCTCCCGTTCGACCAGGGCGAGCGTTCGCTCGGTACCCACGTCGCCGTTCACTACTACGCCCAGCATCAGCTCGAGGCGCTGACGCCATCGCTGACGGTCCTGGAGGAGCTGGAGCGCGCGGCTCCAGAGCTCGGACAGACGCGGCTCAGGACCATCCTGGGCACCTTCCTCTTCTCGGGTGATGCGGTCGAGAAGAAGATCGGCGTGCTGTCCGGCGGCGAGAAGGCGCGGGTGGCCCTCGCCAAGATGCTGGTGCGCCCGGCCGCGCTCCTGTGCCTGGACGAGCCGACCAACCACCTCGACCTGGCCTCGCGCGAGGTGCTCGAGGGGGCGCTCGCGTCGTTTCCGGGCACGATCGTGTTCATCTCCCACGATCGCTACTTCATCAATCGGATCGCGACGGAGATCGTCGAGATCAGCCGCGGGACGCTCGTGACCTATCGCGGCAGCTACGACGACTATCTGGATTCGAAGGCCCGCGCGACCGCGCCGCCGGCGACGCCCGCCGCCCAGGCGCGTCCGGTCCCGTCGCGCGAGCGCGTGGCCGCGCCGGCCGAGGCGCCCCGCGCGTCGCGGCGCGAGTCGTCACGGCGCAGCGAGCAGGTGACGAAGGACGTCCGCGACCTGCGACGGCGGCTCGGCGAGGTCGAGCGGCAGATTCACGCGCTTGAGGCCCGTCTGGCCGAGCTCGGCGAGCGGCTGGGCGACCCGGCCCTCTACGCGAACGGCGAGCACGTGCGGGAGGCGACCGCCGAGCGCAAGCGGGCCGAGGAGCAGGTGATGTGGCTCATGCGAGAGTGGGAGCAGCTCTCGACGGCGCTCGCGGCGCATGAGTGATCTCTACGAGCCCGTCGATCCCACCGCGCTCCGGCGCGAGCGCGAAGGCGCGCGCGAGCTGCGCGCGAGTCAGTGGTGGAAGCGGCGCATCGCGGACGGCGTGTGCTACTACTGCCGCCGCGTCGTCGGGCACCGCGCGCTGACCATGGACCACATCGTGCCGCTCGGGCGCGGCGGCCGATCGAGACGCGGGAACGTCGTGCCCGCCTGCAAGGACTGCAACAACCGGAAGAGAGCGCTGGTCCCGGTGGAGTGGCAGGCCTATCTCGATCGCCTGCGCGACACTGCCCGCGACTGATCCGTCGCCTTTCCGCTGCCTGAATCCCTTTCCGCTGTCTGAATCATTGGACGTTGACGCATTCCGCTGACGGCGCGTTCAATGGCTTCGCTCGCGAGCGCGCCGTGCACCTCCAACACAGGAGAAACTTCATGCGTCACCGTCGTACGCTGACTCTCGCGCTGCTCGTCGTGTGCTCGTCACTCGCGCCGTGGCCCGCGGCCGGCGCGCCGCCGTCACGCTCGTCGGAGAGCCAGGCCGAGGCGCCCGCTGGTCCGGCCGTCAATATCAACACTGCCGGTGTGAAGGAGCTGATGAAGCTCGAGGGCGTCGGCCGTCAGGTGGCCGAGAAGATCGTCGCGTATCGCGACGCTCACGGCCCGTTCAAGAAACCGGAAGAGCTGCGCAAAGTCGAGGGAGTCGGCAGCGGACTGTGGGAGCGCAACCGGACGCGCATCGTTGTCAAATGACGCTGGGCAGCACATTGTGCTTTGGATCACACGCCACCCGGGTGTAGGATTGGGCGAAATCGACCGGAACGTCACAGCGTTCCAACGGCGTCCCCGCCGACAATTACGCCGACGGCAGACGTGGTCGAGCCCCGGGCCGGGAGTCGGCATCCGGTTCTGGGTAGGTGGGAACTGGGCCCGCGTGGCGGCCTTGCCGAGAATAGGAGGTGATCCAGCCGATGTGTAACCCTACGGTGATCTGTGAGGTGGCTGCCTCCTAGGCAAGTCTCCACGCTAGCTCAAGGTGGAACGCCTGGGAGTCCAGGCGCCACCGGCCCCGACGGTCCCGCTCTCACCAGCGGGGCGGCGCGACGCGCGAACGAAGAGTTACAACGCGCCGCAGCCTCCGTCGGGGCTTTTTTATTCTGAGGGGGAGACCCCCCCTCAGACTCCCCCGGCGGTCATGCCGTGAGCGGAGATACTCCCGGCAGTCATTCCGAGGCGGCGAAGCGCTCAGGCCTTGCGGACGTTGGCGGCCTGAAGTCCCTTCGGGCCGCGCGTGACCTCGAACTCCACGCGGTCGCCCTCGGTCAGGCTCTTGAATCCGGAAGCCTGGATGGCGCTGTAGTGGACGAACACGTCCTCGCCGCCCTCCTGCGTAATGAACCCGAAACCCTTCGCATCGTTGAACCACTTCACTGTTCCCTGTGCCATGACTTTCCTCTTTTTTCAGTTTTTGGAGCTTTACGCCCCGGTGATTCCCGGCCGATATGACCGGGAGGTCTCTTTCCGCGGGACCGCGTGTCCCAGGTGCTGCTCGATGGTGCGCAGCTGCGCCAGCTCTTCCGGCGCGGCGAAGCTGGTGGCGCGGCCGCTCGCTTCGGCCCGCGCGGTGCGGCCGATCCGATGGATGTAGTCCTCCGCCGTGTGGGGCAGGTCGAAGTTGACGACGTGGGCGATTTCCGGCACGTCGATCCCGCGCGCCGCGATGTCGGTCGCGATCAGTACCCGGTAGCGACCACTCCGGAAGCCGTCGAGCGCTTCGCGGCGCTGCGACATCGAGCGGTCGGCGTGCAGTCGCGTCACGCGGTGACCGGCCGCGCCGACGGCCCGTGCGACGCGATCGGCGCGATACTTGGTGCGGGTGAAGACGAGCGTCTGGCCCGGCTCCTCGCCGAGAAGCTGGAGCAGCAGCGGCGTCTTGTCCTGGGTCTGCGCCCGGTACAGCATCTGCTGGACGCGGGCGACGGGCCGCGCGATCACGCCGGCGTCCACGCGAACCGGACGGACCAGATGTTGCCGCACCAGCGTCGCGACCTCCGCCGGCATCGTCGCCGAGAAGCACAGCGTCTGGCGGTCGAGCGGGGTCACGCGCAGGACGCGCTCGACCTGCGGCGCGAAGCCCATGTCGAGCATGCGGTCGGCCTCGTCGAGAATGACGATGCGTAGCGTCCCGAGGGCGAGCGTCCGCCGGTCCAGATGATCCAGGAGCCGGCCCGGGGTCGCCACGACGACGTCGGGTCTGCGCTGGAGCGCGGCGATCTGCGGGCCCATCGACTCGCCGCCGATCAGCACGGCGACGCCGATGCCCTGGGCGTCGCCGAGGGCGCGGAAGGTTTCCGCGATCTGGAGCGCGAGCTCGCGCGTGGGCGCCAGCACGAGGGCGCGCGGCGGTCGCGTCGCGCCGCGCGTCGAGCTCTCTCGCGCGAGACGCTCGATCGTCGGGATCGCGAACGCGGCGGTTTTGCCGGTGCCGGTCTGGGCGCAGCCGATGAGGTCGCGGCCCTCGAGGATCGGACCGATCGCCTGCGCCTGGATTGGAGTGGGTGTGGTGTAGCCCATGCTGGCGATCGCGTCACGCATCGCCGGGGTCAATGAAAGATCGTCGAACAAACAGAGCATCAATGAAACGCCTTTCCGTGTTTTTTGCGCGTTGAGCACCCGGGCCCGTTGCCGGGCCCGGGCGGGAGCGAACAGGGTGGGGCTGTTAGACCTTCCTGACGTTGGCTGCCTGAAGACCCTTCGGACCGCGAGTCACTTCGAACTCGACCCGGTCACCTTCCGCAAGGCTCTTGAAGCCCTGGGCTTGGATGGCGCTGTAGTGGACGAAAACGTCCTCGCCGCCCTCCTGTGTGATGAACCCGTAACCCTTCGCATCGTTGAACCACTTCACCTGTCCTTGAGCCATACCTCGGACCTCTCTTTAGGGGGTCTTCAAGCCCCTGTGCTCCCGCCATCGTGGCGGGGTTGCCTGCCGGGATTGGCAGGCAAACAAAAACGCCGCGCGAACTGGGCTCGCGCGGCGTGTGTCTCGATCTATCACAGTCGGTACCTAACTCCGTGTGCACCAGAACGAGGCTGAGTCTGACATGGCCGACTGGGCTAGTCAACGGAATTATTCAACCGCGCGCGTCACCGGACGAGAGCCGTTGCGCGTGCCGAGCCAGCCGGGAATGGCCACAGAGAAGCGGCCCGCGGTGCCGCCGGCCACCACCACATGGATCTCCTCGGGCGACGGAAACTTCGAAATCATCGTCTCGGGCTCGAGCCTCGATCCAGTCCCGCCGAACCGGAGGTTCGTGCCCTCACCGTGATTCTCGTCTGGCAAGAGCGCGCGATACGGCTGTCGCACCGTCTCGTAGAGATGGCGCCTGAGGTCGTCCGACGACCATCCGTCGCCGGCGAACGTCTGCGCGTGCTCGGGACCGACGATCAGCATCGTGTGCGAGTACAGCGGGAAGTGCTTGCTGTTCCAGAGGCCCGCCATCGACCAGCCGATCGACCCGGCGAGGGCCCGCGCCGTGCGGCTCGCGTGATCCGAGATGCCGTGCGGTGCCTCGCCGGCGAACAGCGTGACGGCCGATACGCCGGCCGGAATACCGAGCCCGGCATGATAGGGCGGCCAAGGGCTCGCTTCCTCGTTCTCGCCGATGCAGTACGTGTAGCGCCCGGGATGACCGAACGTCGACATCGAGATCTCGCCCGGGCGCGCGCCGCCGACGTTGATCATCAAGAGACGCAGCGCGCGGCCGATCGTTGCGTTCGCGCGATAGCCCGGACCGAAGACGCCGAAGGCGCTGTTGAGACCGATGCGCGTCCGGATGGACCCGTTGACGACGATGAGGGGCGCGGCGAAATGGGTCGAGGTCGAGACCCCATGGAGATTGAAGGCTGGATCGCAGGCGCACTCGGCGGCGGCGATCACCACCGGCAGATAATCGGGCCGGCAACCGGCGAGCACCGCGTTGATCGCGGCCTTTTCGACGGTCAGCCGGCCATAGTTCGGCGGCATCTCGCCCAGCAGCTCGTCGCGCGCGCGGCCCGTGCCCGTGAGCATCCGCTCGACGCGCTCGCGCGTGGGCGGCACAACCGGCAGTCCGTCGGTCACGCCCTTGTCGAACCAGATCTCGAACTCGTCGAGCGTCATCGCGCGGTTCGCCGATGCTATACCGGATTCCGCGTTCCGAAAATGCTCGTGCGGAGCCTGCCCCAGAAGCCCGCGTTCCGGTGGGGCTGAGGGGCGTTCCGGAAACCCGGCTCGGATGACGCTGGCTGTCACGGGAGGTGCCATCCTGGGCATTTCCGCAACAGGGCGAAGCGGCCGAGTCCCTCGTGTGCGACCTCCGGGAGGTCGCGACATTTCGGCTCGGCGGGTAGGGTGTTCCGGGGTCCATCCCATCCTGGAAAATCCTGAAAATATTCGAATTCTGGCTGCGGGCCGCCAGCCGGCCGTCCTGAGATGGCCCCGCCATTGCCTAAAGCCTTGGAAAAATGGAGTTTTCGTTTCTGGGTGGCACGGACTGTGCTACTGTTAAAACCCCGACACGGGGGTTCAATCGACGAACGATGGAGCGGTGATGTTCTACAACCTTCTGGCCGGGCTGTTCTCGAACGATCTCGCCGTCGATCTCGGGACGGCCAACACGCTGGTGTACGTCCGCGGCGAAGGCATCGTACTCAATGAGCCGTCTATCGTCGCGATCCACCAGGCCGATCACTCGGTGCTCGCGGTCGGGCGCGAGGCCAAGGCCATGCTCGGGCGCACCCCTGGCAACATCATCGCCATCCGGCCGCTGAAGGACGGCGTCATCGCCGACTTCGACGTGACCGAGAAGATGCTGCACTACTTCATCTCGAAGGTGCATCGCCGGCGGACGCTCGTGCGCCCGCGCATCGTCATCGGCGTGCCGTCGGGAATCACCCAGGTCGAGAAGCGCGCGGTCCGCGACTCGGCGATGCAGGCGGGCGCGCGCGAGGTCTACCTGATCGAGGAGCCGATGGCGGCGGCGATCGGCGCGGGGCTGCCCATCCAGGAGCCCGGCGGGAACATGATCGTCGACATCGGCGGCGGTACGACCGAGGTGGCCGTCATCTCGCTGTCCGGTATCGTCTACTCGAAATCGGTCCGGATCGCGGGCGACGAGATGGACGAGGCGATCGTTCAGTACATCCGCAAGCACTATAATTTGCTCGTCGGCGAGCGACGCGCCGAGGAGATCAAGGTTACTCTCGGGTCCGCGTACCCGATGGGCGGCGACCGCCGCACCATGGAAGTGAAGGGGCGCGACCTGATCGACGGGATTCCCAAGACCATCGTGATTACTGACGAGGAAATCCGGGAAGCGCTCCGCGAGCCCGTGATGACGATCGTCGAGACCGTGCGGACGTGTCTAGAGAGGACACCGCCCGAGCTCGCCGCCGACATCGTGGACAAGGGCATCGTCATCACCGGGGGCGGCGCGTTGCTTCGGGGCCTGGACCACCTGCTGCGTCAGGAGACGAACCTCCCGGTCACGCCGGGCGACGACCCGCTGTCCTGTGTCGCGCTCGGGACGGGGCGAGTGCTGGACGAGCTCGATCTCCTGAAGAAGGTGGCTATCCCCGCATAACCAGCGGGGTTCCAGCGCTCCTCTCGGGGGGTTCGGAAGGTGAAGATTCAGAAGCTGCTCTTGCTCGTCACGCTCGTGGGGGTCTGCCTTCTCCTCCTCACGCTCCAGACGCGCGGCTACGGCGCGGCTGCTCGCGACGCTCTGACGATGGTCACCGCGCCGGTGCAGACCGGGCTCGCCCGCGCGAGCCGCGCGACGTTCGGTCTCTGGTCCACCTACCTCGACTGGAAGAACGTGCGCGCCGAGAATCACCGCCTGCGCGAGGAAGTGCAGCAGCTGCGGGTCCGCGCGCTGCGCGTCGACGACACCGATGTCGAGAACCAGCGCCTGCGCCGCCTCCTCGGCCTGCAGGAAAAGCTCCCGCTCACGACGCTCTCCGGCGAGATCATCGGGCGCGAGTGGGGCGGCTGGATCCGGTCGCTCACGGTGAATCGCGGCCGCGGCGACAACATTCCGCGCCTGAGCGCGGTGATCTCGCCCGACGGCCTCGTCGGCCGCATCGTCGACGTGCGTCCCGGCGCGTCGATCGTGCAGGTACTGACCGATCCCGCGTCGACCGTGGGCGCTGTCGTCCTGAGAACGCGTACACCCGGCATCGTCGAGGGTGATCCGCGCGGGACGCTCCGGTTCAAGTTCATGGCGCGCGACGGGGCGTCGATCCAGAGCGGCGACGTGCTGGTGACGGCCGGGCAGGGCGGGCTCTTCCCGCGCGGCATTCCGATCGGCACGGTACGCACCATCGACAACCGCGGCTCCGCGCTCTTCCACTTCGCCGACCTGGCGCCGGCCGTCGACTACGCGCGGGTCGACGAGGTGCTGCTGGTGACCGGCGACACCCAGCGCGATCTCACCGCGTTCTTCCCGGCGGGCGGCTGATGCGCGGTCTGCTCGTGCTCACGGTCGCGGGAGGCTCGGTCGCGCACGCGACGCTGACGCCCCTGGTGAGCGTCAGGGGCGTGACGCCCGACCTGCCGCTGATCATGGTCGTGCTGCTGGCCCTGCGGCGCGGCCCCGAATTCGGATGTCTGGCGGGCTTCGTCACCGGGCTTCTGCAAGATGCGGCCGGCGGAGGCCTCATCGGCGTCCAGGCCCTCACGAAGGCCATCATCGGATTCGGGATCGGCGTCGCCGGCGAGCGGCTTCGCGTGAGCCAGCCCCTGGTGCAGGTGCCCGGGCTCGTCGTGCTGACGATCCTGGAAGGGCTCGCGCGGTTCGCGCTCCTGCAGATCTTCCGCTTCCCGGCGCCGTTCGGGGAGCTCATGATCTACGTCGTGCTCCCGCAAGCGGTCTTCAACGGATTCGTCGGTGCCGCGGTCGTGCTGAGCCTGGCCGCCTCGCAGGTCGTGCGTGAGCGTTTTGCGGGGCTGCCGTCATGAGCATGACCCGCCGCTCGCTCTCGAGTCGACGCGATCCCGGGCGCCAGCGCGTCCTGGTGATCGCGACGGCGACGATCTTCGCGTTCCTCGTCCTGATCGGGCAGCTCTGGTATCTCCAAGTATTGGAGGGCGGGCGGTTCCTCGACGCGTCGGACAAGAACCGGATCCGTGTCCGGCCGATCGCGGCGCCGCGCGGCATCCTGTTCGACCGCCACGGGATGCCGCTGGTCGACAACCGGCCGACCTTCACGCTGTCGCTCATCCCCCGCGAGCTGCCGCGTGACGACGAGTCGCGCGACGCGGTCCTCGGGCGCGTCGCCTCGCTGCTGCGCATTCCCTTTCAGGAGCTGACCGAGGCGGTGGCCAAGGTGCCGCCCGACTCGCTCCTGCCGGTGCGGGTGCGCCGGGGTCTCTCGCTCGCCGACGTCGCCAAGGTCGAGGAATGGAAGCTCGAGCTTCCGGGCGTCATCACCGAGGTCGAGCCCCAGCGCGTGTACCCGAACAGCCGGTTCGCCGCCCATCTCCTGGGCTACGTGCGCGAGGCGAGCGACGAGCAGCTCAAGCAGGGTCGCTACCGCCGCGGCGAGATGGTGGGCCAGTCCGGGCTCGAGCGGCTCCTCGACGAGCACCTGCGGGGCCAGGACGGCGGCGAGCGCATCGAGGTCGACGCGATGGGGCGTCCGGTTCGCCGGGTGCAGCAGACCGAGCCGCACGCCGGCGCGCAGGTGATCACGACGATCGACCGCGGGATCCAGGAGGCGGCCGAGCGCGCGATGGAGGGCCAGGCCGGCGCCGTCGTCGTCATGGACCCGCGCAACGGCGACGTCCTCGCAATGGTGTCCACGCCCGCCTTCGAGATCGACCGCTTTACCGGGACGATCGATCGGGAAGCCTGGCTGCGCGTGGTCCAGGATCCGAACTTCCCGCTGCTCAACCGCACGATCCAGACCCAGTACGCGCCGGGCTCCGTGTTCAAGATCGTGGTGGCCGCGGCCGGCCTGCAGGAGGGCTCGATCACGCCGCTCGACCGGACGCACTGCTCCGGCGAGTTCCAGCTCGGGGGCACCATCTTCAAGGACTGGAAGGAAGGCGGGCACGGGACCGTCGATCTCCGCGGCGCCATCCAGCACTCGTGCAACATCTTCTTCTACGAGGCCGGCCTCAAGATCGGCGGCGCGGCCATCGTCAAATACGCCAGCGCCTTCGGGTTCGCCCAGCCGACCGCCATCGACCTGCCGGGGGAGAAATTCGGCCTCCTGCCGAAGCCGCAGGCGGCGCGCGGGCGTCAGGGCAAGGCGGCGTTCCCAGTCGGCGAGACGATCAACATGTCGATCGGACAGGGCACCGTGCTCGTCACCCCGATGCAGGTCGCGCGCTTCATGGCGGCCGTCGCCAACGGCGGCGTGCTCTGGCGGCCGCGTCTGGTGCAGCGCGTCGAGCGTCCCGAACGCGGCGTCGTCTGGAGCGACCAGGGACAGGTCAACGGCCACGTCGAGCTGTCGCCGGTCGTGTGGGCGTTCCTCCGCCAGAGCCTCTGGGCGGTGGTGAACGACAACGGAACCGGCGCGGCGGCGCGCATCCCCGGCATCGACATCGCGGGCAAGACGGGCACCGCGCAGATGATCGCCAAGTCGAAGGCCGAGAAGGGCCAGGACCACGCGTGGTTCGCGGCGTTCGCCCCAGCGAAGGCGCCCGAGGTCGTGGTGGTGGTGATCGCCGAACGGGGCGGCAAGGGTGGCCAGGTCGCCGCGCCGATCGCGCGCAAGATTTTCAATGCGATCTTCCTGGAGAAGATCGCCGCGGTGGGGTTCGCCGGCTAGTGGTCCGAGTCGACCGGCGCCTGTTGCAAAACGTCGACTGGGCGCTGCTGGTCGTCGCGTTCGCGCTGATCATGATGAGCTCGGTGACGCTGGCGAGCCTGCACGTGGGCCGCGCCGGCGGCAGCGTCGTCATGCGTCAGCTCCTGTGGTTCACGATCGGCCTCGCGGTCATGGTGCTGGTGGCGAGCCTCGACTACCGGCAGCTCGTGCGTGCAGCACCCGCCCTCTATTTCGTGGGCCTGGCCGCGCTGATCGCCGTGTTCGTTCTGGGCCGGACGGTGTCGGGCGCGAAGCGGTGGATCGTGATGGGGCCGCTGTCGGTCCAGCCCTCCGAGCTGTTCAAGCTCTGCTTCCTGCTCATGGCGGTCTGGGCCGTTACGTCCCGGTGGGCGCAGCCGGTGGGCCGCACGACCATTCTCATCGCGATGCCGATCGTCGCGGTGCCGGCCGTGCTGATCATCAAGCAGCCGGACCTCGGCACCGCGCTCCTGCTCATTCCGGTGATGACGATCTTGCTGATCGGGGCGGGGCTCCGCATGAAAACGCTGGGCGCCCTGGCGCTCGCCGCGCTGGCGGCGATGCCGCTGGCCTGGTTGGCGCTCAAGGAATACCAACGCGAGCGAATTCTCGTTTTCCTGGATCCGTTCCGCGATCCCCTCGGGAGCGCGTACAACGTGATCCAGGCGAAGATCGCGATCGGATCGGGTCAGCTCATGGGCAAGGGGGTCGCCGGCGCAACGCAGAGCCGGCTGGCCTTCCTCCCGGAGCGTCACACGGATTTCATCTTTGCCGTGTTCGCCGAGATGTGGGGGTTCGTCGGTTGTCTCATCCTGCTGCTGTGCTATGTCCTGCTCCTTCTCCGGGGGTTCGACATCGCGGCGACCGCGCGCGAGCCGGTGGGCCGGCTCGTGGCGCTGGGCGCCACGTCGCTGTTCGCGGCGCAGGTACTGATCAACGTGGGCATGGTGACCGGCCTGCTGCCCGTCGTGGGGATTCCCCTGCCGTTGATGAGCTACGGCGGCTCCTCGATGGTCACCTCCTGCCTGACGCTGGGCCTTCTACTCTCGGTACGGATGCGGCAGTTCCAATGAGACGCGGACGCTGCGGTCGATCGATGCCGCGCGCCGTGTCGGCGAGGTGCTGCCGTGCGCAAACGGATCGTCGTCAATGCGGAGCTCATCGAAACTCGCGTCGGTGTCCAGGAGGGTAACCTCCTCACCGAGCTGTACCTCGAGCGGCACCATCGCCGCTCGATCGTCGGGAGCGTCTACAAGGGCGTCGTGACGAACGTCCTGCCGGGCATGCAGGCGGCGTTCGTCGACATCGGGCTCTCGAAGGACGCCTTCCTTTATGCCGGCGACTACACGACCAACCTCGGCGAGTTCGCGGTGGCCATGCTCGCGGGGGACGAGGACGAGGACACCGACCCCGACGACGACGTGGACGTGGAGGAGCTCGCGCCCCGCCGCGACGCGACGCCGATCGAGGACTTGCTCCACAAGGGCCAGAACGTCCTCGTCCAGGTCTCCAAGGAATCGCTCGGGACCAAGGGGGCCCGCATCACGTCGTTCGTCTCGCTGCCCGGACGCTACCTCGTCTACATGCCGCAGGCGCGCCACATCGGCGTGTCGCGCCGCATCCGGGACGAGCGCGAGCGCGAGCGGCTGCGGGCGGCGCTGCGCGGGCTTACCCTGCCGCCGGGCGGCTTCATCCTCAGAACGAACGCCGAGGGCAAGAGCGAGAGCGAGTTCGCTGCCGACGTGGAATTCTTGACGCGGCTCTGGGCGCAGATCCAGACGCGCTTCGAGCAGGCGGCGGCGCCGGCGGCGTTGCACGAGGAAGGCGACCTCACCTTCCGCGTCGTGCGCGATCTCTTCTCGCCGGAAGTGGACGAGTTCGTCGTCGACGCGCGCGAGGTGTTCGACCGGTGCGCGGGCTACGTCGAGGCGCTGGTGCCGTCGCTCCGCGACCGGGTGCGGCAGTGGACGGACCCCGCGCCGATCTTCGAGGCGCTCGGCATCGAGAAGGACATCGAGCGCGCCCTCCGGCGCCGCGTCTGGCTCAAATCGGGCGGCTACATCGTGATCGACCACACCGAGGCGCTGGTGTCGATCGACGTGAACACCGGCAAGTATGTTGGCAAGCGCGACTTCGAGCAGACCGTGCTCAAGATTAATTTGGAGGCGGTCGGCGAGATCGTCCGCCAGATCCGGCTCCGCGATCTGGGCGGTATCATCATCATCGACTTCATCGACATGGAAACGGCGGACCACCGCGAGCAGGTCTACCGGGCCCTGAAGCGCGCGCTGGCCGACGACAAGGCCAGGACGAATGTGCTCGAGATCTCCGAGCTGGGCCTGGTCGAGATGACCCGCAAGCGAGTGCGCCAAGACCTCCGCGCGCTGCTCTCCACGCTGTGCCCGACCTGCAAGGGCAGCGGGGTGACGAAGGCCGACGCGACGCTCGCGGCCGAGATCTTCCGGGTCATTCCCGCGAAGGTGCGAGCCGCCGAGGACGCCAACGGCCGAGAGGTGGTCGTGCGCGTGCACCCAGACCTCGCGCGCTACTTCGAGGGTGACGGCCGCGACGGGCTCGACCGGCTGGCGCGGGCGCTCGACCGCAAGATCACGATCCAGCCCAATCACGCCGACCGCGAGGGCTACGAGGTGCGGCTGCGCGGCGCCGCGTCCACGTGAGCCGCTGATGGCGCAGGCCCGCCCCTCGCGCATCAGCCAGGCCCGGCTGCTCGCCGACCTGAAGGTGGCCGCCAAGCGCGGCGACCGGACGGCGCTGTCGCTCGCACTCGACCAGATGCGTACGCTGGCGCACTCGCCGCGTTACTGGGAGAAGTACCTGCATCTGCTCTCGAGCCCGCTGGCGCGCCTCGTCGACCTCCTGGTGATCAAGCAGGGCGATCGGATCGCCGCGCAGAAAGGCTGGAAGCTGCCCCGTCCCCAGCCGGCCCGCGCCGCGGCGGCCAAGGCGCGCGCGGCCAAGACGCCGGCCCGGCGCCGCCGGGCGACCTCCTCGGGGGAGCAGCCCTCCCTGTTCGATCTCAATTCGTAGGCGCGCCTCGGCCGGCGGGGCCCCAGCCCCGCGACGGCCTTTAGCGCGCACAGCCAGTCGCCGGCGGTTTGACAGGAGCGCAGGCCGGGCGGATACTACCCCCTGGGGGTATAGAGGATGATCAACGAGGAGACAAAGGCCAAGGCCCTGGGGCGGCTCAGACGGATCGAGGGGCAGGTGCAGGGTCTCCAGCGGATGATCGACGGCGAGGCGTACTGCGTCGACATCCTGCTCCAGATCTCGGCGGTGCAGGGCGCGCTCGAGCAGGTCGAGAAGCTCCTGCTGGGCCGGCACATCGAGTCGTGCGTGACCGACGCGATTCGCACGGGCTCGAAGAGCGAGCGCCAGCAGAAGATCGACGAGTTGCTCGACGTGTTCGCGCGGTTCCGGGGCAAGTGATGAAGACCGAGGTCGCCCCGGTGCGCGGCATGCACTGTGCGGCGTGCGTGGGCCGGGTCGAGCGCGCGCTCACCGGGCTCCCCGGCGTCGAGCGCGCCACGGTCAATCTCGCGACCGAGCAGGCCACGGTGTCGTTCGATCCCGAGCGGACGAGCTTCGACGCGCTCCAGGCGGCGGTCGCGGCGGCGGGCTACGAGCTGGTTCCGCCTCGGCCCGACCAGGTGCCCGGCGCGGCGCTCGACACGGAGCAGTCCGCGCGCGACGCCGAGCAGCGGTACGAAAAGATCAAGTTCATCGTCGGGGCCGTGCTGTCGGTTCCCGTGCTCCTGGGAGGCATGTCCCACATCCTGCCGTGGGTGCCGACGGCGCTCCGGAACCCGTGGCTCCTCCTGATCCTGACCACGCCGGTTCAGTTCTGGGTCGGCTGGCAGTTTCACCGGGGCTTCCTCCACGACCTGCGCTACCGGCAGGCGTCGATGTCGACGCTGGTGTCGGTCGGCACCAGCGCGGCCTACTTCTTCAGCGTGGCCGTCACCCTGTGGCCGCACGTCTTCCCGGCGCACAGTGTGACGTACTACGACGTGAGCGCGGTCGTCATCACGCTGGTCGTGCTGGGCCGCTGGCTCGAGGCGCGCGCGCGCGGACGCACCTCGGAGGCGATCCGCCGGCTCGTAAGCCTGGCTCCGCGCACCGCCCGCGTCGTCCGTGCCGGGGCCGAGGTCGACGTGCCCACGGCCGAGGTGCGCGTCGGCGACTTCGTTCGCATTCGCCCGGGGGAGCGCATTCCGGTCGACGGCGTGGTCACGGAGGGCGCCTCGACGATCGACGAATCGATGCTGACCGGGGAGAGCCTACCCGTCGAGAAAATCTCGGAGTCGAAGGTCTATGCCGGGACCGTCAATCGCACCGGCAGCTTCATCTTCCGGGCCGCCAAGGTGGGTCGCGAGACCGCGCTGGCGCGGATCGTCGCGCTGGTCGCCGAGGCGCAGGGCTCGCGCGCTCCCATCCAGCGCCTGGCCGATCGGGTCGCCGCGATCTTCGTGCCGATCGTGCTGGGAATCGCCGGCCTGACGTTTCTCGCCTGGTGGTTGTTCGGTCCCGAGCCGGCCGGCCTCTTCGCCCTCACGAACGCGGTCGCCGTCCTCGTCATCGCCTGTCCCTGCGCGATGGGGCTCGCCACGCCGACCGCCATCATGGTCGCGACGGGACGCGGGGCCGAGCGCGGAATCCTCATCCGCAGCGCCGCGGCCCTCGAGCTGCTGGAGCGCGTGGACACGGTCGTGTTCGACAAGACCGGCACCCTGACCGTGGGCCGTCCGGTAGTCACCGACGTAATCGCGCTCCCGCTGACATCCGAGGAGGACGTGGTGGCGCTGGCGGCGGCGGCCGAGCAGGGCTCCGAGCACCCGCTGGGCGAGGCGATCGTCGCGTCCGCGAAGGAGCGCGGGCTCGCGCTGCCGCCCATCACTGCGTTCACGACGGTCCCGGGGCAGGGGATCGACGCGAGGGCGTCGGACGGCCATGTGCTCCTCGGCAACCGCACGCTGATGGACGCTCGCGGCGTCGACGTGAGCGCCCTCGTCCCGCGCGCGCAGGCGCTCGCGGCCGAGGGAAAGACCGCGGTCTACCTGGCGCTCGGCGGTCGAGCGCTCGGCCTTCTGGCCGTCGCCGACGTCCTCAAGCCCGAGGCGCCCGACGCGGTGGCCGCGCTGAAGCGGCGCGGCCTCGAGGTCATCGTCCTCACCGGCGACGCCCGGCCGACCGCGGAGGCCGTCGCGCGCCGGGCCGGCGTAGAAAAGGTCCTCGCCGAAGTCCTGCCCGAAGACAAGGCCCGCGAGATCACCGGGCTCAAGGCGCAGAGGCACCGCGTCGCGATGGTAGGCGATGGCATCAACGACGCGCCGGCGCTCGCCCAGGCCGACGTCGGCATCGCCATGGGCTCCGGCACCGACGTGGCGATCGAAGCCGCCGACGTGACGCTCGTGCGCGGTGACCTGCGCAGCGTCGTCGGCGCCATCGATCTCTCGCGGCGGACGATCAGCGTGATCAAGCAGAACCTCGTCTGGGCATTCGGCTACAACGTGGTGCTGATCCCGGTGGCGGCCGGCGTGCTGTACCCGCTCTGGGGCGTGCTGCTCTCGCCGATCCTGGCGGGCGCGGCGATGGCGTTCTCGTCCGTGTCCGTGGTCACGAACAGTCTCAGGCTCAAGCGCTGGAAGGACGAGCACGCGCGATGATCCAGCCGGCGCTGCTCGAGGGTCGCGACCGCTACGAGCGCGTGATGGAAGCCTGGGTGGACAACACCCACGAAGACGCGCTCACCCACACGGTGCGTCTCTCCGACGACGACCGCACCCTCGAGCTCTCGGTCGAGGCGCTGCCGTCGCCAAGCTATCTGATCCGCGCGGCGCGCTGCCGTCCCGTCTCCGGCGCGTTCGATCCGGAGGTCGCCGCCGGTGTCACCCGGCTCGCCGGTACGCACATGGTCGGCGGCCTGAGTCGTCGCGTGACCGAGCTGACCGGCGCGGGCGACGGCGCCGGGTTCGCCCTCGGCGCCCTCGTCGAGGCGGCGCGGCTCGCTCGCCAGGTGGCCAAGCTCCCCCGCGCAGAGGCCGAGCGCGCGGCCGGCGACGCGCGGGCGTGCTGGCAGCTCGACACGACCGGATGGACCGACCTGGCGAACTCGTGCTTCACCTACACCGATGCCGGCCGAAGTCTCTTCGGCACGCGGGCGGTCACGACGCCGATCCAGGCCGATATCTACAGCCCGCGGCCGGGCCAGACGCGCGTCTTCGAGCGGCGGAAGGTCGCGCGACTCGAGCGCCGGGACGGACGGCTCCGGCTCTTTCATTCGATGCACGACAACGTCCACGGCTTCGAGGTCATCTACGAGATCGACCTCGCGAACGATCGGATCGTCCGCGCCGAGCACGTCACGCCGCGACTGCCGTACATGGGTATCTGCACAGAGCCCCAGCGGAAGATCGGGGCGCTGCTCGGGGAGACGGCCGACAGTGGCCTGCGGCAGCGGATCCAGACTCATCTCGGCGGCGAGTCGGGATGCGCCCAGCTCTACGACCTGACCGCCGACCTGCTCAAGCTCCTCATCTGATCGGCGCCGCGTGGGCGCCGTGTATACTGAGTGCCGGCATGCAGTCGCTGCCAATCGGCAAGCTCCGTGCCGACACGCTGCAGGCGATCTTCGACAAGCACCAATTCAAGGATCCCCGCGTCGTCGTCGGCCCCCGCGTCGGTGAGGATGCCGCAGTCATCGACATGGGCGACCGATATCTCGTCGCCACCAGCGATCCGATCACCTTCGCCACCGCCGAGGTCGGCTGGTACGCGCTCCACGTCAACGCCAACGACATCGCGGTGCGGGGCGCGCGCCCGCGATGGTTCCTCGCGACGCTGCTCCTGCCGGCCGGCGCCACCACCGACGTGTCAGTCGAGCGGCTCTTCGCCGAGCTGCACGCGGCGTGCGACGAGCTCGAGGTGGCGCTGGTGGGCGGCCACACCGAGGTCACGCACGGCCTGGACCGCCCGATCATCGCGGGCACGATGCTCGGCGAGGTCGAGAAGGACCGTTTGATCACGACGGCCGGCGCACGAGTCGGCGATGCGGTCGTCATGACCAAGGGCGTGCCGCTCGAGGGCGCCGCCATCATCGCCCGGGAAAAGGAAGCCGAGCTGCGCGCGCTGGGCATCTCGCCGGCCGTCATTCGCCGCGCCCGCGGCTTTCTCAAGACCCCCGGGCTCAGCGTGCGCCCGGAGGCCGAGATCGCCGGCGAGCTGACGACGGTGCACGCCATGCACGATCCGACCGAGGGCGGCATCGCCACGGCGCTCGTCGAGCTGGCCGCCGCGGCCGGTGTGGGACTGCGCATCGATCGCGACCGGATCATGGTGCTTCCGGAGGGCAAAGCCCTCTGCGCGGCGTTCGGGCTCGATCCGCTCGGCACGATCGCGTCGGGCGCCTTGCTGATGACCCTGGCGCCGGCCGACGCCGGCATCGTGATTCACGCGCTGGCCCGTGAGTCCATCGACTGCCACTTCATCGGCCAGGTCGTTCCGCGCGAGCAGGGCGTGACGCTGATGAGCGGGAGCCGGCAGGAGCCGATGCCCGTGTTCGCGCAGGACGAGATCACGCGGCTCTTCCAGGGGGCCTGACGTGCCGACGATCGGTTATTCCCATCGGCCGGTGGCGCTCGGGCGCCGCGGCATGGTCGCGGCGGCGCATCCCGATGCCACGCTGACCGGCATCGAGGTGCTGAAGGCCGGGGGCACCGCCGCCGATGCGGCGGTCGCGGTCAACGCCGTGCTGGCGGTCACGCAGCCCAACAACTGCGGGCTCGGCGGCGATCTCTTCTGCCTCTACTACGAGGCCGCGACCGGCAAGGTGCACTTCCTGAACGGGGCCGGGCGCTCGGGCTCGCGGGCGGGTCTCGACGAGCTGCGGCGGCGGCGCATGGATCGGCTGCCGATCATCGGCCCGCCGACGATCAGCGTCCCGGGGTGCGTGCGCGGCTGGGCCATGCTGCTCGAGCGATTCGGCACGCGGTCCCTGCGCGAGTTGCTCCAGCCCGCGATCTACTGCGCCTCGCGCGGCTTCCCCACGACGTCGCTGCTGAGCCAGTCGATTCGCGAGCACCTGGAGGTGAACCCGGACCTGGAATGGCGTCGCGTCTTCGCGCCGGGCGGCCGCGTGCCGCAGTTCGGCGAGCCGCTGATTCAGGCCGATCTCGGCCGTACGCTCACGGAGATCGCCGCCGAGGGCCCGGACGTCATGTACGCAGGGCGCGTGGGCCGGGCGATCGCCCGCCGGCTGGAATCGGATGGGTTCCTGACCGCCGAGGATCTCACGCGGCATACCGGCGCCTGGGAGGCGCCGATCTCGACGACCTACCGCGGCGCGACGATCTACGAGACGCCGCCGCCGACCCAGGGCCTCACCGCGCTCGAGGGCCTGAACCTGCTCGAGGCCTTCCGCATCGCCGACTTGCCGCTGCACTCCGTCGAGCACCTGCATCTGCTCGTCGAGGTCGCGAAGCTCGCGTACGCCGACCGCGACCGCTGGATCGGCGATCCCGCCCAGGCGCGGGTGCCGGTGGCGGCGTTGCTCTCGAAGGCCTACGCCGAGCGCCGCCGCCGCGACTTCGATCCGGCCAAGGCGCAGTCGTACGCCTTCGGCGATCCCGAGGGCGACACGACAGGTTTCGTCGTGGCGGACAGCCACGGTAACCTGATCAGTGTGATCCAGAGCCTCTTCAACAACTTCGGCTCCGGGGTGGTCGCCGAGGGAACGGGCGTCGTGCTGCAGAACCGAGGGCGGCACTTCAGCCTCGATCCCGCGCATCCAGCGGCCTTCGCGCCGCGCAAGCGGCCGTTCCACACGCTGACGGCGTCCATCGCGACGCGTGACGAGCGGCCGGTGGTGGGGTTTGCGACGATGGGCGGAAACGGTCAGGCGATGTTTCATCTGCAAGTCTTGACCAATCTGTTCGACTACGGCCTCGACATCCAGGAGGCCATCGAGCGACCGCGGTTTCTCATCGGCGCCTTCCTGCCCGGCGATCCGGAGGACGCGACCCACGTTGAATCGCGCGTCCCCGCCGAGGTCCTGACCGCGCTCGAGGCCAAGGGGCATCGCATCAGGCCGGCGCCCGGGCTCTTCTGGCGATGCGGTCACGCGCACGGGATCGTGCTGCGCGACGGAACGCTCATGGGTGGCGCCGACCCTCGCGGCGACGGCGCGGCGCTGGGCTACTAGCGATGTCGCGCGCCGCGCTGATTCTCCTGCTCCTGCTCGCTTGGCCGGCGACGGCGGCGGACTGGGGCCAGATCATTCCGGGCGAGACCACCGAGGAGGGCGTGCGCGCCCGGTACGGCGCGCCGGTCAAGCAGAGCGTGCAGAAGATCGAAGGCTATGAATCCGCCCAGTGGGTGTACGAGGGCGCCAAAGCCCCGGCCGGCATCACGCGAATGACCGTGGACTTCGGCCTCTTGCTCCCCTCCGGCTTCAAGAAGGACGTCGTGCGGACGTTCCGGCTCGAGCCCAAGCCCGACATCTTCAACCGACGGCTCGTGCTGGACGGCTGGGGACTCCCCGGCCGGCTCGGCAAGGACGGCAACCTGGAATTCTTCCTCTACAAGGAAGGACTCTTGGTCTACTTCGACGCGGGCGGCGAGCA
>DASRIY010000174.1:0-2087 GCA_035649755.1 Candidatus Methylomirabilota bacterium
GGTCGACAGCATGACCGGCGGCCGCGCGTTCATGGACATCGCCAGCGGCGACAGCGCCGTGCTCAACATCGGCTACGAGGTCGCCACGCGTGCGCGCATCGAGGACTACATCACCTGCGTGCGCGATCTACTGGCTAAGGGCGAGGCCACCTATCAAGGGCGGCCGCAGCGGGTGCGCTGGGCCTCGACCGTGACGCGGCAGCGCATCCCGATCTCGATCTGCGCCGAGGGGCCGAAGATGCTGCACCTGGCCGGGCGGATCGGCGACGGTGTCACCGCCGGCACCGGGCTCTTGCCCGAGGTGATCAAGGACACGATCGCGCGCGTGCACGCGGGCGCGCACGAGGCCGGCCGCGATCCCGCCGACGTCGACATCTGGTTCACCACCCGGACCTCGCTCGACGACGACCGCGACCGCGCGATCCAGGGCGTGAAAGCGTCGGTGTCGTCGATTCTGAATCACTCGATGCGGTTCGGGCTCGACGGCAAGCACCTGCCCGGTGAGCTCCGGGCGAAGGTCCAGGAGTACGTCGACGGCTACGAGCTCTACGACCACGTGCTGCAGGAGGGGCGCAACCCCAAGCGGATGGACGCGCTCGGCCTGACGAATTACGCGATCGAGCGGTTTGCCCTCGCCGGCAACGCCAGCGACTGGATCAAGCGAATCGAGCAGATCGCCGAGGCCGGCGCGCGCAAGATCTGGGTGAGCCTGCGCGCGACCGACATGGACACGCAGCACTACTACATGAAGGTCCTCGGCGGGCAGATCATGTCGCGCTTCGTTTGACCACGCGGGCCGCCAGCCTCGTCCTGCTGGTGGTGGCGCTCGGTCTCGCGGCGGCGGGCGGCGCCGCGACCTCGTACAACGTCGGCTATCGCCGGATCGACCTCCAGGACACGACCAGCGGCGAGCCATTTCCCGTCGCTCTCTGGTATCCGACCCGCGCGACGCCGGCGCCGCTCTTCCTGACGGCGCCCCTCACCCCGTGCCGGCTGCCCGCGATGCTGTGCCGGTTGGTCGCGTTCGAGTTGCACGTCGCCGCCGATGCGCCACCGGCCGACGGACAGTTCGGATTCGTCGTCATCTCGCACGGAGCCAACGGCCTCGCCCTGAACCACCGGGACCTGGCGATGGCTCTGGCCGCGCACGGCTACGTCGTCGCTGCTCTGGCGCACCCGCGCGGAACCGGCAACGACATCGCCGGAATTGCTGTGTGGGTGGGACGGCCACGGCAGGTCTCCCGCGTCATCGACGGGGTGCTGGCAGACGCGGCGCTCGGCCCCCGCGTCACGCGCCGACGGATCGGCGTCGTGGGACACTCGAACGGCGGGTACACCGCGCTGGCAGTCGCCGGCGCGCGGCCGAGTCCGGCCGCCAGCGTCGCGCACTGTCGGCAGCACTCTGACGACGTCAGGTTCTGCTCGAACGGAGGCGCGGCCGCGCGAGACGCCGCCCGGGCAGGCGGCGACATCCCGGACGTCCGCGACGCCCGCGTGCGCGCTATCGTGCTCATGGCGCCGAACGCGGTCCCGTTCAGCAGTGAGACGCTCGCGCGGCTCACCGTTCCGGTTCGTATATACGGCGCCGAGCTCGACGATCTCACCCTCGTGAAGTACCACGCCGAGCGCCTCGCCCAGACGTTACCGCCCGGAAGGGAATACGTCCTCGTCAGAGGGGCAGGGCACTTCTCTTTCGTCGCGCGCTACCCCTGGGCGCTGACGTTTCTGGCCGGCGAGGCCGCGCGCGATCCGAAGGGCTTCGATCGCGATGCGCTGCACGCGACGATGAACCCCGAGATCGCCGATTTCTTCGATCGCGCGCTGTGACCTACGCCCGAGCGGTGCCGAGTCAGCGGCGCTCGGCGGTCGCCGGAACGCCGACGTCTCGGGCACGGAGCAGGTAGAGGCAGACGACCAGGCTCAGTGCCATCACGGTCAGCAGCCCGAGCTCGAGGAGCGTCTCGCGAAACATCTCGGGCCGGGACTCGATGGCGGTCTTCGTCTCCGCCGTGAGCACGAGGATGCGCCGGACGGTGGCGATCAGCGCGACCAGCAGGAACGGCGGCGCCGTCAGCACGTGCTCGCGG
>DASRIY010000175.1:0-6363 GCA_035649755.1 Candidatus Methylomirabilota bacterium
AGCCCGCTCCATGGTAGCCGCCGGCGCCCTCGTCACGCCCGAGACGGAAATTCCTGAAGGCATGCTCGCCCTCGGCACGCCCGCCAAGATCCGCGGGCCGCTCGCCGGCACGCCGGCCGAGCGCTGGGTGCGCGCGAACCCCGAAGGCTACCAGGCGCTGGCCCAGCGCCACAAAGCCTCGGTCCAGCCCTGCTGAGGCCATGCCGCCGAAGCGCATCGCGTTTCTTGTCTTTCCTCGCCTGACGCTGCTCGACTTCATCGGCGCCTACGACGCGCTGCGCCGCGTCGCCGCGATGTCCATCGACCAGGAAGTCACCCACCGGGTCATCGGGACCGACGCGGAGATCGTCGACGAGACCGGCCTCAAGATGACGCCCGACTCGGTCTACGAAGACCTCTCACGGTTCGACCTGCTCTACGTGGCGGGCGGGCTCGGCACCGTCACGCTGATGGACAACAAGCGCGCCATCGACTACCTGAAGACCTGGGGCGATGAGCGGCCGCTGGCGTCGGTCTGCTCCGGCGCGCTCCTGCTCGGGCGCGCCGGCTTTCTGCGCGACAAGCGCGCGACGACTCACCACCAGGCGGTCGAGCTCTTGCGTCCGCTCTGCCGAGAAGTCGTAACGAACCGGCGGGTGGTCGACGAGGGACGCATCGTGACGGCAGGCGGCGTCTCGTCCGCGCTCGATCTGGGCCTCTATCTCGTGGAGAAGTTCTGGGGCGCCGACGCGCGGGTCGCGATCGCCCGGCAGATGGAGTACCGGGGCTACTCCTCGCTCTAGCGGCCGCGCCTCAGCGCCCCTGGAACCTCGGCGGGCGCTTCTCCTTGAACGCGGCGACGCCCTCGGCGTGGTCGGCGGTCTGCCGCACGATCGACATGTGGGA
Source organism: Candidatus Methylomirabilota bacterium (assembly GCA_035649755.1). Classification (GTDB taxonomy): domain Bacteria; phylum Methylomirabilota; class Methylomirabilia; order Rokubacteriales; family CSP1-6; genus AR31. The sequence continues at coordinate 886 of DASRIY010000175.1, forward strand.
CGAGACCAGGTCGAGGTGCGTGCGCAGATCGAGCTTGAGGCTCTGGTAGACGAGCCGCTTGATCATCCGAATCGGGACCTGCGGTCCGTCGGCGATCTGGCGGGCCAGCGCGTAGGTGGCGTCCTTCAGCTGCGCGTCCGGCACCACCCGCTGCACGATGCCCAGGCGATGCGCCTCGGGCGCCTCGATGAAGTCGGCGGTCCACAAGAGTTCGAGCGCCTTGGCGGCGCCGACCAGGCGGGGCAGAAAGTACGTGTCACCGTCACCCGGCACGAGGCCGACGCGGACGTAGCCGGTGGAGAACCGGGCCGACTCGGCGGCCACGCGCATGTCGCACATGACGCACATGCCCATCCCGGCGCCGACGGCGAGCCCGTTGACCATCGCGATGACCGGCTTGTCGACCGTCTCGAGCATCTTGGGCACGCGGTGCACGCCTTCCCAGAGCGTGTTCTTGCCGTCGAGCGCGCTCGGCTCGCCGTCGCGCATGCGGCCCACGTCGCCGCCCGAGCAGAACGCGCGGCCGGCGCCCGTCACCACGATGACGTTCACGCTGTCGTCGGTCTGCGCGGCACCGAGCGACTTCGTCCACGCGTCGATCATGTCGCGCGTGAACGCGTTGAGCTTGTCCGGGCGGTTCAGTGTGATGGTCGCGACCTTGTCCTTCACCTCGTAAAGCAGGTCACTCATGACGGCGTGTCCTTTCGACTAGTCCTTCGGCAGGCCGAGCACCCGCTCGGCGAGAATGTTGCGGAGGATCTCGGACGTTCCCGCGCGGATCCCACTCGCGCGCGCGAGCAGCTCGTAGAACTCCCACTGGCCGCCGTCCGGCGCCCACTCCGACTCGCCGGCGAGTTGCGAGTAGGGGCCGATCACCTCGGTGGCGACGTGCGCCAGCTCCTGGTCGACCTGGCTCCAGAAGAGCTTCGACGTCGAGCCCTCGGGTCCGGGCGCGCCGCCGCGCAGGATCTTGGTGAGGCTCCGGTAGCCGTTGAGCTGGAGCGCCTGCTCGGCGATCCAGAGGGCGGCCACCCTCTGGCGGACGATCGGGTCGGCGCCGCGCCCTTGCTGCCGCACCAGGCGCACCAGCCGGTGCAGCGCGTTGCGCAGCGATATATGACGGACGAATGTCAAAATATCGCGCTCGTACGCCAGTGTGGTGATGGCCACCGACCAGCCTTCGTTCACCTTGCCGACCAGGTTCTCGGCCGGCACGCGCACGTTGTCGAAGAAGACCTCGTTGAACTCGGCCTCGCCGGTGATCTGCCGCAGCGGCCGCACCGTGATGCCCGGCGTCTTCATGTCGACGAGCAGAAAGCTGATGCCCTTGTGCTTCACCGCCGTCGGATCGGTGCGGACGAGCAGGAAACACCAGTCGGCCACGTGGGCCATGCTCGTCCAGACTTTCTGGCCGTTGACGACGAAGTGGTCGCCGTCGCGGGCGCCGCGCGTCTGCAAGTTCGCCAGGTCTGATCCCGCGTTGGGCTCGGAGAAGCCCTGGCACCAGAGCTCCTCCGCCGTGAGGATCTTCGCGAGATGGCGCTTCTGCTGGGCCGGCGTGCCGTACTTCATCAGCGTGGGACCGAGCATCGACACACCGCCGCGGTTCACGAGCTGCGGCGACTCGGCGCGGGCCATCTCCTGGTAGAGGATGACCATCTCCACGATCGTGGCGCCGCGCCCGCCGAACTCGACCGGCCAGTCGAGCCCGACGTAGCCCGCCTCGCACATGCGCTTCTGCCACGCGCGCAGCCGCCGGACCTCGTCGCGGTCGGCCCGCGAGGCAGCGAAGGCGCGCCCGCGCAGATCGTCCGGCAGGTTGGCCTCCAGCCAGCCGCGTACCTCCTTGCGGAACGCTTCTTTCTTGTCGGTGAAGTCGAAGTTCATGAGTATCGTGCCGGACGCGCTATTGCATCACCACGCCGCCGTCGACGTTCAGCGCCTGGCCGGTGATGTTGCGCGCCTCGTCGGAGGCGAGGAAGACGGCGGCCCAGCCGATGTCCTCGGGCGTCTGCTCGCGCTTCATCGGCGTGATGTCGCCGACCCGCTTGTCGAACACCTGGCGGGCGGTCATGCCCTTGAAGGCGGGGTTCGTCTCGGCCAGATGGGCGGCGAGCTTCTGCCAGAAGTCCGTCCACAGCACGCCCGGACAGATCGCGTTCACGGTGATGCCGTGGGGCGCCAGCTCCTTGGCCACGATGCGGGTCAGCGTGATCACGCCCATCTTGGCCACGCTGTAGGGCGGCATCGTCGGGGCCGAGATCGGTCCGGCGATCGAGGCGATGTTGACGATGCGCCCGGCCTTCCGCTCGATGAAGTGGGACGCGACCGCCTTGCACGTGAGGAAGACGGACTTCGTGTTGACCGCGAAGGTACGGTCCCAGTCCTCCTCGGTGTTGTTGGTGAAGGGCATGCCCGGAGGCCCGGCCGCGCCCGCGTTGTTCACGAGGATGTCGATCTTGCCGAAGGTCTCGCGCGTGCGGTCGATCATGGTCTTCACGTCGGCGGCGCTGGTCACGTCGGTCTTCATGGCGAATACCTTGCGGCCGAGCCCCTTCACCTCGCCGGCGACCTTCTCGGCGTTCAGCACCTGGATGTCCGGGATGGCGATGTCGGCGCCCTCGCGCGCCATCGCCATCACGATGCCGCGGCCGATTCCACTGCCTCCGCCCGTCACGACCGCGACCTTCCCGGCGAGCCGCATGAAGTCCCCCTCGATCTATAATCGGTGCCCCGGAGGCCCTACATGACAGCACACCCGCTCAGAAGCCGCAACTGGTTCGGCCGGAACGATCTCGACGGATTCGTGCATCGCTCGTGGCTCAAGGCCGAGGGATTCAGCGACGCCGTCTTCGATGGCCGGCCGGTCGTCGGCATCGCCAATTCGTGGTCCGAGCTGACGAACTGCAACGCCCATCTCCGACAGGTCGCCGAGGCCGTCAAGCGCGGCGTGTGGAGTGCCGGTGGCTTCCCGCTCGAGTTTCCGACGATCTCGCTCGGCGAAGTGCTCATGAAACCGACGACGATGCTCTTCCGCAACCTGATGGCGATGGACGTCGAGGAATGCATTCGCGCGTATCCCCTGGACGCCGTGGTGCTGCTCTCGGGGTGCGACAAGACCACGCCGGCCATGCTGATGGGCGCGGCGTCCGCCGACGTGCCGGCCGTGATGGTCACGGGCGGTCCCATGCTCCGCGGCAAGTGGCGCGACGAGGAGCTCGGATCCGGCACCGACGCGTGGCGCCTCTGGGCCGAGCGGCGCGCGGGGCGACTGTCGGACGAGGAGCTCTGCGAGGCCGAATCGTGCATGTCGCGCTCGAGCGGCCACTGCATGGTCATGGGCACTGCGTCGACCATGGCGTCGGTCGCCGAGGCGCTGGGGATGACGCTGCCGGGCAACGCGGCGATCCCGGCGCCCGACGCTCGGCGGCTCGCCATGGCGGAGATGGCCGGGCGGCGCGCGGTCGAGATGGCCTTGGCCGGCGGGCCCAAGCCCTCGCAGATTCTCACGGCCCAGGCCTTCGACAACGCGATCCGGGCCGACATGGCCATCGGCGGATCGACCAACGCGATCATCCACCTCGTCGCGATCGCCGGCCGCGCCGGCGTCGAGCTGCCTCTCAAGCGCTTCGACGACCTGTCGAAGACCACGCCGTTCCTCGTCAACCTGCGACCGTCGGGCAAATATCTGATGGAGGATTTCTTCTACGCCGGCGGCCTGCCTGTGGTCCTCAAGGAGCTGCTCCCGCTCCTGCATGGCGGGGCCCTCACGGTCAACGGCCGGTCGATCGCCGACAACGTGCGCGAGGCGAAGTGCTTCGACCAGGACGTCATTCGCCCCCTCGGGATGCCGCTGGCCCGTGAGGGCGGCACGGTGATCCTGTTCGGCAACCTCTGCCCGGACGGCGCGGTTCTCAAGCAGTCGGCGGCCTCGCCGCATCTGCTCACCCATCGCGGGCGCGCCGTGGTCTTCGAGGATCACGCCGATCTTCACCGGCGTATCGACGACGAGAGCCTGCCGATCGACGAGAATTCGGTACTGGTGCTCAAGCAGGTCGGCCCGCGCGGCGCGCCGGGCATGCCCGAGTGGGGCGCGGCGCCGATCCCGGCCCGTCTGCTCCGGCGCGGGATCAAGGACATGGTACGCATCTCCGATGCGCGCATGAGCGGGACGTCATACGGCACGGTCGTGCTGCATGTGGCGCCCGAGTCGGCGGTCGGCGGGCCCCTGGCCCTCGTGCGCGACGGCGACGCGATCGAGCTGGACGTCCCGGGCCGGCGCCTCACCTTGAAGGTCGGCGACGACGAGCTGGCGCGCCGGCGGGCCGCCTGGAAGCCCCGGCCGGCGCACTTCAGCCGCGGCTACGGCAAGCTCTTCCTCGACCACGTCCTGCAGGCCAACGAGGGGTGCGACTTCGACTATCTGAGGGGCCGCACGCCGGTGAGGCACGAGGACACGGCGGGCCCGTCGCACAGCTAGGAGGATGCGCGCCCGCCGCCCTCCGGGAGCTTCTGGTGCGTCGTCCAGTACGCGGCCCACGGATCGGCTGTGAGGCCGTCCAGCCGGGTCCGGAGGTTCGCGAGCGTGAAGTGGCCCGAGGTGATTCGCGGCGAGAGCTCGTCCCAGGCGAGCGGGACGGAAACAGTCGCCTCTGGCTTCGCGCGGGTCGAGTAGGCGGCCACGCTCGTCGCGCCGCGAACGTTGCGCAGGTAGTCGATGAAGATCTTGCCCCGGCGCTCGGACTTTGCCATGCGCGCGATGTACCGCCGCGGATTGGCGCGGACCGTCGACTCGGCGACGACGCGGGAGAACTCGGCGGTCTCGTCCCAGCTCGGACCCGGCGCGATCGGAGCCACGACGTGCAGGCCCTTGCCGCCGGTCGTCTTCACGAAGCTCGCGAGCTTGAGCGCCTCGAGTCCGTCGCGGATGAGCCGCGCGCAGTCGATGACCTGAGCCCACTCGACACCAGGGCCCGGATCCAGATCGAACACGACGCGATCCGGCTGCTCGAGCCGAGCCACGACCGAGTTCCACGTGTGGATCTCGAGGATACCGATCTGGACCAGGCCGATGAGCGAGGCGAGCGAATCGACGACCAGGTATTCTCCGACCTTCCGTTTCTCCTGGATCTTGACGCGCCGAAGACTCTCCGGGGCCCAGTAACCGGTGTGCTTCTGGTAGAAGCAGGCCTTGTCCACACCCTCGGGACAGCGCACGAGGGTGGTCGGCCGATCCTTGAGGTGAGGAATGATCCAGTCCGCGATCGACTCGTAGAACCGCGCGAGATCGAGCTTGGTCGTGCCCAGCTGCGGGTAGAGAACCCGGTCGGCGTGCGTGAGCCGGACGCCGGCCACCGTCGGCTCGCCTGGCGCGGCCGGCGGCGCCGCCGGCTGCTTCCGATCGTTCTCCACTTTCGACCGCCGTTCGCGCACGCCTTTCGACGGCCGCTCGCGGACGACTTTCGATGCCCGCTCGCG
>DASRIY010000176.1:0-3790 GCA_035649755.1 Candidatus Methylomirabilota bacterium
GCATCCTACCACGGGCCGACGACGCCTCCCCGTCGGGTACACTCGCATCCGTGCCGACGATCGCGGTGCTCGACGACGACGCATCGACGCGTGACGCGCTCGCCGGGATGCTTCGCGATCTGTTTCCGCTGGTGCGGGTGATCGCGGCGCGCGTCGACGACGCGGCCGCTGTCGCCGAGCGCGATGCCGGCACGCTCGTCCTGATCGAGCTTGCCGCCGTCGAACGCGCTCGCCGCTGGCTGCCCGCGGGCGCGCGGGTCGTCGCGTTGACCCGCGAGATGGGCCCGGATACCCTCTTGAGGGCCGAGGCCCTGGATGTGGCCGCGTCGGTGCGGGCGCCGGCCACTACCCGAAGCCTTCGAGCGGTGCTCGAGCTCATGCTCGGCCCAGACGGGGCTCGGGATCCGGATTAGGGAGGCAAGATGGAGCTCGCAGGCCGTGTCGCGGTCGTCACGGGCGGGGGTAGCGGGATCGGTCGCGCCATGGCCGAGGCCTTCGCCCGGGAGGGCGTCGCGGTCGTCGTCGCCGACATCGACGAGGCCGCGGCCGCGGCAGTCGTCCAGTCGGTGCGCGCGCGGGGAGGTGAGGCGCTGGGCATCCGGACCGACGTGTCCGAGCTCGCGTCGGTGCAGGCGCTTGCCGACACCACGCTCAAGACATCGCTCCTCCAGCCGAAGGCCTGAGCGGGTCCCGCCCATCACCACGCGCGACCCGCGCTGGATCGAGACCCCGCCCGCCCTCGCCGAGGTCTCGCGGCGCCTGCGCGAGCCGGGCGAGGTCGCGCTCGACACCGAGGGCGACAGTCTTCACCACTACCCGGAGCGGCTGTCGCTCATCCAGCTCGCGATGCCGTCCAGCGACGTCTGGCTGGTCGATCCGCTGGTGCTCGGCGATCTCTCGCCGCTCGCATCGGTGTTCGCGGCGCCCTCGGTGACGACGGTGCTCCACGCGGGCGACAACGATCTCGTCCAGCTCAAGCGCCGCGGGATCGGCTTTACGGCGATCTTCGACACCTCGATCGCCGCGCGCTTCCTGGGGGCCAGAGCGCTCGGTCTCGACGTGCTGCTCGAGACGTATGTCGGGGTCGAGCTCCCGCCCTCGAAGCAGCGGGACGACTGGTCGCGGCGCCCGCTCTCCGAGGCCCAGCGGCGCTACGCAGAGGCCGACGTGCTGCATCTCTTCGCGCTCAAGCAACGGCTCACCGAGGAGCTGGACCGGGTGGGCCGTCTGGCCTGGGTCGAGGAGGAATGCGCGGCCCTCGCCGCTCTGCCCGCGCTCGAGCGGGTCCAGGATCCCAACGCGTTCGCCGGGCTCAAGGGCGCGCGTGATCTTTCGCCGCGCGGCCTCGCGATTCTCCGCGAGCTCTACGAGCTTCGCGAGAGCCTCGCGCGCTCCATGGACCGCCCGCCGTTCAAGATTCTCGGCGAGGAGACGCTGGTGCGCCTGGCGCTGACGCCGCCGACCGATCTGTCGGGACTCGAAGGAATTCCGGGCTGCACGCCGAAGGTCATCGCGCGCTGGGGCGGGGCGATTGTCGCCGCCGTCGGGCGGGCACAGGCGCTGCCGGAGACCGACTGGCCGACGCTCGAGCGCCATCCGCGGCCGCGCATTCCGGGGATCGTCGCGCGGCGGATCGAGGCGCTGCGCCAGTGGCGTAAGGACGCCGCGCCGCGCTTCGGCCTCGAGCCCGGTCTGCTCCTGCCCAACCGGCTGATCACTACCGTGGCGTTCGCCGGCCCGCGCGATCCGGCGACGCTCGCGACCCTGGATGGCGTGCGCCGCTGGCGGGCCGAGATCATGGGCGCCGAGATCGTTGCCGTGCTGGCGGCTCCGTGAGAAGGTGAATTCATCATGACCGACTGGCGCGCGAATCTCGTCGACGACGATACGGGTCTGACCACGATTCTGAAGGAGACGAGGACCGTGGCGGTGCTCGGGGCCAAGCCCGGTCCGTCCGAACCCGCCCACTACGTTCCGGCCTACCTCCGCGAGCACGGATACCGGATCCGGCCGGTGAATCCGCGCTTCGCCGGCCAGCGCCTCCACGACGCGGTGACGGTGGCAGGCCTCGACGCGCTGACGGAGGAGGCCGATCTCATCGAGGTCTTCCGACGGCCCGAATATCTCGTCGGCCACGCCGAGGAGATCCTGGCATTGCCGTGGCGTCCGAAGGTCGTGTGGTTCCAGCTCGGCATTCGCAACGACGCCGCCGCCGAGAAGCTCGCGCGGGCGGGCATTCGCGTCGTCCAGAATCGCTGCATGATGCCCGAGCACCGGCGTCTGATCGCCGCGAAGGGAGTGCGCGCCTAGCGATGCCCGGCGAATACGCGTTCGTCATGAAGGACCTGCGCAAGGTCGTCCCGCCGAAGCGGGAGATCCTGCGCGGCATCTATCTCTCGTTCTTTCACGGCGCCAAGATCGGCGTGCTCGGCGCCAACGGCGCCGGCAAGTCGTCGCTGCTCCGCATCATGGCGGGCGTCGACAAGGACTTCCTCGGCGAGGCGTTTCCCGCCGCCGGTCTCAAGATCGGCTACCTTCCCCAGGAACCGCAGCTCGATCCCAAGAAGGATGTCCGGGGCAACGTCGAGGAGGGTGTGGCCGAGACCCGCGCGCTCTTGACGCGCTTCGAGGAGGTCAGCGCGAAGCTCGGCGAGCCGCTCGGCGACGACGAGATGGAGAAGCTGCTTGACGAGCAGGCGCGGCTGCAAGACCGCATCGACGCCGCCAACGCCTGGGATCTCGACCGCACCGTCGAGCTCGCGATGGATGCGCTCCGGGTGCCGCCGGGCGACATGGACGTCGCAAAAATCTCCGGCGGCGAGCGGCGTCGCGTCGCGCTCTGCCGGCTGCTCCTCTCGCGCCCGGACATGCTGCTGCTCGACGAGCCGACCAACCACCTCGATGCCGAGTCGGTCGCCTGGCTCGAGCGCTACCTGAAGGAATACCCGGGGACGGTCGTCGCGATCACGCACGACCGCTACTTCCTCGACAACGTCGCCGGCTGGATCCTCGAGCTCGATCGCGGGCACGGCATCCCGTGGGAAGGCAACTACTCGTCCTGGCTCGAGCAGAAGCGCGAGCGGCTCGCCCAGGAGGACAAGGCCGACCTCTCGCGCCAGCGCACGCTGGCCCGCGAGCTCGAGTGGGTGCAGATGGCGCCGCGCGCTCGGCAGGCCAAGAGCAAGGCGCGGCTGCAGGCGTACGACGCCATGCTCAACGAATCCTTCGAGAAGCGCGCGGCCGCCCTCGAGATCGCCATCCCGCCCGGGCCGCGGCTCGGCGACGTCGTCGTCGAGGCGGACGACGTCCGCAAGGGCTACGGAGACCGGGCGCTCATCGAGGGGCTCTCGTTCAAGCTGCCGCGGGGCGGCATCGTCGGCGTCATCGGCCCGAACGGCGCCGGCAAGACGACGCTCTTCCGGATGATCGTCGGCCAGGAGAAGCCCGACGCCGGCGCCCTGCGCGTCGGCGAGACGGTGAAGCTCGCCTACGTCGACCAGAGTCGTGACGCCCTCGAAGGCCAGCGCACGGTCTGGGAGGCCATATCCGGCGGCGCCGACACGCTGACGGTCGGCGGCCGGTCGATGCAGTCGCGCAGCTACGTCGCGTCGTTCAACTTCAAGGGCACCGACCAGCAGAAGCGACTCTCGGAGCTGTCGGGCGGCGAGCGCAATCGCCTGCATCTGGCCACGATGCTCAAGAGCGGCGGCAATCTCCTGCTGCTCGACGAGCCGACCAACGACCTCGACGTCGATACACTCCGCGCCCTGGAAGACGCGCTCCTGGATTT
>DASRIY010000177.1:0-18164 GCA_035649755.1 Candidatus Methylomirabilota bacterium
GCTGACGGTGTCGCTGTAGAGATCGACGTCGATACGCGCGGGATTGGTCATGATCGTCACGCCTTCCGGCACAGGGCCTTCGCCGCCTCGAACACCGACTTCTCCGACGGCACGGTGAGATCCTCGAGCACCGGCGAGAACGGCACCGGTACGTCCATGGCGCCGATACGCTTCACCGGCGCGTCGAGATGGTAGAAAGCGCCCTCGGCGATCACCGACGCGATCTCGGCGGTGGCGCCGTAGCGCTCGTAGCCCTCGTCCACCACAATGGCGCGCGAGGTCTTCTTGGCCGACTCGATCAGCGTCTCCTTGTCGAGCGGCCAGGTCGTCCGGGGGTCGATCACCTCGGCGCTGATACCGACTTCTTCGAGCATCTTGGCGGCGCCGAGAGCGACCGCCACCATGCTGCTGGTAGCGACGATCGTCACATCCGTACCGGGCCGCTTCACGTCCGCGACCCCGAACGGGATGGTGTAGTCGTCGGCCGGCACCGGGCCCTTGACCCGGTACATCATCTTGTCCTCGAAGATGACCACGGGGCTGTCGTCGCGGATCGCGGTCTTCATCAGCCCCTTGGCCTCGTAGGGGCCGGACGGCAGGGCCACCTTGAGCCCGGGCACGTGGCTCACCCAGGCGTGGAGCGACTGCGAGTGCTGGGCCGCCGAGCGCCGTGTCGCCCCGAGCGTCGTCCGGAAGACGATCGGCACCTTGATCTTGCCGCCGGACATGTAGTGCGCCTTGGCGGCCTGGTTGACCATCTGGTCCATCGTGAGCGTGATGAAGTCGCCGAACATCACGTCGACGATGGGCCGCATGCCGGTCATGGCCGCGCCGACGCCGATACCGGCATAGCCGGGCTCGGAGATGGGCGTGTCGACGATCCGCTGCGTGCCGAACTCCTGCACGAGCCCCAGCAGCGTCTTGAACGGATGGCCGGCCTCCGCGACGTCCTCCCCGATGAGGAACACGCGCGGATCGCGGCGCATCTCCTCCGCGATCGCCTCCTTGACCGCCTCGCCGTACGTCAGCTCTCGCTCGCTCATGACGCCCTCCAGGATTTATAGCCGCGCCTCGCCCGGCGGGGCCCCAGCCCCGCGACGGCCTGCGGCGCGCACTTCCGATCTATAGACACGGTCGCTCGGTGCCCGAGCCCCACGCGAGGCTCGCCCGATCGGAGCGCGGAGTCAAGTGGCCGCGTCCCGACCGCCCTCGGATCGACTAGAATCCCGCCCATGGCCACAGCCGACGACGTCCCGGCGCCGCCGGCGGCGGAGCTCTCGCTCGCCGACGCGATGGCCTACGCTCGCGAGCTTCAGCTGCAGGGCCGCCTGCAGGCGGCCGACGAGCTCTACGGGCGCATCCTGGCCCTGGCGCCCGACTATGCCGACGCCTGGCACTTCCGCGGCGTGGTGGTGGCCGTCCTCGGCCGCGCGGCGGACGCCGAGACGCTCATCCGCAAGGCGATCGAGCTTGTGCCCGACTATGCGGTCGCGCACAACAACCTCGGCAACGCGCTCCAGGAGCAGGGCCGCCTAGAGGAAGCGGCCGGCGCCTACGCGCGGGCGCTCGTGCTCAATCCCGAGCTGGCCGACGCCCACAACAACCTCGGCAACACGCACGCGAAGGAGCAGCGCTTCGAGGAGGCCCTGGCCTGCTATCAAAAGGCCGTCGCGCTGCGACCCGACATGGTCGACGCCCGCGTGAACCTCGCCAAGGCGTACGAGGCGCTGAAGCGGATGCCCGAAGCGCTCACCGAGTACCGGCAGGCGGTCATGCTGCGGCCGTACCGCTTCGACACGTATCGCCGGCTCGGGGCGCTGCTCTACGGGTGGAACCGCATCGACGAGGCGGCCGAGGTCTATCAACGCTGGCTGTCCCTCGATCCTGAGAGTCCGGTGGCGCGACACATGCTCTCGGCGTGCACGGGCGAGAACGTGCCTACGCGCGCCTCGGACGACACGGTCCGCACGATCTTCAAGAACTTCGCCGAGAGCTTCGACGAGGTCCTCGCGCGAATCCACTACCGCGCGCCGGCGCTGGTGGCGCAGGCGGCGGCCGAGGTGATGGGGCCGCCCGAAGCGCGGTTCGACATCCTCGACGCCGGGTGCGGCACCGGCCTCTGCGGCGAGCACTTCAAGCCATTCGCCCGCCGCCTGGTCGGCGTCGATCTGTCGGTCGAGATGCTCGGGAAAGCGGCGGCGCGAAAGCTCTACGACGACCTGATCCTCGGCGAGCTCACGGCCTTCGTCGGCGCGGTGCCGGCGGCGTGGGACGTCATCATCTCCGCGGACACACTCGTCTACTTCGGCGATCTCGCGCCCGTCATGGCGGCGGCGCGGCGCGCGCTACGCCCGAGCGGCCATCTCGTCTTCACGCTCGAGCATGCGAGCGACGAGCAGGCGCCCTCGGGATTCCGCATCAACCCGCACGGACGCTACAGTCACACCGAGGCGTACGTGCGCGCGGTGCTCGCCGCCGCCCAGCTCGCGGCGCGGCAGGTGACGCCGGTGCACCTGCGCGTGGAGCTCAGCCAGCCGGTCGAGGGCCTCCTGGTGGTCGCGGCGCGCTGACCCGCGCCGCCCGCCTTAGGCCTTGACCGTCAGCTTCTCGTAGAGCGCGCTGAGAATCTCGTCGACCCCAGCCGACGCCCACACATCGAAGAAGGGCGAGGCCTGCATGGCGACGAACTCGCGCTGGCCGCGCTCCTTCGTCTGCGCTTCCGTCTCGCCCGGGCGGGGCGCCTGCTGGTAGCCGCGGATGTAATCCTTGTGGTAGATGGCCGGAAACTCGATGTAGCGGTGCAATTCCTGAAAGTCCTTCGTGTAGAAGACGGCGACCGGCAGCGACGCCCACTCGCCCCCGTTCTTCACGTTCAGGAACTCGATCATGATGTCGTGGTTGCCGTCGGGATACGCGGCGGGGTCGGGGCGCCGCTTGCCGAGAATCTTCTTGCCGTCGCGATTGAAGATTCTGAGCTCCAGCCCGCCCGCCTCGGCCAGCCGCGCCAGCACCGGGACGTCGCGCCGGCAGTCGGAGGACCAGTCCTCGGAGATCACGAGAATCTTCGCGGGCCCGTTCGGCTGCGCGGCCAGCCACGTGATGCCGGCGATCTGCTGATCGTTGAGCCGAGCCCGTGCGTGGCGCTCGCGAAGCACCGCGCTGTTGTCGCGGCGCGCGGCGCCGATCGATCCGCCGTCGGCGTGGTAGCTACCGAAGGCCTCGCGGGCGAGGTTTTCCGGGCTGCCCGTCCACTTCACGTACTCGTCGAACGTCATACCCTTCGCGAATCGCTCGGGAGTCACCACGCTCCTGGTCATCCTGCTCTCCTTAACCTAGAAGCGCGCCTCGGCCGGCGGGGCCCCAGCCCCGCGACGGCCTGCGGCGCGCACTTCCATCCATACGCGCGCCTCGGCCGGCGGGGCCCCAGCCCCGCGACGGCCTGCGGCGCGCACTTCCATCCTCACGTGAGCTTGGGTGCGATCTCGTCGATGAAGCGCCGCATCGCGCGCTCCGCCTCGGCGCGCGGCAGCATCGAGCCCTGGTCGAACCAGCAGATGATCTGCGAGAGCCCGAACTCGTCGCGGGCCGCCTGGAGCCGGTCGACGACTTCGGCCGCGTCGCCGAACACGCCCTGGTCGCGGCAGAACTTCTCGTACGGAAGATTGGCGAGCGTCTCCTCGATCATCTTCAGGCGCGGCAGGTGCTCGCCGTACGAGGCCGGGATCTTCGCGAAGACCGCATGGATGTTCTCGTAGTACTTCCGCACGCCCGGCCGCATGGCGTCACGCGCGGCGGCAGACGTCGCGCCCACGTGCACCGGCAGCATCAGCGCCATCTGGTCGGGCTGCCACGCGTGCCCGGCCGCCGCCAGATGGGCGCGATAGAGCGCCATGTACTCCCGAAGCTGCGGCAGCGGCGTGGTCGTGGTCCCCGAATAGATGCTGAGCCCGAGATCGCCGATGTGCGCGAAGCTCTCGGCCGTGTGGACAGCCACGCGGATCGGCGGGTGCGGGCGCTGCAGGGGCCGCGGCACCACGGCGATGTCCTCGACCTGGTAGAAGGCGCCGCGATAGCTGAAGCGCTCTCGCGTCCACGCCAGGCGAATGATCTCGAGCGCCTCGTCGAAGCGGGCGCGGTTCTCCGCGAGCGGCACACGAAAGCCGTGAAACTGGCTGGGGATCGAGCCGCGGCCCACCCCGAACTCGAGCCGGCCGCCGGAGAGCACGTCGGCGGTCGCCGCCTGCTCCGCCGTGCTCAGGGGATGGTGGAGCGGCAAGAGGGTGACGGCGGTGCCGATCCGGATCCGGCGCGTGCGCTGCGCGATGACCGGCACCATCATGAGCGGGTTCGCCAGGAGCGAGAACGCGCCGCCGAAATGGAGCTCGGCCAGCCACGCCACGTCGAAGCCGAGCATGTCGCCGAGCGCGATCAGATCGAACATCTCGGCGTAGCGGTCGGCGTGCGTTTGCCCGGGGGCTTCCGACGCCTGATAGAAGAGCCCGAATCGCATGGCGGCCTACATCACGGGCGCCGGCGCCTGCGGGGTCGTCTCCCACTGCGCGGGGTCGTGCCCGTAGAACACGGTGGCGCCGGCCTGGTCTCTGAGCTTGCGCAGCGCGGCCAGCGACTCGCGCATGACCGACGGGTTCCAGAGGACGTTCGGCAGCACGTCGCGGTCCATGTTCTCGCGCGTGTAGCAGGCGTCGGCCGCGCAGACGAGCCGCGGCCTGGCGCCGTCACGGATCAAGAGCGACTGGTGCCCGGGCGTGTGGCCGTAGGTCGGCAGGAGCACGACCGTGCCGTCGCCGAAGACGTCGTGCTCGCCGTCGAGCATCCGGTAATCGAGCGGATGATCGAAATCGATCGGGCTCGGGCTATAGCTCGGCACGAAACCGGGCCGGCGCGCCGCTTCCAGCTCCGGACGCTGGACGAGAAACGTCGCCCGCGGGAAGAACTCGTTGCCGCCGCAATGGTCGAAATGCAGGTGCGAGTTGGCCACGTAGCGCACGTCGTCGGGCTTGAGGCCGAGCCGCTCCAGCTGGGGCACCACGTCGTCGCCGGCCCGCGACTTGACGGCGAGTCGCTTGATCCGCTCCGGACCGAGCCGCGCGAGCGGCTCGAGCCGCGCCTGGCAGTGCACGCCGGTGTCGAACAGGAGCCGGCCCCGCGGATGATCGACCAGGAAGCTCGTGACCGGCACGGTCCACGGCTGGCCGGGCTTGAGATCGGACACCATGCTCGCGCGATCGAGCTCGATGTAGCCGGTGCAGAGAGCGTATACGCGCATCGCCGTCACCTCGCCTGACGGCATGATACGCGATGTCGTTGGTGCTATGATCCGCGCCACCATGAACAGCGCCGACGGTCGTGAGCCGGAGGGCGAGGGCATGGCCGGCCGTCTGCTCCTCATGGTCGACGCGCTCGTCCCGGCCGCCGTGCATCAGGCCTGCGCCGACCTCGCGGCCAGGCTCGCCGACCAGAGCGGCCTGCCGGTCACGGTCGCGACAGCTCCCATCGCCCGGCTCGACGCCATCCGCGACGCGATCGGCCGCGACACCGACGCGCGCCGGCGCGAATACGCGCCGCTGCCCCGTCCGGCCCAGTCGATGTCGTCGGCGCCATTCCTGTGGCGCGACGACGGCCGTCCCGACTGGAGCGGCATGTGGACCACGTTCTGCGAGCTGGCGCTCTACGGCGGGCCGCCGCAGCGCGGGCCCCACAGCGCGCTGCGGGCGCCGGCGGGCCAGGCCGCGGGCTCCGACGGCGAGATGCTGACCGAGATGCGGCGCGGAATCTGGGAGACGACCGGGCTCTACGCGGAGTCGGCCGAGCCGGGCTGGCTCGCGGTGACCTGCGAGTCGCCGACGATGGCAGCGTGGATGTGCGCGGCCATCATCCTCGAGAACGTCGCCGCACGCGTGGACGACGACCGGCTGCTGCTCCCGGCGGGGCCGGGCTTCACGCTGAAGGACGAGGTCAAGAGCGTCATCACCGTCGTCGCCAAGACCCATCACTACTGGTCCGCTCACGTGACGGCCGCCGGCGAGTGAGACGCCGTGCGCTATCCGTTCCGCTGCACGCGCTGCGGGCTCGAGTTCGAGGTGTCGCGGCCCATTCGTGAAGCCGGCCAGGCGGCATCGTGTCCGGCCGACGGCGCCGAGGCCCAGCGCATCTTCACGGTACCCGCGATGAACTTCAATCGGCCCCCGTCCGCGACGCCCGAGCCGCCGTCGAGCGGCTTCTCGCATTCGGGCCACTCGCACGGACCGGGCACCGGCCACCACTCACACTGACGTGAGCCAGTACGACCAGCCGACCCGCTACGGCCGGATCCGCGCGCCGGTCGACGCGTGGCTGGCCAAGGCGCCGGCCGAGCCGATCCTCGAGCCTGCGCTACCGATCATCGACACGCACCACCATCTCTGGGAGCGGCCGGATCACCGCTATCTGCTGCACGAGCTGCTGGCGGATCTCAATACCGGCCACAACGTGGTCGCCACCGTGTTCGTGGAGTGCCACGCGATGTATCGCGCCGCCGGTCCGGTCGAGATGCGGCCGGTGGGCGAGACCGAGTTCGTCGCCGGGGTCGCCGCGATGAGCGCGAGCGGCGCGTATGGATCGACGCGCGTCGCGGCCGGGATCGTCGGCTTCGCCGACCTCACGCTCGGCGACCGGGTCGAGCCGGTGCTGGAGGCGCAGGTCCGCGCCGGCGGCGGGCGGTTTCGGGGCGTGCGGCACTCCGCCGCCTGGGACGCGAGCGAGGTGATCGGCAACAGCGCGGTGGCATCGGGGCCGAATCTCATGAAGCGCCCCGATTTTCGCGCGGGCCTCCGGCGGCTGACCACGCTCGGCCTGTCGCTCGACGCGTGGGTCTTCCATCCCCAGCTCGCCGACGCCGTCGACCTCGCCCGCGCCGCGCCGGACGCGAACATCATCGTGGGACACGTGGGCGGTCCGCTCGGCTACGGTCCCTACGCCGGCAAGCGCGACGAGGTGTTCACGGCATGGAAGACCGGGATCACCGCGCTGGCCACCTGCCCCAACGTGGTCATGAAGCTCGGCGGCATGATGATGCGGCTGGCCGCGTACGACTACGGCGCGCTCCCGGCGCCACCGTCCTCGGCGGTGCTGGCGGCACACTGGCGGCCGTACATCGAGTTCTGCATCGAGCGCTTCGGGGCGAGCCGGTGCATGTTCGAGAGCAATTTCCCGGTCGAGAAGATGGGCATCGGCTACGCCGCCCTCTGGAACGCGCTGAAGCGGATCGCCGCCGACGCCTCCGCCGACGAAAAGAAGGACCTCTTCAGCGGGACCGCGCGCCGCGCCTATCGACTGGACTGACGTGTTGCCCACCCGAGCCAGGCAATGACGCCTCCGGCTCCCGAAGCAGTCCCGATCTCCGCAGGGCGGAAGTGGGCCATCACCTTCACGGTCATGGTGGTGGCCTTCATGCAGATCCTCGACACCAGCGTGACCAACGTCATTCTCCCGCACCTGCAGGGATCGCTGTCGGCGGGACTGGATGAGGCGTCGTGGGTCATCACCTCCTACCTAGCCGCCAACGCCGTGGTCATCCCCGCCACCGCGTGGCTCACCGGACTCTTCGGCCGCAAGCGGTTCTTCATGATCTGCGCGACGGTCTTCGTGCTCAGCTCGTTCGTCTCTGGCGCCGCCCCGGACCTGACCACGCTGATCGTGGCCCGCATCTTCCAGGGTCTCGGCGGCGGGCCGATCATTCCGCTCTCGCAGGCGATCCTCTGGGAAATCTTTCCGTTCCAGCAGCGCGGTCTCGCGATGGCCGTGTGGGGCGTCGGCTTCATCCTCGGCCCGATCCTCGGGCCGACCGTGGGCGGCTACCTCGCCGACGAGTGGTCGTGGCGCTGGATTTTCTACATCAACCTGCCGGTCGGCATCATCGGCTTCATCATGGCCGGCGCGTTTCTGTTCGACCCGCCGTACCTGAGGCGCTCGCTGAAGATCGACTGGTGGGGCCTGGCGTTCATGCTCGTGGGCTTCGGATGCCTCCAGCTCTTCCTGGACCGCGGTGAGCGGCTCGACTGGTTCGCGTCATCGACGATCGTCGCGCTGGCCCTCATCGCGGTGGCCGCAGTCGCCGCCTTCCTGATCCGCGAGCTGGCGGCCGGCGAGCCCATCCTGGACCTCAGAGTGTTCAGGGATCGCAACTTCGCCACCGGGGTCACGCTCAGCACCATCATCGGCTTCGGCCAGTTCGCGGGCATGCTGCTGGTCGCCATCTTCACGCAGAAGCTGCTCGGCTACGACGCGTGGACCTCGGGCCTGGTGCTGGCGCCCGGAGGTCTCGGCAACATCTTCTCGCTCTTCGCCTCCGGGCTCGTGACCCGCATCGACCAGCGCGCGATGCTGGCGTTCGGCTGTCTCCTGAACGCGGCCAGCCTCTACATGATGACCACGCTCACGCTCGGGATGGACTACTGGGCGCTCGCCCTGCCGCGCTTCATCCAGGGGTTCGCGGCGGGGTTCATCTACGTGCCGCTCTCGACGCTCACGCTCGCCACGATCCGGCGCGACAAGCTCGTGAACGCCACCGCGCTCTACAGCATGGCGCGCAACCTGGGCGGCAGCATTGGCATCGCGGTGGTGACGACGCTCCTGGCCCAGCGCAGCCAGTTCCACCAGACCACCCTGGTGAGCCACCTGACCGCCTGGGACCCGGCGACGCGCGAGCGCCTGGGGCGCTGGGCGAGCCACTTCGTCGCCAGCGGCAGCGATACCTTCACCGCCGAGCGCCAGGCCATGGCCATGCTCTATCGCGAGACCATGGCACAGGCCCAGCTCCTGGCCTACGCGGACGATTTCTGGCTCCTGGCGGCGATGTTCGCGGCGGTCCCACTGCTGCTGCCCCTTATGCGCCGGATCCGGATGGAGCCGTCGACCGCCGCGACCGCGCCGGCCGGGCGATCAGAAGCCGTCCACACCGTCGAGGAAAGTACCGTGTAGCAACACCGATCTTGGCGTCCAGTTGAGATTTCTTGCCCCGATTATGGCACTCTGTTAGTGTCACGCTGGTACTGCTCATCACCACTTCATGATTGCGCTGCCACGAAACGTCAGCTCCCGGCGAGCGGCGGGAATCCTGCAACGGGTCTTCGATAAGCTGGAGACCGGGTGCGCTTTCCGCCTCTGGGATGGAACGCTGGTCCAGCTGGGCCACGGCGCGCCGGTGTGCACGGCCGTCGTGCACCGGCCGGACACGTTCGTCCGACTCATGAGCGACCCGACCCCGCTCAACTTCGCCGAGGCCTACGTCGAGGGCGCCATCGATATCGAGGGCGATCTGTTCGCTGGCATGAAGGTCGCCGACGCGATGGAGGAAATCCGGTTACCGCTGCGGGAACGGCTGCGGCTCTATGTCGAGCTCTGGCGGAGCTGACGTGGCGGTCCACGACGTCATCGTCGTCGGCGGGGGACCTGGGGGCAGCACGGCCGCGTGGCGGCTGGCGCGGGTGGGTCTGCGAACGCTCCTGCTCGACGCCGCGGTCTTTCCGCGCGTGAAGGTCTGCGCGGGCTGGGTCACGCCCGAGGCGCTGGCCGACGTCGAGGTCGATCCCGAGAAATATCCGCTCACCATTCAGCCGTTCACGGCCTGCGGGTTCGCCTTTGCCGGTGCGCACCACGAGACACGGTGGCGCCGGCCCGCCAGCTACGGCATCGTCCGGAGCGAGTTCGACCATCACCTGCTCGATCGGGCCCGGGCTGCGGGCGCCGAGGTGCACGAGCGCGCTCGCGTCACGGCCGTCACCCGCGAGAAGGGCGGCGTGCGTGTCGTGAGCGCGCGCGGGACCTTCACGGTGCCCGTGGTCGTCGGGGCCGGCGGCCACCACTGTCCGGTCGCGAAGGCCTTCGGCGAGGTGTCGGAGGACGAAGAGGTCGTGGTCGCGCAGGAGAGCGAGACCCGCCTGCCGCCCGAGCGACGCGACACCATTCGCGATTCCGCGCCGGTCCTCTACGTCGAGCCGGATCTCAAGGGCTACGGCTGGTACTTCCCGAAGGACGACGTGCTGAACGTCGGCATCGGCGTCGTCGCGGGCCCGGGCGCCGATCTGCCGAAGCGGCGCGACGCACTGCTCGCGTCCCTGCACGCCTCGGGACACCTGCCGGCCGACCTCCCGATCGAGCCGTTTCGCGGCCATGCTTACGTGGTGAGGCGCCGGGCGCCGCGACGGCTCGCCGGCGACGACTTCTGTCTCGTCGGTGACGCCGCCGGGCTGGCGCGCGACCTGAGCGGCGAGGGCATCGGTCCCGCGATCAAGAGCGGCATCCTCGCGGCCGACGCGGTCGCGGCGCACGCGCGGCGCGGCGCCTCGCTCGAGTCGTACGTGCGGGCGATCGTGAGCCGCTACGGGCCGGGCGAGCCCGGCTGGTTCGGCCGGCAGCTCGGCCGCCTGCCCGACACGCTCACGCGCGCACTGGTGCGGGGCATCCTGGCCACCGGCGCCACGCGGCGTCACCTGGTGCTCGGCGGCATCTTCGGGATGCGGGAGGCAGCGTCGTGAAGCGTGACAAGACGACGGACGCGCGGGCGATCTCCCATCACTACGACGTGTCGAACGACTTCTACGCGCTGTTCCTCGATCCCCTCATGGTCTACACCTGCGCGTACTATCGCGACCCCGACGGCAAGCTCGAGCAGGCCCAGCAGGACAAGCTCGACCACGTCTGCCGCAAGCTCGATCTGCGCCCCGGCGAGACGCTGCTCGATATCGGCTGCGGCTGGGGCGGCCTGTCGATGTGGGCGGCCCGCCACTACGGCGTGCGCGCTCAGGGCGTCACGCTGTCGCGCGCGCAGGCCGACTACGCCGCCGAGCGCATCAAGCGCGAGGGGCTCGAGGGCCGGTGCCGCGTCGACCACATGGACTATCGCGACCTGCCCCCGGAGGTCGTCTACGACAAGATCGCGGCCGTGGGCGTGATCGAGCACGTCGGGATCGCGAACTACCCCGCGTTCTTCGGGGGCGTCCGCGCGCGCCTGAAGGACGGCGGGCTCTATCTGAACCACGGCATCGTCCACGAGTTCGGCTGGAAGTATTCGAGCCAGTTCGAGTTCCTCCTGCGCCACGTGTTCCCGAACGGTGAGCTGGCCAGCATCAGCCAGACGCTCACCGAGCAGGAGCGCGCGGGCTGGGAGATCATGGACGTGGAGGGATTGCGCCTGCACTACGCCCGGACCTGCCGGCACTGGGCCGAGCGCCTCGACGCGCGCGCGGACGAGGCGCGGGCCCTCGCCGGAGAGCGCACGTACCGCACCTGGCGCCTGTATCTCACCTGCTCGGCGGTCGCGTTCGAGTCGAGCTCGCTCGGCCTCTATCAGGTCGTGATGCGCAAGCACCGCGATCCGAAGACCGGCCACGAGCCGCGGACGCGCGAGCCACTCTACGATCGAGGACCGGCCTGAGCGCCGGTCCCCTACTCACAAAGGAGCGGACGTGGGTCGTCAGATCCTGATCATCGTCATCGCGTCGGTGGTCATGTCGCAGATCGCCGTCTTCACGACGTCGATCTACCTGCACCGGGCGCTCGCGCATCGAGCGCTGACGCTCAGGCCGTTCGTCGAGCTGCTGTTTCGGACCGCCCTGTGGCTGGTGACCGGCGGGAGCCGGCAGCAGTGGGTCGCGGTTCACCGCAAGCACCACACCTACACCGATCGCGAGGGCGATCCGCACAGCCCCTTGCTGCTCGGTTTCTGGAAGGTGCAGCTCGGCAACGTGTACTACTACGTCAAGGAGGCCCGCAACCCGCGTACCGTCGCGACGTTCGCGCCCGACCTGGGGCCGGACAAGTGGGAGCGGTGGGTGTTCTCGTGGGGATGGACCGGGCTCTTCGCCGGGATCGGGATCACGGCCCTGTTCATCGGCTGGTGGCAGGCGATCGTCGCGATGCTCATTCACGCCGTCCTGTTCGTGCTGGTGCTGAGCCCCCTGATCAACGGCCTCGGGCACTGGGCCGGCGCGCAGAACTTCCGTAACACCGCCTACAACTCGCGCGCCCTTGCCTGGCTGACCGGCGGCGAGAGCTTGCACAACAACCACCACGCCTTCCCGCGCTCGCCGAAGTTCAGCCTGCGCTGGTTCGAGCTCGATCCGTCGTGGATCGCCATCAAGTTGATGGCGGCCTTGCGCCTGGTCGCGATCGTGGGCTCGCCGCTCACGGCGGCGGCGCGCGAACGGTAGGAGCGATACCCGTTGAACCTCGATGGCTGAAGGTCCGCTCGAGCTGACCCTCGAGCTGGCGCCGCGGGCGCGCTTCGACGTCGTCGAGCTGCGCTCGCGCCTGCCGATCGAGTACCACGACGCGCTCAAACCCTACCCGTACTGTCTCTACTGGTCCCTGCACACCACGGCCGGCTTTCTCGACCGGGGTCTGATCGCGCGGCTCGGCCCGGAGGGCGTGCCGACGTACGTCGACGCCCTGCGCCGGATCTTTCCGGAGAACGCCGGCTACCAGCACGACCGGCTCGAGCAGCGGGTCGACCTCGACGCCGCGCAGCGCGCCGTCGAGCCGCGCAACGGAGATTCCCACCTGCTCTTCATCGCGGGCGGGCTCGGTCCCTGCGTCACGCACCCGAACCGGTCCGGCGAGACCGTGTGCTTCGTCGACCTCGACGGGATGAACGAGGGACGGCCGCGGCGCCGCCGCACGCGCGTGATTGGCTTCCGCCGCGAGAAGATCGTCGCCCACACGCGGATCGACGTCCCGGTGTCGCGCCATCCGATCGAGTCGGTCAACCTGAAGGACCCGAAGCTCGGCATCTACGAGCACCTCGCCGACTTCGTCGCGCGCGCCGGCGTCGAGACCGGCCGCCTGCACGTGGCCCTCGACCCAGCGGAGCGGCACGCGGCGCTGACCGTCAACGAGTTCGAGACGCTGCTGATGCAGCACGACCTGGCGGCGGTGCTGAAGAATCCGTTCCGCTTCGTGACCCGCGAATCCTGGAGCGTCCTGGTGAACCCGCGCGCCGTCCCGGGCAAGGCGCTCGGCTACGCCCAGTACGACCTCGTGCGCGTACTCAACTCGGGGCTCGACACGCTGGGGCTTCAGGGCTCGATCGTCGAGAAGGTGCTGGCGCGCACACTGGCCGTCCCGGCTGCCCGGTTCTTCCGGATGCGGCGCTCCGTGCACATGCTCGTCGCGGCGCGGGACGACAACCGCCGGGGATTCGTCGAGGGCGAGTATCAGAGTCCGATCCTCGTCCAGTGGCGGCGCGGCCACCGCGGGTCGCGCGCCCTCGACGTCACGCTGACCCGCCTGGAGTAGCCGGGCGGGCCTCAGGCCTGCTTGGCCTCGAGCTCCGCCCAGCGCGCGTAGAGCCGATCCACCTCGGCCTGCGCGGCCTCGAGCGCCGCGTAGCGCGTCTGGAGCGCCGCCGGATCGGACGCGATCGTCGGATCGTCCGCCGCGCGTCGGCACGCCTCGACCGCAAGCTCCGCGTCGAGAATGGCCTGCTCCATCCCGTCCCACTCGCGCTGCTCCACGTAGCCCAGGCGCCGTGACCGCGGACGCTCGCGCTCGGGGGCGCGGCCAGGCGTCTTGCGCGGCGCCGGCTCGCCGGCCTCTCGCGCCGCCTCCCACTGCGCGTAGTCGGCGAATGTCGTCGTGCCGCCCTTGCCGTCGAGGGCCAGAATGACGGTCGACACGCGCTCGAGCATGAAGCGGTCGTGCGTCACGAGCACGAGGCCGCCGTCGAACTCGGCGAGACTGTCCTCGAGCACCTCGAGCGTCGGGATGTCCAGGTCGTTGGTCGGCTCGTCGAGGATGAGCACGTCGGCGGGCTCGCGCATCAGGCGCGCGATGAGGATCCGCGCCTGCTCGCCGCCCGAGAGCCGGCCGACCGGCACCTCGAGCTGCTCGGGCCGGAACAGGAAGCGCTTGGCCCACGAGGCGACGTGGATGCTGCGCCCCTGCCACACGACCGCGTCACCCTCGGGTGAGAGGGCGCGGCGCAGGCTCTGCGCGGGATCGAGGCCGGCGCGCTCCTGCGTGAACCGCACGAGCCTCAGACCGTCGGCGCGCTCGACCACACCGGCGTCGGGCGCCAGCTCATCCGCCAGCACATTCAGGAGCGTCGTCTTGCCGCTGCCATTGGGGCCGATCAGGCCGACGCGCGTCCCGGGCGTGATGACGAGGTCGAGCCCCGTGACCAGCGGATGGCCGCCGAGCGACTTCGTGAGACCGCGGGCTACCAGGAGTCGCCGCGTCCGTCGCTGCGCGGAGGTGAAGTCGATGCCGGCGGTGGCGGTGAGGCCCCGGGCCCGGCTGTCCTCCAGCTCCTCGATGAGACGGCCCGCCTCCTTGATGCGGCCCTTGGCCTTGGTGGAGCGCGCCTTGGCGCCGCGGCGCAGCCATTCGATCTCGCGGCGCACGGTGTTGGCCAGCGAATCCTGGTAGGCGGCTTGCTCGCGCAGCGCCTCGTCGCGGCGCGCCAGGAATCGGCTATAGCTGCCCTCGGACTCGAACAACCCCGCCGGGTAGACGCGGTTCAGCTCGAGCATGCGCGTGGCCACGTGCTCGAGGAAGTACCGATCGTGGCTCACCACGACGAAGGCCCGGGCGCGCTCGGTCAGCACGTCCTCGAGCCAGAGGATGCCGGCGACGTCCAGATGGTTGGTGGGCTCGTCCATCAGGAGGATGTCGGGCGCGGCGGCCAGCTGCCGGGCGATAGCCAGCCGCTTGCGCCAGCCCCCCGACAGCGTGTCGACCGGCGCGCGCCCGTCCGTGAACTCCGCCCGCCCGAGGGCCTGCGCGGCGCGGCCGGGCCGGTCCGCCTCGTCCACGCCGGTGAGCGCTGCCAGCACGACCTCCTCGACCGTGCGGCCGGCCTCGAAGACGGGATCCTGAGGCACGTAGCCGACACTGACGCCGCCGCGCAACGAGCGTGAGCCGCGGTCGGGCGTGGTGATGCCCGCGAGAATCTTGAGCAGGGTGGACTTGCCGGAGCCGTTGGGTCCGACGAGACCGGCCTGGTCGCCCTCGAACAACCCGAACGACAGGTCGTCGAAGAGCGACCGGGTCCCGTAGGCCATGCTGATCACTTCGCAGCTGAGCAGGAGCGGGCGACTCATCCGGCGCTACTTCTTCTTCTTCGGCTTCTTCTTTTCCTTCCGCATGCCCGTGCCTTTCGCCATGGAATCACCTCCTCTCGTGAACGATCTCGGTGACTCGCTCTCCGTGATTATAGATACAGACGTCAGCGGCGCGAATGAGTTCCTTCGAGCAGACGGGTTGCGATCGACCCTGTCGGTCCGTGAAGACGCCGCGAAGCTACGCGGCGGCCTGAGCGACGGTGGGGCCGTCGCCCCGGAGCGTCGTGCGGCGCATGTCGCGCGGCTCGTTGACCGGGAACGGCCGGGCGCGATGCATGGTCTGGCGGTTGTCCCACATCACCAGATCGCCGACCTTCCATTTGTGGGCGTACACGAATTCCCGCTGGGTCGCGTGCTCGACCAGGTCACGCAGGAACAGACGCGCCTCCGGGATCGGCCAGCCCAGGATAGTGCCGGCGTGCGAGGACAGGTAGATCGACTTGCGCCCGGTCCCGGGGTGCACACGCACGAGGCTCTGGCGCACCGGCTTGAAGCGCGCCCGCTCCTCGTCGGTGAAGTCGGTGAAGCCGAGCTGGGCCCGCGAGAAGATCTGCGAGTGCTCGCAGACCAGGCCCTCGACCTGCGCCTTGGTGTCCGCGTCGAGGGCGTCGTAGGCCGCCGGCATGTAGGCGAACTCGGTGTTGCCGCCCTTCGACGGGATGGCGCGGGCGTGCAGGAGCGAGTACTTCGCCGGGATCACCTTGAACGAGCTGTCCGAATGCCACAGGCGGTTGCCGATGGCGAAGAGCCGCCGGCGGTCTTCGCGCGCGAAGATCTTGTTGTTCTGGTCGAGGTTCGACACGTCGGCGAACGTGGGGGGCAGCCGGTACTCGTCGGCGCCGCGCAGGCTCGAGTTCGCGGTCTGCTCGAGCTCGCCCAGGCTCTGGGTGAAGGCGAGCTGCTGGTCGTCGGTGATGTGCTGATCATGGAAAACCAGCACCGCGTACTTGTTCATGCCGGCGTGAATCGCCGCCACCTCGTCTGCAGTCAAGGGCTTGGTCATGTCGATGCCTTCGACCTCGGCGGCGAAGCACAGACCGATCTGGCGGGTGATGACGGGCATGTCGAAAACCTCCCTCTCGCGTTTGACCGATTCTAGACCCGGCGCGCTCCCTCGGTCACCTTCGACAGGAACTCCCGCAGCGACACCAGGAGCCCGGCCGGATTGTCGCCCTGTACGGTGTGGCCGGCGCCCGCCACCTTCACCCAGCGACCGTCCGGCAGCGCCCGGGCGAGCTTCTCGGCGTCCTCGTCGTGGAAGACGTCGCTCTCGGCGCCGCGCACCACCAGGGTGGGACACGTGACGCCGGGAACCGCCGACCACAAGAGGTCGCGCCGGCGCTCGGCGGCCCCCGGATCGACGCGGCCGCGGTGGCGCTGGTCGTACTTCCACATCCACTTGCCGTCGGGCATACGCCGGAGGTTGTGGAGCAGGCTGCGCCGTAGCAGCGTGGCGTTGCGCCGCGGGTTGAAGGCGAGCGCCTTGTTCACGAAGTCCTCGACCGAGTCGAGCGGCGTGGCCTCCGACGTGAAGGCGGCGATCTTCCGCGAGCCGGCCTGGCGTGTCTCCGGACCGATGTCCACGAGCACGAGCCCGGCCAGCCGGTGGCTGTGGGTGCCCGCCCAGGCCAGGGCGTTGGCCCCGCCCAGCGACATGCCAACCAGAACGAACCGGTCGAGCCCGAGGTGGTCGACGAAGGCGTCGAGGTCCTCGACGTGGCTCTCGGTGCGGTAGTCCATCGAGGGCGACCACTCGCTATCACCGTGGCCGCGCTGGTCGAGCGCGATGCAGTGGCGCTCGGGCTTGAGGGCGGCGCAGACGAGATCCCACGTGTGGACGTTGAGCCCGCCGCCGTGCAGGAACAGCATGGGCGGCCGGCCGCGCGTGCCCCAGTCCAGGTAGTGGAAGCGCATGCCGCCGAGGATGACGTGGTGCGCCTCGGGCAGGTTCAGGTCCGGCAGCTGGAGCCCGGCGGTGGCCGAAGAGAGTCTCAGGTGCTCGCGGAATTCCTCCGGGCTCAGGCTCACGCGTACACGTCCTGGTCGACCTGGTTCGCCTCCGGATACGGCGCGCTCAGCGCGTACTGGACGCCGGTGTCGATCTCCGTCTTCACGTCCATGGAGATGCGCTCGAAGACCGCCTTGTCGGCGAGCCCCTGCGCGGTGAGCCGGCCGGCCAGGGTTTCCAGCGGATCGTGCTTGCTCATCCACTCGCGCTCTTCTTCCCGCGTGCGGTACTCGCGGTTCACGTCGCCGACGTGATGACCGTAGTAGCGATAGGTCTTGCACTCGATGAAGGCCGGGCCGTCACCGCGCCGCGCGCGCTCGACGAGCCTGCGCATGGTGGCGTGAACGGCCTGGACGTCCTGGCCGTCGACGGTCTCGGCGTGAATGCCGAAGGCCTTGGCGCGCGCCAGGATCTCGCCGGCGATCGTCTCGCCGCAAGAGGTGTACTCGCCGTACAGGTTGTTCTCGCACACATAGATGACCGGCAGCTTCCAGAGGGCGGCCATGTTCATCGTCTCGTAGAGCAACCCCTGGCCGAGCGCGCCGTCGCCGAAGAAGCACGCGGCCACCTGGCCGCTGCCCCGCATCTTGGCCGAGAGCGCCGCGCCGGTCGCGATGCCGGCCGAGCCGCCGACGATCGCGTTGGCGCCGAGGTTGCCCGTCTCCGGATCGGCGATGTGCATCGAGCCGCCCTTGCCGCGGCAGTAGCCGGGCTCCTTGCCGAGGAGCTCCGCGAACATCCGGTTCACCGAGGCGCCCTTGGCCAGGCAGTGGCCGTGGCCGCGATGGGTGCTGGTGATGAAGTCGTCGCGGCGCAGGGCCTCGCACACACCGACCGCCACGCCTTCCTCGCCCACGTAGAGATGGGCCAGACCCGGCATTTTCGCGCTCTTGTAGAGCTCGTGCACCTGCTCCTCGAAGGCGCGAATCTTCGCCATCTGGCGGTACATGTGAAGGTTCTGCTCCAGCTCCATTCGCGGCTCGATCGCCTGGGTCGTCATCGTCACTTCCCTCCGTTGGGCTCCCCGAGGCTCCCGC
>DASRIY010000178.1:0-5203 GCA_035649755.1 Candidatus Methylomirabilota bacterium
GCGATGTGGATCTCCTCGTTGAGCCCCTTGAATTCGTCCTCGACCTGCTTGGCGAGCTTGACCAGGTCCACGTCGGCCCTGCCGCAGGAGGGACACGAGACGAAGGTCAGGCCGCCCTTGCGCAGCCCGAGTGATTTCAAGATGTCGATCCCGACCCGCACCTCCTCGGTGGGATCAGCCGAGAGCGACACGCGGATCGTGTCGCCGATGCCCTCCGAGAGCAGCGCGCCGAGCCCGATCGCCGACTTGATCGTGCCGACCCCCGGCGTGCCCGCCTCGGTGACGCCGAGGTGGAACGGATAGTCGACCTTATCGGACAGCATGCGGTAGGCCTCGATCATCATCAGAGGGTCGGAAGCCTTCAGCGAGATCTTCATCTCCGGGTAGTTCAGATCCTCCAGGATCTGGATATGACGGAGCGCGGACTCGACCATGCCTTCGGAAGTGGGACCGTTGTACTTGGCCAGCAGATCTTTCTCGAGCGAGCCGCCGTTGACGCCGATCCGGATGGGGATCTTCTTGTCCTTGGCGACGTTGACGACTTCCTGGACGAACTGCTTGCCGCCGATATTGCCGGGATTCAACCGCAGGCCATCCACGCCCTGCTCGAGGGCGATGAGGGCGAGCTTGTAGTTGAAGTGAATGTCAGCGACCAGCGGGATCCTGATCTGCCGCTTGATCTCGCCGAGCTTCTCGGCCGCCTCGCGGACCGGCACCGCGCAGCGGACGATGTCGCAGCCCGCCGCCTCGAGCGACCAGATCTCGAGGAGCGTCGCCTGCACGTCGCGCGTGTCGGTCTTGGTCATTGACTGCACGGTGATCGGCGCACCGCCGCCGACCTTGATCCCGCCCAGCTCGATCTGTCGCGTCTTCCGCCGTGCGATCATTGTGCCGTCCTATCTGAAGATCTTGAATGCATCGATCCGGACGAGGTCATTGTAAATCGCGAAGACCATCAAGAGCAGCAGAAGAACCAGCC
Organism: Candidatus Methylomirabilota bacterium; assembly: GCA_035649755.1. GTDB lineage: Bacteria > Methylomirabilota > Methylomirabilia > Rokubacteriales > CSP1-6 > AR31. Next base: position 980 of record DASRIY010000178.1, read on the forward strand.
CGAGCTGCTGGGCCGCCTCGCGCTTGCGGAGCGAGACCGGCCGGCCCAGGACCGCCTCGATGACGAAGAAGAGCAGGTGGCCGCCGTCCAGCATGGGCACCGGCAGGAGGTTGAGAACCGCGAGGTTCACGCTGATGACCGCGGTGAAGAGGGCGAGCGAGCCGAGACCTTCGCGGCGCTGGCGCTCCCCTTCCGCGGCGATCTGGATCGGCCCGCCCAGGTTCGACAGCGGTAGCTCGAGCGTGACGAGCTTCCAGAGCCCCTTGGCCGTGAGGATCGTCATGTCCCACGTCTTCACGACTCCGTAGCCGGCGGCCATTATCGGGTTGTACGTCTCGTAGCGGACTACCTTGGTGACAATCCCGACCCCGATGCGCCCGATCTCGAGATCCTCGCCGGTGGGGCTCTTCTCCTTCACGGTGGTCGCCGTCACCCGCAGCGTGACCGGCTTGCCTTCGCGCTGCACACCAACCTCGAACGTCTGGCCGCCGCGCTTCTGGATCGCCTGCATGAGCTCTTCGGGCGTGAAGACCTGCTGACCGGCGACCGTCTCGACTGCATCACCCGTCCGGAGCCCTGCCCGCTCGGCCGGCGAGTCCGAGTTGACCGCGCCGATCTGGGGCATGAGCTTCGGTCCCGCTCCCAGATCCCAGATCTCGCGCTGCTCCTTGAAAATCTGATCGCGGACCGTCGTGCGCCGCGGCGTAATCTGCACCTCTCGCTTGTCCGTGCCCCGCGTGACCGTGAGCTTGAGCGGATGCCCCTGCGAGCTTGCGACCGCGCGGTCGAGATCTTCCCAGAAGGCGATCGGCTGTCCGTCGATCGCGGTCACGACGTCATCGGCTTTCAGCTCGGCGGCGGCGGGGCCGTCGGGGGTGACGCGCCCGACGACGGCCGGCCACACCGGGCGGCCCACGGTCGCCAGGATGATGCTGAAGATGATCGCGGCCAGGACGAAGTTCATCCCGGGCCCGGCGAACACGATCAGAAACCGGGCCCACAGCGGCTTGAGCGCGAACGCCTTGTCGGGATCGAAGGTGGCGGAGCCGCCCCCTTCCAGCGGGCTCTCCTCGCCCACCATCTTCACGTAGCCGCCCATCGGAATGGCCGACAGGCAGTACTCGGTCTCCTTGCTACGCCAGCGCAGGAGCACCGGGCCGAAGCCGATCGAGAAGCGCTCGACGCCGACGCCGGTCCACCGGGCCACGAAGAAGTGACCGAGCTCGTGGACCAGGATCAGGATGCCAATGACGATGACGAAGGAAAGGACAGTACTCACGCGGCAGGGCCTCCGCGATGGGATTCGATCTGTTGCTGGACGGCGCGGCGGGTGTCGGCGTCGATGCCGACGCACGCCTCGATGGAGCCGATCTCGCCGGCCGGCGCACGTTCGAGCGCCCACTCGATGAGCTCGGCGATCGCGTTGAATCCGATGCGACGATCGAGGAACGCGGCCACGGCGATCTCGTTCGCGGCGTTCAGGACGACCGGCGCGCTGCCGCCGCTCTCGAGCGCGGCCCGCGCCAGCCGCAGGCACGGGAACTTGTCGGGATCGGGCTCGAAGAACGTCAGCTGACCGACGCGCGTGAGATCGAGCCGGGCCGCCGGCGTCGGCCGCCGTTCGGGATACGTGAGCGCGTAGAGAATGGGCACGCCCATGTCGGCGACGCCCAGCTGGGCGATCACGGAGCCGTCGATGTACTCCACCATCGAATGGATGATCGACTGCGGGTGCACGACGACCTGCACCTGATCCGGCGCCAGGTCGAACAGCCAGCGCGCCTCGATGACCTCGAGCCCTTTGTTCATGAGGGTCGCCGAGTCGATCGTGATCTTGGCCCCCATCTTCCACGTCGGATGCTGGAGCGCGTCCTCGACGGTGACGGTGGCCAGGCGCGCCTTCGGCGTCTCGCGGAACGGGCCGCCGGAGGCGGTCAGCAAGATACGGTGCACGTCGCCGCGACTGTGGCCCTGCAGGCACTGAAAGACCGCGCTGTGCTCGGAGTCGACCGGCAGGAGCTTCACGCCGCGCGCCCGCGCGGCGGCGGTCATGAGACGGCCGGCCATGACCAGCGTCTCCTTGTTGGCGAGGGCGACCGTACGTCCGGCCTGGATCGCCGCCATGGTCGGGAGGAGTCCCGCGCCTCCGACCAGCGCCGAGACGACGATGTCGGCCTTCACGTCCCGCGACAGGGCGACGAGCCCGTCGGGGCCCGCCAGAAGCTCGGGCCGCGGCGACGGAAGCAGCTCGGCGAGACGGTCGCGGGACTCCGGCTCGAGCAGCGCGACCACACGCGGCGCGTACTTCTTGCAGAGGTCCGCGATGCGCTCGACGTTCGACCCGCGCGCCGCCAGGCCCGCCACCGAGAACTCCTCGGGGAAGCTCGACACGAGGTCGAGCGTACGCAGGCCGATGGATCCGGTCGCACCGAGCAGCGTGATCTGCTTCATGGTCGGCACCATGCGTACAGCGAGTAAAAGTAGAGGGCCGGAGCGTTGAAGAGCAGCCCGTCGATCCGATCGAGCATGCCACCGTGGCCGGGGATCAGCTCACCCGCGTCCTTGGTTCCCAAGCTTCGCTTGATCGCGGATTCGGCCAGATCGCCGACCTGCCCGACGACGCCGAGGAGTGCGCCGGCGCCGGCGGCGCCCACCAGGCTGCACCCGGGAACGAGCCAGGCACCGAGCCCGAGCCCGGCGGCGACCGACGCGACCACTTGCGCGGCGGCGCCCTCCAGGGTTTTCTTCGGGCTCAGCACCGGTGCGAGCGGGTGGCGGCCCATCGACGATCCGACGAGATAGGCGGCGGTCTCTCCGATCCACGTCACGCCCACGAGGAAGATCACGAGCATCGGGCCGTCGGCACGGTGCTGGAGCCAGATCGCGTAGCCAAGCAACCAGCCGACGTAGACGGCCGTGAACAGCGTGTTCGCGGTCGCCTCGACCGACGGGCGCGCCGCCGTCCAGAGCGGCGCGCTCAGAATCAGGACCACACCGAGCACGAGCACCAGCTCCGGCGTCGGCATCCAGCGCACGGTCCGGCCGTCAACGGCCACGATCGCATTCAGGCTCGTCGCGAAGCTGGCCGTGATCGCCCCGCCCACGCCGATCGCCAGCCGCGCGTGGACCGCTCGGCCGGTCCTTTCCAGCATTCGCGTCATCTCCATGCACGCCAGGAGGGACGCGCCGGCGACGAGGGCCTGGAACATCCACGCGGGAGCGCCCACGGTCAGCCAGACGAAGACCGGGACGAGGACCGCCGCGCTCGCGGCGCGCCGCCACATCACCGGCACCCCGCCCGCGCTCTCGCGCACCGCCCGGTCGGCAACGTCGACCTTGCCCACGTCACACCTTGCCGAAGCGCCGCGTCCGCTTCTGGAACTCGGCCACCGCCTGGTAGAGGTCGCTCGCGCCGAAGTCCGGCCAGAGCACGGGGGTGACGAGGAGCTCGGTGTAGGCGATCTGCCACAGGAGGAAGTTCGAGATCCGCATCTCGCCGCTGGTGCGGATCAAGAGATCAGGGTCGGGAACGTCGGCGGTATAGAGGGCGCCGCTCACGTCCTTCTCGCTGATGTCCTCGGGTTTCAGCTCACCCGCCTGGACCTGCCGGGCCAGCGCGCGAAACGCGTCCAACAGCTCGTCACGGCCGCCGTAATTGAAGGCCATCAGCACGGTCAGCCCGGTGTTGTTCCGGGTCTCGTGCACGACGTGATCGATGCCGCGGCGGACGCCCGCCGGGACCCGGTGCGTCTGCCCGAGGACGCGCAGCCGCGCGTTGCGGGCCATGAGCTCGGGGAGCTCGGCGTGCACCGAGCGCTCGAGCAGATTCATGAGCATCGAGACCTCGTCCAGCGGACGGCTCCAGTTCTCGGTCGAGAAGGCGTAGAGCGTGAGGAACCGCAGGCCGAGCTCGTCAGCGGCGCGCACGACGGTGCGGGCCGCCTTGACGCCCTCCCGATGACCGGCGATGCGCGGCAGGCCGCGGCCGGTCGCCCAGCGTCCATTGCCGTCCATGATGATGGCGATGTGCTCGGGAACGGGCTGAGCCCGGACTGCCTGGAGCAACGCCGCCTCGCGGTCAGTCGGGGTCATGCGATGGTCATCTCACGAAGCGCTGGAATGACAAAATCTCCTGCCCATGGCTGTAGCGGCGGGTATTTAGGCATCGGAACGGGCTAATTGTGCCACAGCGTGTGCCGTGGCGGGCTCGTTTCTCATCGGTGC
>DASRIY010000179.1:0-14547 GCA_035649755.1 Candidatus Methylomirabilota bacterium
GCCACGTAGCGCGAGTCACCTTCGAGCCCGTGAGCGACATGGATGCGATGTTTGCTCCGACTGTGGAACAACTACGGAGCAAATCGACTCGGTAAGGACTGCCGCTTGCGGCCGACGTTCAACACAAGGGGGATGGAACACTCGCCGAGAAGCGCGACCGATTACTTGCAATGGCCTTGCTCGACAAGCTCGGCTGATTACACGAGGGGCGGCGCAGGCCGCCCCTCGCCCTTCGTCTCAGCGGATGGCGGTCGGCGCGACCGTGGAGCCCGTGAAGCCCTGCAGCTTGAGCGGCTGCATCACGAAGGCGAACTCGTACATGCGCTTGCTGGCGAGCTCGTCGAGCTTCAGGTTCTCCAGCAGGTGGATGCCGTTCACCACGAGCATGATCTGGTGCACCGGCAGCGAGATCTCCGGATCGGGATTCGGTGAGACCTCGACCGGCGCCGTGTCGCCGCCGACCAGCATCGGGTCTTGCTTGGCGAGCCACTCCGCCGCCTTCACGCCGATGCCGGGACTGCTCTTCATGTAGCGCGCGTTGTCCTTCCCCCAGAGCTTGCCCCAGCCCGTGTTGATGATGACCGCGTCGCCCGGCTGCAGCTTCTGGTTCTGCTTCTGGAGCGCCTGCTCCAGGTCGGCCACCGTGATCTCGTAGGTCTCACCGAGCATGTCCACGCCCTTGAGCGCGGCGACGTCGATGAGCACACCGCGGGTCATCAGGGTTCCCACCTTCTCGATGCCCACCTTCGTGAACCCGGTGCGGGTGGCGATGTCGTCGAGCTTGTAGCAGTTGTAGACCTTGTCCTCGATGGTCTGGTGGGCGAAGCCGTCGAACTGCGTGCCTACCTGACCGATCTCGCTGGTCAGGAGCTCCTCGTTGCTGCCGCGCCGGTTCGAGGGCTTGTTCATGAACGTGCGCTTTGTGTGCACGTTGAACTGCCGCGTGCCCGAGATCGGCATCGACTGGCTGAGCACGTGACCGAGCTCCACGTACTCGCCGGTCTTGATGAGCTGCGCGGCCTTGAGCACGGACGCGGGCTTCATGTGGTTGCCGGCGCCGCGCTCGTCGGTCGCGCCCCACTTCGAGGGACAGCGCTGGCTGTCCGTCGGCGGGCGCCAGGACGGGCTCTGGGCGACGGCGGTGGACAGGCCGAGCGCGACGACGGTCAGGGAGAGGCCGATAACGATGGGTCGCATGGTGTCTCCTCCAGGGTGAAAGGCGCTCACGCGATCTTGATGATGCCGGGCTCGATTTCCTTGAACCGGTCCTTCACTTGAGGATCGTGGCCGGCGACGACGAGCTTCGTCGAGCCGGCGAGCCGGTCGATGGTCTCGAAGGCGGTGAGCATCTGGGGCAGGCTAGTGATGATCTGGACCGGCTGCCGGGTCTCAACGTTGTGGTAGAAATGCGAGGCATCGGAGGTGAGCACCACGGGGCCGCGCCGGGTGTCGACGGTGACGATCTGGAGCCCGGCGGTATGGCCGCCCACCTTGTGCACGCGGATGCCCGGCCACACCTCGTGGTCGCCCTCGACGATCTTGATCTTGTTCGCGTAGTTCAGGGTGACCAGACGCGACAGCGCGTCCACGTTGGCCGATCCGCGGAACGCCGGCGTGCTGCCGAACGGGCCGGTCCAGAACGCGACCTCCTCGCCCTGGATCCAGAACTCCGCGTTCGGGAACAGGCTGTGGCCGGCCCAGTGATCGTAGTGCAGATGCGTGATGAGCGAGATCGGCACGTCGGAGGCCCGGACCCCGGCGCGCTCGACCATGGCCGCCGGGCTCACGTAGTTACGGATGCCGCGCGCCCGCGCGTCGTCGTCGCGAAACCCGGTGTCGACCAGGAGCGGCTGGGGACCGCCCAGGATGAGCCACACGAAATAGTCGAGGGTGAGCTTGTCGTGCGAGGACTCGCGATAGAAGAACTGGCACTTCGTCGTGTCTCGCTCGCCGTACTTGAGCGCAAGCACTTCGTACATGGCTGGTCTCCCTCCCTGGCGCGCAACTGTACTATGATCGGCGAACATCGAGGAACCTGACATGACCAAGCGCGAGCGCGTCATGGCGGCGCTGCAAGGCGCGCCGGTGGACCGCGTGCCGGTGAGCCTGTGGCTCCACAACTTCGCCACCGAGAACTCGGCCGACGACCTCGCCGCCGAGACGCTCCGGCTGGCGCGCCGGTTCGACTGGGACTTCCTCAAGCCGCAGACCCGCGCACAGTGTTTCGCCGAGATGTGGGGCTTTCGCTACCGGCCCTCGCGCGAGCGGGCCACGTCCTACACGGTGACCGAGACGCCGCTGACCACGGCGGCTGACCTGCGTGCGCTCGAGCCGGCCGACGCGAGATTCGGCGCCCTCGGCGAGCAGCTCGAGGCGTTCGAGATGATCCGGAAGGCACTAGGGCCGGACACGCCGATCATCTGGACGGTGTTCTCGCCGCTCATGGTCCTGCCGTTTCTGCTGGCGGGAGGCCGCGCGCAGGCCGTGGCGCTCATGCGCTCGGAGCCCACGGCGGTCGAGCATGCGCTCGACGCGATGGCGGTGACGCTCGAGGACTACGCGCGCGCGGCCGTGGAGTCGGGCGCGGACGGCCTCTTCTACGCGACCAACATGGCCACGCGCGAGCTGTCGACGGCTGTCGAGTGCCGGCGCTTTCAGCGACCGTACGATCTGCGCATTCTCGGCCGCGTCGAGAGCTCGCCCTTCAACATGCTTCACGTGTGCGGGGCAGGCGTCCTCTTCGACGAGTTCGCAGACTATCCGGCGACGGCACTGAGCTGGGCGACGATGCCCGGCAACCCGACGCTCAGCGGCGCCCACCGTCGGACCGGGCGGGCGGTCGTGGGCGGGCTTCCCGCCAAGCCCGAGATCGCGGGCTTGCCGCCGGCCGAAATCGAGGCGCGGGGCCGCCGGGCCATCGGCGAGATGGGCGGACGCTTTCTCCTGCTCGGCCCGGACTGCTCGATCAACCCTGACACGCCCGACGCGGTGATGGACGCCGCTACCGCCGCGACGCGCTGACGAGAGAGGTACGAGATGACCGCAAGTCTCTCCCGGGAACAGCTCGAGCGCTTGTGGGCCGAGCACCTCAAAGGTGAGTTCGAGAGCAAGGACGTCGAGGCGACACTGGCCACCATGGTCGACGACGCTTACGTCAACCACATGCCGGTGAACACCGGGGGCCGCGGTAAGGCTGCGCTGCGGGCCTTCTATCGGGACGACTTCATCCCGTCATGGCCGGACGATCTGCAGATGACGCCCATCAACCGGGTCGTCGGTGACGGACAGCTCGTGGACGAGCTCCGCCTCACGTTCACTCACGACAGGCCGATGCCGTGGTTCCTGCCGAACATGCCTCCGACCGCCAGGAAGATCACCATCGACGTCGTGGTGGTCGTGCAGTTTCGCGGCGACAAGCTGGCGTGTGAGCGGATCTACTGGGACCACGCCGCCGCGCTTCGGCAGGCGGGTCTCCTGAAGTCGGACTGACGGCTACAGCATCACCAGGCCGCCGTTGACGTCGAGCGAGGCGCCGGTCACGTAGCGCGCCGCGTCGGAGGCCAGGAACAGCACGACATCGGCGATCTCTTCTGGCTCTCCGATGCGGCCGAGGGGAACCGTCGCCGCGATCCGGCGCGTCTGCTCGGGGGTCCGCAGCGCCTTGACTCGCTCGGTCGCCACCGTGCCCGGCGCGACCGCGTTGACCCGGATGCCGCCGCCCGCCACCTCGAGGGCCACGTGACGCGTGAAGCCGAGGATCGCCGCCTTCGCCGCCGTGTAGTGGGACGTGGTGGTGACGTTGCTGGAGCGACCGGCGATCGACGAGAGGTTCACGATCGAGCCCGATCGCTGCCGCCGCATGTGCGGGAGCACAGCCTTGGTGCAGAGGAAGGCGCTCGTCACGTTGAATCGAAAGATCGCCTCCCACTCCTCGTCGGGAATGTCCTCGGTGCGGCGGATCACCGAGAAGCCGCCGGCGTTGTTGACCAGCACGTCGACGCGGCCCCACCGGCTCACGACGGCTTCGACCGCGCGCCGGACCTCGCCGGCCGCCGTGACGTCGACCTTCAGACCAACCGCCTCGCGACCTGCGGCCCCGAGCTCGTGGGCGAGACTTTCCACGCCGTCGGCGTTCACGTCGAGCGCCGCGACGCGCGCGCCCTCATGGCCGAACGCCCGCGCGACGCGCAGGCCGATGCCCTTGGCGGCGCCAGTGACGATGGCCACCTTTCCCTCGAACCTCATGTGGAGAGCCTCCCTCCCGTTGCCGCGTCGAACAGCACGATCCGGTCCCGGCGAAACGTGAACGATCTTCGATCCCCGACGGCCAGCTTCTCCTCGGCGTCCACCTTCGCGACCAGCGACGATGGCCCGCCGTAGTCGAGAAAGACTAGCGTCGCGTCGCCGAGCGGCTCGATGAGGCTCACCGCCGCCGGCCAGCTCTCGCCTGCGCTCACGAGGCGCACGTGCTCGGGTCGTACGCCGAGGACGGCCGGGCCCGAGCCGAGCCGCTGCCCGGGCAGGCTCAGTCCCAGGGCTTGAGCCACGAAGCGCGCGCCGCCGCTCTCGGCGTGGAGCTCGCCCTCCACGAAGTTCATGGCCGGCACGCCGAAGAATCCGGCCACGAAGCGGTTGGCGGGGTTGCCGTACACCTCGAGCGGGCGGCCGACCTGCTGGATACGGCCCTGGTGCATGACCACGATGCGGTCGGCCATCGTCATGGCCTCGGCCTGATCGTGAGTGACATAGACGAACGTCGAGCGGAGCGTGCCGTGCAGCCGCTTGATCTCGGTGCGCATCTCGACGCGCAGCTTGGCGTCGAGGCTCGACAGCGGCTCGTCCATCAGAAAGACGCTCGGCTCCACGACCAGCGTGCGGGCCAGCGCCACCCGCTGGGCTTCGCCGCCCGACAGGGTCGCCGGGCGCTTGGCGAGGAGATGGCCGACGTGCACGGTGTCGCCGACCGCCCGGACCCGCCGCTCGATCTCCGCCGGCGCGACGCGCTTGACCCGGAGCGGAAACGCAATGTTGTCGAACACGGTCATGTGCGGAAAGAGCGCCAGGCTCTGGAACACCATGCCTAGGCTCCGGTCGCCCGGCTCCCAGTCGGTGACCCGGTCGTCGCCGATCCAGATGTCGCCAGAGGTCGGAACCTCGAGCCCGGCGATCATGTTGAGCGTGGTCGTCTTGCCGCAGCCGGAGGGCCCGACGAGGACGACGAACTCACCGTCGGGAATCGTCAGATCGATCCCGTCGACGGCGCGCGTCGCGCCGAACACCTTCCCCAGGCGCTCGAGACGGATCCCGGCCACGCGCTACTTCCTGAGCAGCCCGAAGCTGAAGCCGCGAAGCAGGTGCTTCTGGATGAGGAAGCCCAGCACGACCACCGGCAGCGTGGCGATCGTCCCGATGGCGGCCTGCGGTCCGTAGTCGCGGCCCTCGTTGGCCGACTGGAACTTGTTGAGCTGGATCGGAATCGTGGAGACCTCCGTATTGGTGAGCGTCATGGCGAGCAGGAGCTCGCTCCAGTTCAGGATGAAGACGAAGAGGAAGGTGACGACCAGGCCCGAAGCCGTGAGCGGCAGCACCACCGAGCGCAGCACCTTCCAGCGCGACGCGCCCATGACGCGGGCGGCGCGCTCGAGCTCGACCGGGACCTCCTCCACGAAGGCCAGCATCATCCAGATCACGTACGGCAGGCTTGTGGCGAGGTACACGAGGATCAGCCCGGTGTAGGTGTCCAGGAGGCGCAGCGTGACGAAGTAGACGACGAACGGGACCGCGATGACGATGGGCGGTACCATCCGGATCGAGAGGATGTTGTAGGGATAGCTTCGCCCACCAGTGCCGAAGCGGGCCCAGCTATACGCGAGGGCGCTACCGAGCAGGACGGCGATCAGCGAGCCGATCCCGGACACGATCAGGCTGTCGCCGATCGGCTTCAAGATCTTGAGCGTCTGCCGGCCGAGCTCGAACGTCGAGGTGCCGGGGGTGAGGACCTTCACGTAGTTGACCAGCGTCGGCTCGTGCGGAAACCAGCGCGGCGGCCACGTCACCCATTCGGCCGCCTGCTTGAACGACGTCATCACCATCCAGTAGATCGGAAAGAGCGTGACGGCCGCCCACGCCAGGAGCAGCGTATGGCGGACGAGCGGGAAGAGCGGGAATCCGCGCTGCCTCACACTGCCCCTTCCTCGGTCAGCCGCCGGCGCTCGCGCCGGAGAACGCGGATGGCGACCAGGATGTACATGGCCACCGCAACCAGGAGGATCAGCGACATGGCGGCGGCATCGGAGACCCGGGCGAATTCCCAGCCTACGCGCCAGAGATAGACGGCGACGGTCTCGGTGGCGTTGCCCGGCCCAGCCTGCGTGAGCAGCATCGGGTAGTCGAACATCTTGAGCGCCTCCATCGAGCGGAGAATGACGGCGATGGCGATGACCGGCTTCAAGAGCGGCAGCTCGATGTGCCAGAAGATCTGCCAGCGGCTGGCCCCCATGACGCGGGCCGCGCGGATCGGCTCCTCCGGCAGCCCGGCGAGGCCGGCGGTGAAGACCAGAAACGTCAGCGCGGTCCACTGCCAGACGTCGGCGCCGATCACCGCGAGCTGGGCCGGCGTGTATTCCGACAGCCAGCGCACCGTGACCGTGCGGCCAGCGAAGAGGCTCAGGAGCTGGTTGAACGGCCCCTGGTCGATGAGCAGCATCGAGAGGTCGTAGCCGACGACGGCGGGGACGATCATCATCGGCAGCAGGAACACACTGGTGTAGATGCGCCGGCCGCGGAACGAGCGGCGGCAGAGCATCGCCAGGCCGAAGCCCAGCAGGAGCTCGAGCGGGACCGCCACCGCCGCGAAGGCGAAGGTGCGGGCGAGCGCCCACAGAAAGCGCGAGTCCTCGAGGGCGCGCTGGAACGAGTCGAGCCCGGTGAAGGCGGCGTTCCACCAGGCCCCGCGGGTGATCCGCCACGACAGGAGAGAGAGATAGACGAGCAGCAGGAAGTTCGGGAGCAGGAGCAGGGCAAAGAGCCCCTGCACGGGTACGAACGGGAGCCACTTGAAGACGCGCTCGCGCTCGAGCCAGCGGCGCAGGCGGCCGGCCCCCGGCGCTCCCGCCGCGGTCATCGCTCAGTCCGGGACGTTCTTGGTCGGGAACGCCGGCTTGATCGCCTTCCAGCCCTCGATCTGCTGCTTGCGGCCGATCTGGTTGGTGATCTTCTCCCAGGCGGCCGCGGTGTTCTTGAGGGCATCCTCGGCCGTGATCTTGCCGAGCAGCGCCTCCTGGATGTTCTGGTCGAGGACGTCGTTGTACTCGACGGCGCCCTGGATCAGGATCATCGGCGCCATCACCTGCGCGTTCTTCAGGTGGGTCTCGACCATCTCCTTCGTCCGCGCCTTGATGACGCGGGCGTCGGTGAGATGCGAGCGGCGATACGGGTCGTAGACCGAATTCGGACCGGAGACGAGCCGGGCGGAGACTTCCTTGCTGGTCAGGTACTGGGCGAGCCAGTAGGCCGCCTCGGGGTGCTTGGCGTAGCTGGAGACGTAGAAGATATTGCCGTAGCCCTGCAGCGACCGCCGCACGAGCTTGCCACCGACCACGTAGCCGGGCACCAGGCAGTAGCGGTTCTTACCCACGATCTTGGAGCGCTCGGGATGCTCGGCCGCGATCGCGATCGACGGGTAGGTCATGATCGAGAACGCGTTACCGCCGGCATAGAAGGGATAGGCCTGCGGCGTCGCCCAGCCCAGGATGTCCTTGGGCATGAACTTCGTGAGGGCGATGTAGTCGCGCAGCGACTCCAAGCCTTCCTTCCCGGCGATGAGCGGCTTAAGGTTGTCGTCGAAGGGCATGCCGCCCTTGGCGTAGAACTGCTGGAGCCACCAGCGCCAGCCCCAGCTGCGCGCCCGATAGCCCATGGCCCCATACACCTCGGGCACGCCGGCGCCCTTCGGGTCTCGCGTGAAGAACTCGGCGAGCTGGTACCACTGCTCGTACGTGTCCGGACAGCCGGGCTCCCAGCCGTACTTGGCCTTGAACTTCTGGCGCTCGCCGGGCGCGTCGATCAGGTCCTTGCGGATCGCCAGGATGAAGTTGTCGCCGTCGGCGACGAGGCCGTAGGTCTTGCCCTTGTAGCGCGCCTGCTCCTGGAAGCCGGGCACGATGTCGTCGAGGTCGGCCTTGCCGCGCGCCACCAGGTCGTCGATCGGCTTGGCGAGCCCGGCCTCCGCGAGGTCGGGCAGCGAGATCGGATCGCCGATCCAGAAGTCGAAGCTCCCGCTCTTGGCGACCGCCTCGGACATGGCCTTGGCCTGGATCTGGAGAATGCCAACCTCGAAGTAGTTGACGCCGATGCCGGTCTCCTTCTCGAAGTTCGCCATCTCGACCGTGCTGCCGGCGGTGAAGATAGACGGCATCATCATGTTGAGCTTCAGCGAGGTGAGCCCCTTCGACTGCATGTAGGCCTTGGCGCCGGCGACCGCGCGGGCGTCGGCCGTTGTCCCGGCCGGTGTCTGGGCCGAGGCTGCCGTGAGCCCGCTGGTGAGCGCGACCGCGCCGACGATGGACAAGAATCCGGAGAGGCGCCTCATGTTCCGATCTCCTCTTTTATCGTCGATCGTCACATCGTGGGGCTGCTGAACTCGCCGCCGAGCGCGACCAGCGCCCACGGCCCGCCCTGCGCGTCCCAGCTGAAGCCGATGTGACCGGCGAGCGCGTGCTGGTCGCGGAAGAGCCGCTGGATGGGGTAGCGGTCGTAGATGCCGTTGGCGCCGGTCAGGGCGTGGAGCGTGTCTACCGCGTCGGTGCAGAGCTCCATCGCGTAGGCGACGTTGCGCTTGAAGCGGAGCTTCTCCTCGAGCATGGGCGCACGACCCGCGCGGGCGATGTGCTCGGCGTCGAGGCAGTCGGTGCGGATGATGAGCCGGGCCGCGTCGACCATCGCGCCGGCGCGGCCCACGCGTAGCTGCACGGCCTGGAAGTCGCGCATGCGCGCGCCCGTGTAGTTGGTACTCCGCTCGCGGATCGCGTCGATCGTCATCTCGAGCGCGGCCTGGGCGTTGCCCACGCCGGCCGCCGCCAGGCAGTGAGAGCCCAGGGCCGACAGCGGCACCTGGTAGAGCGGGTTCGGGTTGGCGCGCGCCCCTGGGAATTGATTGCCCCCGCGCGCCAGGTACATGCAGAGTGCCCGGTGCTCGGGGACGAAGATCTCACGGGCCCGGACCGACTTGGAGCCGGTGCTGCGCATACCGAGCACGTTCCAGTCGTCGACGATCTCGTAGTCGCTCTTCGGCACCAGGCACATGCGATGGTCGACGACGCGCTCGCCGTCCTTGACCATGACGGCGAGCATGTTCCAGTCGCAGGCGTCGACGCCGCTCGAGAAATTCCAGAATCCGCTGACGACGAAGCCGCCGTCGACGCGGCGGCCGCTGCCCTGCGGATAGGCGATCCCCGAGGCGATCAGGGCATCGGGGTTCTTGCTCCACACCTCGTCCTGGGCGCGCTCGTCGTAGAGCGCCAGCATCCAGTGGTGCACCCCCAGGTTCGCGACGTTCCAGCCCGTCGAGGCGCAGCCGCGGGCGATCTCGGCCGGCACGTCGAACAGCGCCACGAAGTCGAGCTCCATGCCGCCCCATCGACGCGGCTGATGGAAGCGGAAGAGCCCCGTGCGGTGCAGGTCCTCCAGCGTCGCCTTCGGCATCTCGCGCCCGGCTTCGGCCGCCGCGGCGCGCTCGCGCAGAGCCGGCACGAGCCCGCGCGCCCGGCGCATCGCCTCGTCGTAGTCGACTTCGGCGAAGCCCGGGCGCGCCGGTCGCGCCTCGGTCATGCCCGCATGCCGGCCGTCGCCTGGGGCATCTTGGAGTAATCCTCGCCGCCCCAGTCGGTGACGTCCTTCAGGCCGAAGAAGTTGAGTTCGATGGTGAGGCCGTTCGGGTCCTTGATAAAGATTTGATAGAGATCGAACTCCGGCAGCGACCGCGGCTGGAAGTCGAGGCCGCGCGCCTTGAAGCGCCGGATGAAGTTCCCGGGCTCGGTGGCGAGGAACGCGATGTGGTCGACCACGCCCGCGTGGTCGGTCACCGCGCCCTTCGGCGTCCCCAGATAGTAGAGGTCGGCGTTGTCGATGCCGTCCGGCCCCATGTGCACCTGGATCTTGCCGTTCACGCCGAGCCAGTAGCCGGGGAAGGGAAAGCTCGGCCGATTCATGACCTCGAAGCCGAGGACGTCGCAGTAGAAGCCCTTGGTCTTCTCGAGGTCGTTGGCCCGGATGAAGTAATGGTTGAGCTCTGTCAGCGGCATGGGCTCCTCCTCACGCGTTGGCGGTTCGTGCCGATGGTACGCGAAAGGCCGCTCGATGCGCAAAGTCGTCGACGTCTGGACCGCGGACAGCATCCGCCGTATCCTCCGGGCGGGAGGACTAGCCGATGGATCCGAACGCCAAGAAGACCACGCTCCGGATGATCCCCTACGGCCTGTACGTTCTGACCGCCGCCAGCAAGGACGGGCAGGTCGCCGCGGCCACCGTGAACTGGGTGACCCAGGCCTCGTTCGAGCCGCCGCTCGTCGCGATCGGCGTGAAGACCGACTCGCACGCTCACGCGATCATCAAGGACACCAAGGCTTTCGCGCTGAACGTGCTCGGCAAGGGGCAGCAGGCGCTCGCCTACACGTTCTTCAAGCCGGCTGAGCGCAAGGACGACACGATCTCGGGCGAGAAGTTCCGCCCGGGCACGACCGGGGCGCCGATCCTCGCCAGCACGCCCGCGTTCATCGAGTGCACGCTCGAGGCCACGGTGGAGAAGGGCGATCACTCCGTCTTCGTCGGCAAGGTGGTCGAGGTAGGGCTCGCCAAGACGCCCGACGGCCGCGCCGACGACGCGACGCTCTGGCTGAAGGACCTGGGGGACAAGGTCTTCTACGGCGGCTAATCACCTCAGGCCGGCGCGATGTTCGCGTTGGCGCGGAAGAGGTTCGTCGGGTCGTACACGCCCTTGAGCTCGCGCAGCCGGGCGTAGTTCGACCCGAACGAGGCGCGGACCTTCTCGGGCCGGTCGTCGGCGGCCAGGTGGTTGACGTACGCGCTGCCCTGCAGGTGCGGCTCGAGCCGCTCCCAGAGCTTCCGGATCCACGCGATGTGCTGCGCCGACTGCGCGGCGTCAGTCCAACATCCGATGGCGTCGAAGTCCCACTGGGGCCGCCGGGCGGCGAACGCCGTGGCGGTCGGCGAGACGCGCGTCACCGCGCCGTGCACGTTGAAGAAGATCAGCGCGCTCATGGGCGAGCTGAAGCCCGCGGCGCCGTCGACCAGCACGTCGATGAGTCCGTCCGAGATCTGCTCGGTGAAAGCCGACCGCCAGTACCGGTGCAGGCCGTGCACCGCGTTGGGGTCGTCCAGCATGGTCTGGCGCGCCCTGTACGGCACCGGCCCAACGAGATCGGCGATGGGCTTGCGGAACTGACGCGCCGGCGCCAGGACCTTCACGCCCTCCTCGATCGGCCCGTTGTAGCCCAGGATGAGCGCCGAGACCGGCTTGCCGTCCGGCGCGGTGAGAAGAGCGGTGTAGGCCTCCGCCTCGTCCGGGAGCGCCTGGCTGAAGTCGCGATAGAAACGAAGCACTTCGCGCGCCTGATCGAGCGGGTACAGCACGAGCCCGCCCAGAACCTGTGTGACGGGATGCAGGCGGTATTCGAACGACGTGACGACGCCGAAGTTTCCGCCGCCGCCCCGGAGCGCCCAGAAGAGATCGGGATTCTCCGTCGCGCTCGCCTTACGAAGCTGTCCATCGGCCGTCACGACGTCGGCCGAGATCAGGTTGTCGACGGTGAGCCCGTGCTTACCCATGAGCCAGCCGAGGCCTCCGCCCAGCGTGAGCCCGGCGATGCCGGTGTTGGAAACGGTGCCGCCGGTCGTGGCAAGGCCGAAGGCCTGGGTCTCGTGATCGAGCTCGCGCCAGAGCACGCCGCCCTCGGCGCGAACCGTCCGGGCGCCGGGATCGACCCGGATGCCCTTCAGCGCTGACAGATCGAGTACGAGCCCGCCGTCGTTGGTGCCGTAACCCGGCGCGCTGTGGCCGCCGCCGCGCAGGGCCAGCGCCAGGCGGTTGGTCCGGGCGAAGTTGACGGCCTGCTGCACGTCGGCGACGCCGGTCGCCCGCAAGATGAGGGCGGGGCGGCGGTCGACGTTGCCGTTCCACACGCGTCGCGCGGTGTCATAGCCGGCGTGATCGCTTCCGATCAGATCGCCGCGAAGCGCGCTTCGGAGACCGTCGATGTCGGCGGTCCCGAGGTTGATGCTGGTTCCATCTGCGGTCACTGCGGCGATGTTGGCCATGACGTCACCTCGGGCTCTTTCAAGGGTGCTCGATCGGACAATTCAGCAGCTAGGACAGCGCGGCGCGATAGCGCTCGGGATCCTCGTCGAACATCTCCTTGCAGTGGCGACAGCAGAAGTACACGGTGCGCTCCGCGAATTCCGAGTGGAACCTCGCGGTCACGCTGTCGACCATCATGCCGCAGATCGGATCCTTCGACTCGATTCGAACCAGCACGGCCGGGGCGGCGGGCTCCGGCTCGACGGCGACGGTCTTGTCGCTGCGGCGATGCTGGATGATCTCGGCGAGGATGCTCACAGCGATCTCCTCGGGGGTGACCGCACCGATGTCGAGCCCGGCCGGCGCCTTGAGCCGGCCGAACCGGTCGGGCGGGGTGCCCCGCTGCTTCACGCGCTCGAAGATCACCGCGGCGCGCCGCCGGCTCGCAACCAGGCTCACGTAACCCGCGTCGGTCTCGAGCACACGCGCGAGCGCGTCCTCGTCGGTGTCGGCATGGCTGGCGACCACGACGGAGGCCCGGCGACCGAGACTGAGCTGGGCGAGCTCTCCCGTCGGCGTGTCCTCGGAGAGCGTCGAGACCGCGAAGCCGGCGGCGGCGCCGAGGGCGGCGAGACTCTCGATGACCGGTCCGTGGCCGACGAGCACGAGCTGGGGCTTGGGCAGATACGGCTCCACGTAGATCTCCAGCGTGCCACCGCTGTGGCACGTCATGCCGTATTCGAGCATGCCCTCCGTCCGGCCGGGCGCACGGCCGCCCTCGCCGTAGAGCCCTATGAGACGGGGGCGACCGTCGCGGAGGGCGCTGAGAGCTTCGCGCACGACCACCGGCTCGGCGCAGGCGCCGCCGACCCATCCCCGCACACTTCCGTCCTCGCGGATCAAGACCTTCGCGCCGGGCTTCGCCGACGTCGGCGCCTCGCAGCGGACGACCGTGGCCAGCGCGAAGGCCTGGCCGCGCTGCTGCAGATCGGCCGCGAGGGCTAGCAGGTCCTCATTCACTCCTTCACGCCTTTCTCGCGCAGGAGCTTCCACACCTTCGCCGGCGTGATCGGGATGTCGACATGGCGCACCCCCAGATGCCAGAGCGCGTCCACCACCGCGTTCGCGATCGCCGCCGGCGCCCCGACGGTGGCCGACTCGCCCACGCCCTTGGCGCCCAGCGGATGGTGCGGCGATGGCGTGACGGTGTGGCCCGTTTCCCACTTCGGCGTCTCGACCGCGGTGGGCAGGAGATAGTCGATGAAGCTCCCACCGCGGATGTTGCCGATCTCGTCGTACGAGATCTCCTCGAAGAGGGCGGGCGCCAGCCCCATCGTGAGACCGCCGTGCACCTGGCCCTGCACGATCATCGGGTTGATGATGTTGCCGCAGTCATCGATGGCGACGAACCGGCGCACCTTCACCTCGCCCGTGCCGGAGTCGATGTCGACCACGCAGATGTAGCTGCCGAACGGGTAGGTGAGGTTCGGTGGATCGTAGTAGCTGACCGCCTCGAGCCCGGCCTCCATGCCCTGCGGGTGATTGGTGTAGGCGGCGAAAGCGATGTCCTGGATGGTCTTCGACTTGCCCGGCGCGCCCTTGACCGAGAATTTCCCGGGCTCCCACACCAGATCGTCCTCGGCGACCTCCAGCAGATAGGCGGCGATCTTTCGGGCCTTGTCGCGAACCTTGCGCGCGGCGACCGCGGCGGCGGCGCCGGCGACCGGCGTCGAGCGGCTCGCGTAGGTGCCGAGACCGTAGGGCGCGGTGTCGGTGTCGCCCTCTTCCACCTGGATGTCGGCGGCCGGAATGCCGAGCTCCTCCGCGAGAATCTGCGCGTATGTCGTCTCGTGCCCCTGCCCCTGTGACTTCGTGCCGAACCGGGCGATGGCCTTGCCCGTGGGATGCACGCGGATCTCGCAGCTGTCGAACATCTTGAGGCCCAGGATGTCGAAGTGCTTCGACGGGCCGGCGCCGACGATCTCGGTGAAGCTCGAGATGCCGATGCCCATCAGCACACCGCGCTTGCGCTTCTCGGCCTGCTCGCGCCGTAGCTCGGCGTAGCCGATGGTGTCCATGGCCTTCCGGAGCGCGCCCGCGTAGTTGCCGCTGTCGTATTCCCAGCCGAGCGCGGACTTGTATGGGAACTGCTCGGGCTTGACGAAGTTCTTCATGCGGAAATCGGCCGGATCGACGCCGAGCTGATGCGCCATCAGGTCGACCATGCGCTCGAT
>DASRIY010000180.1:0-2204 GCA_035649755.1 Candidatus Methylomirabilota bacterium
CTCTATCGGCAGTCGCAGTACAAGGAAGACCTGGCGCCGGACGAGAAGAACATCGCCGAGGTCATCATCGGCAAGCAGCGGAACGGCCCGGTGGGAACCGTGCGCGTCGTCTTCCTGCCGCAGTACGCGCGCTTCGAGAACATCGCGGAGGGACACCGGCAGGGGCAGCCCTTCTAGGCTCGCCGCGCGGCCCGTCGTATCATGGGCCTCGTGCGGCTGAGCCAGCTGAAGCGTCTCTTCCTCGGGAGCCCGCTTCCCACCGCGCAATCCCGGCACGAGCGACTCGGGCGCGCGACCGCGCTTGCCGTCTTCGCCTCCGACGCGCTCTCGTCCGTCGCGTACGCGACCGAGGAGATCCTGCTGGTCCTCATCCTGGCCGGCACGATCGCGCTCAGCTATTCGCTCCCCATCGGCATCGCCATCGCCATCTTGATCGCGATCGTCGTCAGCTCGTATCGGCAGACGATTCGCGCGTATCCGCAGGGCGGCGGCGCCTACATCGTGAGCAAGGACAATCTCGGCGTGCCGGCCGGTCTGGTGGCCGGTGCCGCGCTGCTGATCGACTACGTCCTGACCGTGGCGGTGAGCGTGGCGGCGGGCGTCGCGGCGCTCACGTCGGCCGTTCCCGAGCTGTTTCCGTATCGTCCGGCGCTCTGCGTCGCCGCGGTCGTTGGTATCGCGGTCGCGAATCTCCGTGGCATCCGCGAATCCGGCAAGCTCTTCGCCGCACCGACCTTCCTGTTTATCGCGAGCCTTGGCAGCCTGATCGTCTACGGCACCTTTGGCGCCCTGTTCAATTTCCTCCCGGAGGCGCCGTATCAGCGGCATCCGCCCGGACTCGAGGGGGTCGGGCTCGTCCTGTTCCTTCGCGCGTTCTCCTCCGGCTGCACGGCGCTGACCGGCGTCGAGGCCGTCTCTGACGGCGTGCCGGCCTTCAAGCCGCCGGAGGCGCACAACGCGCGGATCGTGCTGACGTGGCTCGGCGTCATCCTGATCGTGCTCTTCCTGGGTATCACCTTCCTCGCCTACGACTTCGGCATCACGCCGCGCCCGGAGGAAACGGTCGTCTCCCAGCTGGCGCGCCACATCTTCGGCGGCGGCTTCCTCTACTACGAGCTCCAGGCGGTCACGATGCTGATCCTGCTCCTGGCCGCCAACACGTCGTTCGCCGACTTCCCACGGCTGTCGTTCTTCCTGGCGCGCGACCGTTTCATCCCGCGCCAGTTCGCGACGCAGGGCGACCGGCTCGTGTTCTCCAACGGCATCGTGATCCTGGGCGGGCTGGCCGCCATCCTGTTAGTGATCTTCCGCGGCGACACGCACGCGCTGATCCCGCTGTACGCGGTGGGCGTGTTCCTGTCCTTCACGCTCTCGCAGGCGAGCATGGTGCGCCGCTGGCTTCGCCGCAAGGAAGAGGGCTGGTGGTGGCGCTGGTGGCTCAACGCGGTGGGGGCGCTCGTCACCGGCCTGGTGATGCTGACGATCGCCGCGACCAAGTTCACGCACGGCGCGTGGATCGTCGTGCTGCTGATCCCCACGCTGGTCGCCATCTTCTGGTTCGTGCACCGCCACTACGAGGAAGTTGCGGTGCAGCTCTCGCTCGACGGCCTCGGTCCGCCGGCGCCGATGACCAACACGGTCCTGGTCCTGGTCGGCGACCTCCATCGCGGCGTGGTCAAGGCCATCCAGTACGCGCAGACGCTCTCGCCGAACGCGAAGGCCGTGTTCGTGGAGACGGACCCGGAGCGCACGCGCCGCCTCGAGGAAAAGTGGGGCAAGTACGGGATGGGTGCGCCGCTGATCGTGCTGAGCTCGCCCTACCGGTCACTGCTCGGCCCGCTGACCGAGTACATCGACCACCTGCAGGGGCAGGGGGAGAACCACGTGGTCACGATCGTGCTGCCGGAGTTCATCCCGGCCCGCTGGTGGCAGCTCGGCCTGCACAACCAGACGGCCTTCCTCATCAAAGGCGCGATGCTCTTCCGCAAGAACGTCATCGTCACCGACGTTCCCTACCATCTCCGTCACTAGCGCCGGCGCAACCCGCGGGGCGGTCGGCCGCGCGGTGGCCGGCCGCGTAGCAGGGCCCGAGCCACTCTCTGGTACACTCGAAAGCCGCGTGGTCACCCGATGAAGATCGTTCTCACTCCCGACGGCCCGCTCGACGTCCGCGGCACGCTCTCGCGCTATCACCTCTGGGGCGA
>DASRIY010000181.1:0-30794 GCA_035649755.1 Candidatus Methylomirabilota bacterium
CGCTCATCTTGCCCGCCCCCACCAGGAGCACACCCCGGCCGACCAGCCCGGCGAAGATCTTCTTCGCCAGCTCGACGGCGGCGAACGAGACGGAGACGGCGTGCCGGGCGATCTCGGTCTCCGTCCGCACCTTCTTCGCGACGGTGAAGGCCTGCGTGAACAGCGTGTGCAGCGCGGGCCCGATGGTCTCGCACGACTGGGCGAGCGCGAACGCGTCCTTCACCTGCCCGAGGATCTGGGGCTCGCCGATCATCATCGAATCGAGACTCGCGGCGACACGGAACGCATGACGGACGGCGTCACCCTCGGCGTGGGTGTAGAGCGCGGTCTCCACCGAGGCCGAGTCGACGCCGCGGTGACTGCAGAGGTGGCGGAACGTGGCGGCGCGCGCCTCGCCCGGAACGTCGGCGACGGCGTACACCTCGACCCGGTTGCAGGTCGAGAGGATCAGCGCCTCACGGACCACGCCGGTGGCGGCGAGGTCGCGGAGCACCTCGCGCAGCTTGTCCTCGTCGACCGCGAGCTGCTCCCTCAGCTCCACCGGAGCATTGCGATGCGAGAGGCCGGCGACGAAGAGCGCCATACTATCCGCCGTGCCTGCCCGGGAGGAACAGCCCCGCGCCGAGCGTGAGCGCGAGCGCGGCGAATCCCAGGATCGCGAAGTACGCCGCGCGCCGTCCCTGCCAGCCGCCGACGGCGCGCCCCGCAAGGGTCGCCGCGTAGACGGCCCAGGCCAGGTAGGACAGGAGCGCGACAGGATCGAAGGCGAAGACGCTGCCCCACGAGGCTCCCGCCCACAGGACGCCCATGAGCAATCCCGTGGTCAGGAACGGAAAGCCGAGCGCGAGCGTGCGGTAGGTCAGGCGATCGAGCGTCGCCAGCGCCGGCAACGAGTAGTAGAGGACGCCCGGGCGCTTGGCCCTGAGCTGCCGTTCCTGCAAGAGGTACATCAAGGCGCCGGCGAAGTTGAAGACGAATGCCGCGATCCCGACGAGCGCCAGCCCGATGTGCACCCACACCCAGGCGCCGCTAAGCGTCTGGCCGATCAGCGGACGAATCGACGCTGACTGAAGGCTGAGTGCCAGGGCCACCGGCAGGACGAAGGCGCCGAGCCCGGACAGTCCGTACCGGCGCTCGAGCGACATGTCCAGCAGCACGACCACCCAGGCCGACACCGAGATGGCCTCGGGTAGACTGCCGAACGGAGGCCGGCCCAGCTCGATCGCCAGCGCGATCAGGGCGCCCGTGTGGAGGATCCAGGCGGCTAGCGTGGCCAGGGCCGCCAGGCGGTGCAAAAGCTCGTCCCGCTGGACCAGGAACGCCAGGGCCAGCCCGGTCGCTGCCACATAACCGATGATCGCGAGCGTCAGCAGGGTCTGGTGCATAGCTCTAAAAACTCAAGTGCGCCGAGAGTTTACCACATTCCCGATGCGGATTTGGGTAGGGCGATCGGCCCGATCCCGGCACGAATAGCGCCCCTGATGGCCGGCTCTCCCCACCTGAACCAGACCTGGGCCCGACCGGGTCGGCCCGGGTTCGTCAGCCGCGGACTACGCGCCAGGGTCACTTCGGCCCGGCCGTCGACCACCGAGGCCTCGATGCGACGGATCTCCTCGAGCCCGCCGATGATCTTCTCCAGCCACAGATAGCCGATGACCAGCGGTTCAGGGTCCATCGGCGAGCAGAGCAGCATCAGGAACTTCTCGCCGTTCACGTACACCGTGAGCGGCTGCTCGCGAACGACTTCTCCGGTGACCTCGTCGTCCTGACCACCGCGGACCCTGAGGTAAGTTCGCATGGGTTATCCGCGATCTTAGTGCGGATACAGGACGCGGACCAACGCGAGCCCACGCGCCGGCGCCGTCGCGCCCGCGCGCGTGCGGTCGCCGGACTCGCGCACCGCGCCGAGCCAGTCGGTGGCCTGGGCGCCGCGGCCGACCGCGACCGCGCTGCCCACGATGTTGCGGGCCATGTGGTGGAGGTAGCGATCCGCCGACAGCAGCACCGCGAGCCGCTCCTTGCGGCGGATGACGTGTAGTGCCCTCACGACGCAGACCTGGTCCTTCTCCCGCCCAGGAGCGGCGCAGAACGCGCCGAAGTCGTGACGGCCCCGGAGGGCCACGAGCGCTCGCCGCATCGCCTCGACGTCGAGCCGCTGCGGGATGTGCCAGGCGTAGCGCTCGAGGAGCGGCGCGGCCACCGGGCCGTTGTCGATGAGGTACGCGTAGCGTTTCCCGGTCGCCGCGCGCCGGGCGTTGAACCCGGGGGGCGCCTCGCGAACGTCGAGGATGCGGATGTCGCGCGGAAGGTCGGCGTTCAGCGCGCCGCGCAAACCGAGGCTCGAGATCCGCGCGGCCGTCGTGAGCGAGGCCGCCTGTCGCAGCGCGTGAACGCCCGCGTCGGTCCGGCTGGCTCCGACGATTCGCGTCTCGGCGCCGAACCGCCGGCGCGCGACGTCGAGCAGGAGTCCCTGCACCGTCCGGGCGCTGGGCTGGACCTGCCAGCCGTGATAGTCGGTGCCGTCGTAGGACAGCACCAGGCGGAAGGTCGACCGCTCCGGGGTTATCGCGGCGGCGGCAGGCGCCGGGGACTGCGCGCCGGGACGAAGGTGAGCCAGATGACCGCGACCAGCAGGAAGAGGACGATGTCGATCACGATCTCCCACGACAGGCCGGGCAGCACCGCGGGGACGATCTGGCGCCGGAGCCAGTCCTGGCGCTCGAAGTCTTTCGGCTCGTAATACGCCGGGTCGTAGCCGCGGACGGCGTCGACGAACTCGACGATGAGCGGGACCGCCACGTACGCCACCACCAGGATCGTGATGGTCATCGCCACGAGGAATCGCTCGTGGTAACCGAACCGGCGCTGGTAGTAGCGACGCAGCGAGATCACGGCCGGCCGGCTCCCCGGGGCCGCCGGCCCGCGACGAGCGAGGGCCTAGGAGCGGGCCAGCAGCTCGGCAATCTGGACGGCATTCGTGGCGGCGCCCTTGCGCAGCTGGTCGCCCACCACCCAGAAGCTCAGTCCATTGGGGCTCGAGAGGTCCTCGCGAATGCGGCCCACGAAGCAGTCGTCCTGCCCCTCGACCGCGATCGGCATCGGGTAGCGCTGCTGGGCCGGGTCGTCCCAGAGCTTGAGGCCGGGGAAGCGCTCGAAGAGATCGCGCGCGCGCGCCGCCGTGATCTTCACCTCGGTCTCGGCCGTGACCGAGATCGAGTGCGAGGTGAACACCGGGACCCGCACCGTCGTCGGCGCGACGCGGAGCGCCGGCGCGTCGAGGATCTTGCGCGTCTCGTTCACCAGCTTCATCTCCTCGCCGGTGTAGCCGTCGGGGCCGAAGCGGTCGATCGCCGGGATGAGGTTGAAGGCGATCTGGTGCGGGAAGTGCCGGGGCGTGATCGCCTCGCCCTTCGCCCACGCGAGCGCCTGCTCGCGGAGCTCCGCGATCCCGTTGACGCCCGCGCCGGAGACCGACTGGAAGCTGGTCGCGATCACCCGGGTGAGGCGTCCGGCGTCGTGCAGGGGCTTGAGCGGCATCACCGTGACGATCGTGGTGCAGTTCGGGCACGCCAGGATGCCCTGGTGATGTCGGGCCGCGTCCGCGTTGATCTCGGGAACGATCAGCGGGACGTTCGGATCCATCCGGAAGGCGTTCGACTTGTCGATCACGGTCGCGCCGGCCTTCACGATCATCGGCGCGAACTCCTTGGCCTGCGCCGTGCCCGCCGAGCAGAAGGCGATGTCGACGCCCTTGAAGGCCGCCGACTCGATGCGCTGGATGGTCACGGGCTCGCCGCGGAAGGTCACCGTCTTGCCCACCGAGCGCTCCGAGGCGAACGCGCGCAGCTCGCGTACGGGGAACTTGCGTTCCTCGAGAATCCGGAGCGTCGTCTGCCCGGCGGCGCCGGTGGCGCCGACCACCGCGATGGTGAGTCCGGAGGCCATCAGTACTGTCGCTCCACTTCGTTCACGATCAGGCTTCCCATCTCGCGGGTTCCCTTCGGCTTCACCCCGGCCGCGATGTCGGCCGTGCGGTGGCCCGCGTCGAGTACCCGGAGCACCGCCTGGTCGATCCGGTCCGCGTCCTTTTCCATGTTGAGCGAGTACCGCAGGAGCATGGCCGCCGAGAGGATCGCCGCGATCGGATTGGCGATGCCCTGCCCGGCGATGTCCGGCGCGGTGCCGTGCACCGGCTCGTAGAGGCCGACGGTGCCGCCGAGCGACGCCGACGGCAGCATGCCCATCGAGCCGGCGAGAATCGCCGCCTCATCGGACAAAATATCACCGAAGGTGTTCTCGGTCACAATCGTGTCGAACTGTGTGGGCCGGTGCACCAGGGCCATCGCGCAGTTGTCGACCAGCACGTGGTCGAGCGTCACGTCGGGGTACTCCTGGCCGACCCGGGTCACCACCTCGCGCCAGAGCTGCGAGACGACCAGCACGTTCACCTTGTCGACCGACGTGAGCCGCCGCCGGCGCTTTCGCGCCACCTCGAACCCGATCCGGGCGATGCGCTCCACCTCGCGCGAGGTGTAGGCCATCGTGTTGATGGCGCGCGCGCCGCCGTCGGCGAAGCGCTCGACGCCGCGCGGCTCGCCGAAGTAGAGCCCGCCGGTCAGCTCGCGGATGACCATGAGGTCGGTGCCCTCGACGACCTGGCGCTTGAGCGGCGAGGCGTCGACCAGCATCGGGAAGCACTTCGCCGGCCGGAGATTCGCGTAGAGGTCGAGCTCTTTGCGGATCGCCAAGAGGCCCCGCTCGGGGCGCTGCTCGTGAGCGACGTTGTCCCACTTAGGGCCGCCCACCGCGCCGAAGAGGACCGCGTGTGAGGCGCGGCAGAGCTCGAGCGTTCCCGGCGCCAGGGGCTTGCCGGTCGCGTCGATCGCCGCGCCGCCAACCAGCCCGCGCTCGAACTCGAACGTCGAGCCGGTCCCCTTCCCCACCGCCTCGAGGACTCGGATCGCCTCGGGGATCACTTCCTGACCGATTCCGTCACCCGGGAGAACCGCGATTCGGTACGTTGCCATCAGGGCCCGACCTCCTTCATGCGCTGCGCCGACGCTTGCGCGATCCGGTTGAGCGCGCTGAGGTAGGCGCGTGCGCTCGCCTCGATGACGTCGGTCGAGGCACCCTTGCCGGACACCAGCGTGCCGTCGAAGTCGATCTTCATGGAGACTTCGCCGATCGCGTCCTTGCCCGACGTCGCCGAGCGCAGCGCGTAGTCTTGCAGTCGTCCCTTCACGCCCGTGATGGCCTCGATCGCCGCCAGCACCGCGTCGATCGGCCCGTCGCCCACGCCCGAGTCCTGGAACATCACGCCCTCTTTCTTCAGGCGGACCGTTGCCGACGGGATGACGCCGGTGCCGCTGATCACCTGAAGATAGTCGAGCTCATAGAGCGGCGCGACCGTCTGGGTGGCCTCGTCGGTGACGATCGCCATCAGGTCCTCGTCGTAGACTTCCTTCTTGCGGTCGGCGAGGTCCTTGAACGCCTTGAAGGCGCGGTCGAGCTCGCTGCCGGCCAGGGCGAAGCCGAGCTCCTTGAGCCGCGCCGCGAGGGCCGCGCGCCCGGAGTGCTTGCCCAGAACCAGCTTGTTGGCCGGTCGGCCGATGTCCTCGGGGCGCATGATCTCGTAGGTCAGCTTTTCCTTGAGGACTCCGTCCTGATGGATGCCGGCCTCGTGCGCGAACGCGTTCTCGCCCACGATGGCCTTGTTGGGCTGCACGTGCACGCCGGTGATGTGCGAGAGCAGTCGCGAGGCCTTGAAGATCTCCTCGGTCTTGACGCTCGTGTCGATCCCGAAGAAGTCCTTCCGGGTCCGGAGCGCCATCACGATCTCCTCGAGGGAGGCGTTGCCGGCGCGCTCGCCGATTCCGTTGATCGTGCACTCGACCTGCCGGGCGCCGTGCACGATGGCGGTGAGCGAGTTGGCCACCGCCTGCCCGAGGTCGTTGTGGCAGTGCACCGACAGGACGACCCGGTCGAGGCCGTGCACCTTCTCGCGGATGCGGGCGATCCGCTCGCCCCACTCGCGGGGAATCGCGTAGCCGACGGTGTCGGGGATGTTGATGGTCCCCGCCCCGGCCTCGATCGTCGCCGACAGCACGTCGCACATGTAGTCGAAGTCGGAGCGCGAGGCGTCCTCCGGCGAGAACTCGACGTCGTCGCAGTAGCCGCGCGCGTGCCGCACGGCGTCGACCGCGGCCTTGAGGATCTCGGCCCGCGACTTGCGGAGCTTGTACTTCAGATGGATGTCGGAGGTCGCGACGAACGTGTGGATGCGGGGCTTCCTGGCATACTTGACCGCCTCCCAGCAGCGGTCGATGTCCGCCAGGCCCACGCGGGAGAGGCCGCAGATGGACGGAGCGTTCTCGAGCGTCCCGACCTGCCGGGCCACCTCGCGGGTCGCCTCGAAATCCTCGTCCGACGAGATCGGGAAGCCCGCCTCGATCACGTCGACCCGGAGCCGCGCCAGCTGACGCGCCATCTCGAGCTTCTCCATCGTGTTCATGGAGAACCCCGGCGCCTGCTCGCCGTCTCGCAGCGTGGTATCGAAGATGATCACGCGGTCCATACGCCCCCCTACGTCGACTCCTTGGCCGCCAGCTCGACCGGCGTGGGCGCCGCGACGGGCCGGCCGAGCATCAGCCGGTGGAGCGGGCCCGACAGGGCGTAGCCGGTGAAGAGCACGAACAGGAAGAGGTCGTGCTTGGTGGCCACGATCATGATGGCCAGCAGGACGACCAGCAGCGTCTGCACCGGCCGCCGGCGGACGAAGTCGACTTCCTTGAAGCTCCAGTAGCGGAACGTCGACACCATCAGGAGCGCCAGGACGCCGGCCGCCGCCGCGAGCGAGATCTGGAGCCAGCGTATGGGCGGCGCGTCGCCCAGCAGGAGGATGCTGGCGGCCACCACGCCGGCGGCCGCCGGCGTGCTCAGACCGACGAAGTAGCGTCGGTCGACCGTCCCGGTCTGGACGTTGAAGCGGGCGAGCCGCAAGGCGCCACAGATGACGAACAGAAATACGCCGAACCAGGCCGGGCGGCTCAGATCCTTGAGCGCGTAGGAGTACAGGAGAAACGCCGGCGCCACGCAGAACGAGACGACGTCGGCCAGCGAGTCGAACTCGACCCCGAACTGGCTGGTCGCCTTCATCAGGCGGGCCACCCGGCCGTCGAGCAGGTCCATGATCATCGCGACAAAGATGGCCAGCGACGCGTCGGTGTACCGCCCCTCGACCGTGAGCAGGAGCGCGAAGAAGCCGCAGAAGAGGTTGCCGGTCGTGAGCAGGCTCGGCAGCAGGACGATGCCCCGCCGCCGCTTGTCGCGCAGCTCGTGCCAGCGCCGCCGCCGCGATCCCTTACCCCGTCGGATCATCGTCATGCCAGTAACCCCAGCAGCGTGACGCCGCCCCGGACCCGGTCCCCGACCCGGACCCGGACGTCGGTGCCGCGCGGCATGCAGCAGTCGGTCCGCGAGCCGAACCGAATCATGCCGAAGCGCTCGCCCACCGCGAGCTTGTCGCCGGGCGCGACGCGGCAGACGATCCGCCGGGCCAAGACCCCGGCGATCTGCGTGACGGTGACCCGCGCGCTCTCGCCTTGCAGATGGACCATGCAGCGCTCGTTGCCGGCGCCCGCCTCGGGCTTGTACGCGGGGACGAAGCGACCCTGCGAGTACACGACGCCGGCGACGAGGCCCCCGATGGGCGCGCGGTTCACGTGCACGTCCAGCGGCGAGAGGAAGATCGCGACCCGCACCGCCGGACCGACGAACGGATCGCTGACCTCGTCGACCTGCATCACGCGCCCGTCGGCCGGCGCCAGGACGCCGCCCGGGATCGACGGCACCTCCCGGTCGGGGTCGCGGAAGAACCCCAGGGAGGCGAGCGACGCGGCCGCGAAGGGCGCCGCGAGGCCCCGCCGCCCGGCGAGGGTCAGGAGCGCCGCGATCCCGGCCGGGATCGCGACGAACGGCCAACCCTCGGGCGCGATCGGGAAGCGGTTCATCAGCCAATCCGCGGCGGCTTGATCCAGGACATCATGGAGCGCAGGCGCTTGCCGACCTCCTCGATCGAGTGCTCGGCGTCTCGCCGCCGCATCGCGAGGAACCCGGCGCGGTTGGCCTGGTTCTCCAGCACCCACTCTCGGGCGAACTGGCCCGACTGGATCTCGCCGAGGATCTTCTTCATCTCGGCCTTCGTCTGCTCGCTCACGACGCGCGGCCCGCGCGTGTAATCGCCGTACTCCGCGGTGTCCGAGACGGAATAGCGCATGTAGGCGAGCCCGCCCTGGTAGAAGAGGTCGACGATGAGCTTCATCTCGTGCATGCACTCGAAGTACGCGACCTCGGGCTGGTAGCCCGCCTCGACCAGGGTCTCGTAGGCCGCTTTGATCAAGTGCGAGATCCCGCCGCAGAGCGTCGTCTGTTCCCCGAACAGGTCGGTCTCGGTCTCTTCCTTGAACGTCGTCTCGATGACGCCGGCCCGCGTGCAGCCCACGCCCTTGCCGTAGGCGAGGCCGAGGTCCTTCGCCTTGCCGGAGACGTCCTGGTAGACGGCGAGCAGCGCCGGGACGCCCGGGCCCTGCGTGAAGAGATCGCGCATCACATGCCCGGGCGCCTTGGGGGCGATCATCGTGACGTCCACGTCGGGCGGCGGCACGACCTGGTTGAAGTGGATGTTGAAGCCGTGCGCGAACATGAGCATCTTGCCCTTGCCGAGCCCGCCCTTGATCTCGTGCTCGAACACGTGCCGCTGGGTCTGATCCGGCAGCAGGATCATGATGACGTCGGCCATCTGCGCGGCCTCGTTCACGGTGGCGACGCGCAGGCCTTCCTTCTCGGCCTTCGCCCAGCTCTTCGAGCCCTTGTAGAGCCCGACGACGACGTCCTGACCTGAATCTTTCAGATTCAGCGCGTGCGCGTGGCCCTGGCTGCCGTATCCGACGATCGCGATCTTCCGGCCCTTGAGCAGCCCGAGATCGGCGTCCTGGTCGTAATAGATCTTGGCGGGCATCGTGTGTCCTTTCTGTCGGTGAGTGTCAGTCGGCGAAGCCGACCACCTTCGGGTCGTCCACGGTCCGTGGCTTGCGTGGCGGCTCCACGCGCCGGACGCGCGTCTTCGGGCCGCGGGCAATCGCGACCTTGCCGGTGCGCACGATCTCCTGGATCCCCATCGGGCGCAGGAGCTCGATCAGCGCTTCCAGCTTGCCCTCGTCGCCGGTGGCCTCGAGGACGAACGAGACGGGCGTGACGTCCACCACCCGCGCGCGGAAGATGTCGCCGGTCCTCAAGATTTCCGCGCGATTCGCCGGCTCGGCGTTGACGCGGATCAAGATCATCTCGCGCTCGACGTGGCTCTCGTCGGTCAGATCGGTCACCTTGATGACGTCGATGAGCTTGTGCAGCTGCTTGGTCACCTGCTCGATCACGAACTCGTCGCCGCGCACCACCAGGGTCATCCGGGACACCGTGGGATCGAGCGTCTCGCCGACCGAGAGGCTCTCGATGTTGTAGCCGCGCGCCGAGAACAGCCCGGCTACGCGTGAGAGGACGCCGAACTTGTTCTCCACCAGGACCGCGATCGTGTGCTTGCGGGGCTCGTTGCCGTTCTGCATCTAGAAGCCCGTCTGCGACCGGGCGGCCCGGTCGCGCACGACGCGGCTGGGCGGCGCCAGGATCATGTCGGTGTTGGCGCCGCCCGCCGGCACCATCGGGAACACGCACTCGTCCTTGTCCACGCACACGTCAAGCACCACGGACGCGGGCGTGCTGATCATCTTCTCGAGCGCCGGCACCAGCTCACTCGGCTTCGTCACGCGGAGCCCCACGCAGCCGTAGGCCTCGGCCAGGCGCACCCAGTCCGGGATGCCGGGCAGGTCGATCGCGCAGAACCGCTCCTTGTAGATGATCCGCTGCCACTGCCGCACCATGCCGTGGCCGCTGTTGTTGATGATGACGGTCTTGACCGGCAGGCCCTCGGTGAAGCAGGTCGCCAGCTCCTGGCTGTTCATGGCGAACGAGCCGTCGCCGTCGATGTTGATCACGAGCTTGCCGGGGTTCGCCGCCTGGACGCCCATCGCGGTCGGCAGACCGTAGCCCATCGTGCCCAGGCCGCCGGACGTGCACCACATGCGCGGGTGCTTGAACCGGTAGTACTGCGCCGCCCACATCTGGTGCTGGCCGACGCCGGTGACGATGAATGCCTCGCCGCCGGTGACGTTGGAGATCTCCTGCATCACGTACTGCGGCTTGACGACGTCGTCGCTCCACTCGTAGCGGAACGGGAAGTCGCGCTTCCACTCGGCGATCTGCGCCGCCCACTGCTGGCGTGCGTCGTGGACCCCGGCGGCCGGCCCGCCGTGCAGCTCCTCCCGCAGCGCCTCCACGAGCTTCGCGAGCACGCGGCGGCAGTCGCCGACGATCGGCACGCCCACCTTGATGTTCTTCGAGATCGAGGACGGATCGATGTCGATGTGGATGATCTCGGCGTTCGGCGCGAACGCGTCGACCTTGCCGGTCACCCGATCGTCGAAACGCGCCCCGATGGCGACGAGGACGTCGGAGTGGTGCACCGCCATGTTGGCGTAGTAGCTGCCGTGCATGCCCAGCATGTCGAGCGAGAGCGGGTGCGCCATCGGGAACGCGCCCAGCCCCATCAGGGTCTGCGTCAGCGGGAATTGCCCGAGCTCGGCCAGCTCCCGGAGCTCCGCGCTCGCGTCGGACGAGATCACGCCGCCCCCGACGTAGAGCACCGGCTTCCGGGCCCCGGCCAGGAGCTTGGCCGCCCGCTTGATCTGACCGGGATGGCCGTCGTAGTTCGGGTTGTACGAGCGCATCTGGATCTGCTCGGGCCAGACGAGGTTCCACTCCTTCACGAGGATGTCCTTGGGCAGGTCGACGTGTACCGGCCCGGGCCGGCCGGTCAACGCGATGTGGAACGCCTCGCGGATGATCGGGCCGAGGTCATTGCCGTCCTTCACCAGGAAGTTGTGCTTGGTGCACGACCGGGTGATCCCGACGTTGTCCGCCTCCTGGAACGCGTCGTTGCCAATGAGGTGGGTGGGCACCTGCCCGGTGAACGCGACGATGGGGATGGAGTCCATCAACGCGTCCTGCAGCGCGGTCACCAGATTGGTCGCGGCAGGGCCCGAGGTCACCAGACAGACGCCGACCCGCCCCGACGTCCGCGCGTAGCCCTCGGCCGCGTGGCCCGCCGCCGCCTCCTGGCGCACCAGGATGTGGCGAAGGCCCTCGAAGTCGTACAGCGCGTCGTAGATCGGTAGTACCGCGCCGCCGGGCAGACCGAAGATGAGATCGACTCCCTGGCGCTTCAGGCACTCCAGAAGGATTCGGGCTCCCGGCATTTTCACTGCGCGCTCCTCCTAAACTCGATAATCCCCGCTGCCGCCCACCTGACGCTCCTTGATGCGAGCCTGCGCCGCAGCCAGTCGCGCTCCCGGGATGAGATACGGCGAGCACGACACGTACGTCATCTTCACGCGATGACAGAATTCGACCGACGACGCCTCGCCGCCGTGCTCGCCGCAGATCCCGATCTTGAGATTCGGGCGGCGGCTCCGACCGCGCTCGATGCCGATCTTGATCATCTCGCCCACGCCTTCCTGGTCGAGCACGGAGAACGGATCGTGCGGCACCAGCCCCATGTCCAGGTAGCGCGGCAGGAACTTCGCGACGTCGTCGCGACTGTAGCCGTAGGTCAGTTGCGTGAGGTCGTTGGTGCCGAAGGAGAAGAACTCCGCGAACTCCGCGATCTGCGCGGCGATCAGCGCGGCCCGCGGCACCTCGATCATCGTCCCGATCAGGTAGCGCACGGACACGCCGGTCTCGGCGATGACGCCGTCGGCGACGCGCTTGGTCTGCTCGAACGTCTCCTTCATCTCACCGACGGTGCCGGTGAGCGGGATCATGATCTCCGGCTCGGCGTGCACGCCCTGCTCGGTCACCGTGCAGGCGGCCTCCATGATGGCGCGCACCTGCATGCCGTAGATCTCCGGGTGCGTGATCCCGAGCCGGCAGCCGCGGTGCCCGAGCATCGGGTTGGCCTCGCGCAGCTTCTCGACGCTGGCGATGATCCCCTCGAGACGGGCCTGCTCTTCCGGATTGATGCCGAGCGCCTCGAGGCGGCTCTTGGTCTCGATGAGCTCTTTGTACTCCTTGTGGTTCGGCAGGAACTCGTGGAGCGGCGGATCGAGCAGGCGGATCGTCACCGGCAGCCCGTTCATGGCGTGGAAGATGCCGATGAAGTCGTCGCGCTGGAACGGCCGCAGCCGCTCGAGCGCGGCGCGGCGCGTCGCCTGGTCGTTGGCCATGATCATCTGGCGGACGATCGGGATCCGGTCGGCCGCGAAGAACATGTGCTCGGTGCGGACGAGCCCGATGCCCTCGGCGCCGAACTCGCGCGCCCGCTTGGCGTCCTCCGGGGTGTCGGCGTTGGCGCGCACGCCGAGCCCTTCCTTGCGGTAACGGTCGGCCCACGCCAGGAGCTCCTGGACCTCGTCGCCCAGCTCGCCCTCGACGGTCTTTATTTCGTCCAGGAGGACCTCGCCCGTCCCGCCGTCGACGGAGATCCAGTCGCCCTCGCGGACGATGCGGCCGCCGACCTCGAAGACGCGGCGGTGCTCGTCCACGGCGATCTCGCTGGCGCCGACGACGCAGGCCTTGCCCATGCCCACGGCGACGACCGCGGCGTGCGACGTCCGGCCGCCCCGCGCGGTCACGATACCTTCCGCGGCGTACATGCCGGCCACGTCCTCGGGCGAGGTCTCGGGTCGGACGAGGATGACCTTCTCGTTCGCCCGCTTCCACTCGACGGCGCGGTCGGCGTCGAAGACTGCCTTGCCGACGGCGGCGCCCGGGGCTGCCGGGAGACCGCGGGCCAGGAGCCGTCCCTTGTCGATGGCGGTTTTCTTGTCGCGGTCGTCGAAGACCGGCCGGATCGCCTCGTTCACCTCTTGCGGCCGCACGCGGAGCAGGGCGGAGTGCTGGTCGATCACGGTCTCGTTGACGAGATCTCGGGCCACCTTCACGGCCGCGCGCGCGGACCGCTTGCCGGCGCGCGTCTGCAGGAGATAGAGCGTGCCGTCCTGCACCGTGAACTCGATGTCCTGCATGTCCTTGTAGTGCCGCTCGAGCCGTCCGGCGATTTCCAGCACCTGGTCGTAGATGGCCGGCATCCGCTCGCGCAGCGCGTCGATCGGCAGGGGCGTCCGGATTCCGGCGACGACGTCCTCGCCCTGGGCGTTGGGCAGGAACTCGGCGTAGAACCGCCGCTCGCCGGTCCGCGGATCGCGCGTGAAGCCGACGCCCGTGCCCGAGGTCTCGCCGAGGTTTCCGAAGACCATCGACATGACGGTGACGGCCGTGCCCCATTCTTCCGGCACGTTGTGGATGCGGCGGTATTCCGTGGCCTTCTTGGCGAACCAGGAATCGAACACCGCGTTGATGGCGAGGCGGAGCTGTTCGCGCACGTCTTCCGGAAATGGGTGGCCCGTGCGCTCGCTGACGATGCTCTTGAAGGCGTCGGTGAGCTTGCGCAGCTCGGCGGCCGGGACCTCGGGATCGCTCCGGACGCCGAGGCGAGCCTTCGCCGCGTCAAGCTCGGCGTCGAAGACCTCGCGCCGCACGCCCAGGACGACGTCGCCGAACATCGTGACGAAGCGGCGGTAGCAGTCCCAGGCGAACCGCTCGTTACGGGTCCGCGCGGCCAGCCCCTCGACCGTCGCGTCGTTGAGGCCGAGGTTCAGGATGGTCTCCATCATCCCCGGCATCGACACACGGGCGCCCGAGCGAACGGAGACCAGGAGCGGGCGCTTGGCGTCGCCGAAGCCCGCGTCGGCGGCGCTCTCGAGCCCCTCGAGGTTCTCGAGCACCTGATCCCACAGCTCCTCGGGCCAGGTATGCGCCGACCTGTTGTAGTGGGCCCACGCCTGGGTGGTGATGGTGAATCCCGGCGGGACGGGAATCCCGAGGTTGGTCATCTCGGCTAGCTCGCAGCCCTTCCCGCCCAGAAGGTTGCGCATGAGTGAGGAGCCTTCCGCGCGACCACCGCCAAAGGAGTAGACGTATTTCGTCATGGGCGCGGTCCCCTTCCCCGAAGACCAAAAAAGTCTTGTGATATTAGTGGATAAGGAGCACTGGTGTCAATTATTCTACCCCTCGCCACCAGTCCCTCGCCTCCCTCTTTGGTCTCGGCCGTGAACCGTCCATGAAACACGAAAGGCCACGGGTCACCCGACCCGTGGCCTTTATGAGAAGTCGCCACGGGCCTGCCCCGCCCGTGGCATCCGGCGTCAGCTACGTCGCGGATGCTCCGGGCAGGGCCCGCAGTACCAGAATCAGCCCTACCAGAGAAATCCGCGGCGTCATCGCGAGCACGGAGCGACTATACGGGCTCGCCCGGAGCCGGTCAAGAGTCGGAGCGACGACCGCGCTCCGGCCGCTCGGAGGCGGTGCCGAGCACGAGCGCCTCGACCGCGACCAGATGATCGAGCATCGCCTGCCGGGCCGCGCTCGAATTGCGCATGGCGATCGCCTGGAGAATCCGGCGATGGTCCTGGTGCGAGCGCGTGGGCCGGCCGGGCGTGTTGAGGGATTCCTCGCGGCTCTGCGTCAAGAGATCCATGATCGCGTGCACGATGCGCGTGATCGCGTGATTGTGAGCGGCGGCGCCGACCGCCGTGTGAAACGCCGCGTCCTCGGCGAGGCCGGTGCGCCCGGCGGCGACCTCCCGGGCCTGGCTCTCGAGGATCCGCTCCATCTCCTGCACCTCTTCCGGAGTCGCGCGGCTCGCCGCGAGCGCCGCAATGGCCGGCTCGAGCACGCGCCGCGCCTCGAAGAGCTCGCCGATCGCCTCGCGCTGCGAGGTCATCATGAGGGCGAGCGGGCCGACCAGCGCGTCGAGCGACACCTGGCGGACGAACGTACCCTCCCCCGCCCGGATCTCGATGAGCCCCAGGCTCTCGAGCGCCCGCAAGGCCTCGCGCACGGAGGTCCGGCTGACGACGAACTTCTCGGCGAGCTCGCGCTCCGGCGGCAGCCGGTCGCCGGACTTGAGACGCCCCTCCGCGATCAGCTGCTTGACCTGCCGGACGATCTCCTCGTAGATGCGCGTCGACTTGATGGGGCCGAGCTCGAAGGCCTGTTCGTCCGCTCGCTTCCGTCCCGGCGTGCTCATGAGCCCCTCACAGCTTTTCCGGCACGTGGACGTGGCGGTGGCCGCGCCCGAGCCACCAGCCGATCGCCGTCACCACGACGCCAAGCGCGATCGGCACCGCCAGATGGAGCACCGGCGCGGTGCTGCCCAGCCACCGCGTGACGATCGGATCTTCGATGACCATCTCGCCCGCGACGTAGCCGAGCAGGCCGCCGCCGAGCCAGACGATCCACGTGTAGCGATTCATCAGGTGCGCCAGGAGCCCGGCTCCCCACACGACGATCGGCAGCGACAGGCCGATACCGAACATGACGAGCATGAAGTCGCCGTGGGCCGTCGCGGCGATCGCCAGCACGTTGTCGAGGCTCATCGTCACGTCGGCCACGATGATGATCCAGATTGCCTCCCAGAGGGAGGACCCTCGCCGCACGTCGGCGTCGCCGCCGGTCTCCGGCCGCACCAGCTTGAGGGCGATCCACGCCAGGAGCACGCCCCCGACGAGCTGGAGGAGCGGAATTCGGAGAAGAACGCTCACGATGGCGACGAAGGCCAGGCGCAGCAGCACCGCGCCGACGGCACCCCAGACCTGGCCGGCCAGCCGCTTGCGCTTGGGGAGGGCGCGCACGGCCATCGCGATCACCAGGGCGTTGTCCCCCGAGAGCAGGAGGTTCAGCACCCCGATGCCGAGCAGCCGGATCCAGAACTCCGGGTCGGCCAGGAGCGCCATCAGGTCTTCTGCGGCGCGGGTGTCGCGGTCCCGCGCAGGCGCCGCCACCAGGGCGTCAGCACGGGCAGGACGAAGAAGAAGACGGCAACCGCCGTGATCACGCCGGCGATCGGCCGCGTCACGAAGATCGCGAGCGACCCCTGCGACATGATCAAGCTCTGGCGGAGCGCGTTCTCGGCGAGGTCGCCGAGGACGAGCGCCAGGACGAGCGGGGCCAGCGGGTAGTCGAGCTTCTTGAACACGTAGCCGACGACGCCGAAGATCAGCATGTACCAGATGTCGATCATGCTGTTGTGCACGGCGTACGAGCCGATCGCGCACACGACCACGATGAGCGGCGTCAGGATCGCGAACGGAATACGTAGGATCGCCGCGAAGAACGGCACGAACGCCAGCACCATCAGCACGCCGAGGAAATTGCCGGTGTACATGCTGGCGATCAGCCCCCAGACGAAGTCGGGCTTCTCGGTGAACAGGAGGGGCCCGGGCTGGAGCCCCCAGATGATGAGACCTCCGAGCATGACGGCGGCGGTCGGCGAGCCCGGGATGCCGAGGGTGATCATCGGCAGCATCGCCGCCACGCCCGCGGCGTGCGCGGCCGTCTCCGGCGCCACCACGCCCTCGAGCTCCCCCTTGCCGAACCGCTCCGGGTGCTTCGAGAAGCGCTTGGCGAAGGCGTAGCTCATGAACGAGGCGGGGGTCGCCCCGCCCGGCTTGAAGCCCATCCAGAAGCCGATGAAGGCACCGCGCACGAACGTGCGCGTGTAGCGCGGCAGCACCTTCCAGGTGTCGAGCACCACGCGAAGGTTCATCCCCGTCGCGACGCCCTTGAAGGAGAGCCCCTCCTCGACGCTCAGGAGGATCTCACCGATCCCGAAGAGCCCGATGACCGCCACGATGAAGTCGAACCCCTTCATGAGGTCGACGAAGCCAAAGGTCATCCGGAGTTGGCCGGTGACGATGTCGAGGCCCACGGCGGCCAGGATGAATCCGAGCACGATGGAGACGAGCGACTTCAGCGGATTGCCGCCGCCCAGGCCGATGAAGCTCGAGAAGGTCAGGAGCTGGATCGCGAAGAACTCGGGCGGGCCGAACTTCAGCGCCACCTCGGCCAGGAGCGGCGCGAAGAACGTGATGAGAACGATCGAGAACAGGGCGCCGACGAAGGACGAGGTGAACGCCGCGGTGAGCGCCTGACCGCCCTGCCCCTGCCGGGCAAGCGGATAGCCATCAAACGTCGTCGCCACCGACCAGGGCTCGCCGGGGATGTTGAAGAGCACCGAGGTGATGGCGCCGCCGAAGAGCGCACCCCAGTAGAGCGACGTCAGGAGAATGATCGCGGACGTGGGCGGCATCGTGAACGTCAGGGGCAGCAGGATCGCGACCCCGTTGGCGCCGCCGAGCCCCGGCAGGACGCCGATGATGGTGCCGAGCAGGATGCCGAGAACCGCCACGAAGAGGTTGAACGGCGTGACCGCGATCTGGAAGCCGTGGAACAGGTTCTCGATGCCCATCGATCAGTAGCCGAGCCACGCCTCGAGTGGGCCCTTGGGCATCGGGACCAGGAACCACATCTCGAACACCACGAACACCACGAGGGGAATGCCAATCGCGCAGAGGGCCACCGCGAGCCAGCCGTGCCGGCCGACCCAGCGCATATAGAAGGCCATGTAAAGCGCGGAGGCGACGTAGAGCCCGAGCGGCGTGATCAGGATCACCATGAGCGTTGCCGGCCACAGCACCTTGAGCACGGGGACCAGTTGCTCACGCGTCACGAACGGCTTGGCGGTCGTCTGCCGCCACGCCTGCACGCAGATGGCGGCGCACGCCAGGATCATGACGATGCCGAGCCAGAACGGGAAGAAGCCGCTGCGCGGGCCGTCCGTGCCCCAGCCGATGCCGATGCGCAGCGAATCGGCGACCACGACCCCGCCCAGCAGGATCAGGATCGACGCGGTGGCGAGGTCGACGGCGCGCATGCTATTTCTTCAGCAAGCCGCCCTTGGTCATCAGGTCCTTATGCAGCTGCTCGTTCTCCTCGACCCACTTCACGTACTCGGCGCCGGTAGCGAAGGCGGGCTTGAGCGCCCCGTCGTCCATGTACTTCTTCCATTCCGGCGTCTCGGTCACCTTCCGGAAAAAGGCGACGTACCAGTCGACCGCGTCCTTCGGCATGCCCGGCGCGCCGAAGATCCCGCGGAGCATCAGATAGCTCACGTCGACGCCGAGCGCCTCCTTGACGGTCGGGATGTCCTTCCACTCCGCAACCGGGATGCGCGCCGTATCGAAGACGGCGAGCGGCCGCACGCGGCCGGCCTTCCAGTGGCTCACGCACTCGATGGGGTTGTTCACCGTCGAGTCGACGTGCTTGCCGACGAGGTTCACGCACACCTCGCCGCCGCCCTTGAAGGGTACGTAGGTGAACTTGGTCCCGGGCACGCCCTGCTCGAGCTGGATGGTCAGGATCTGGTCTTCCTGCGCCGAGCCGGTGCCGCCCATCTTCATCTGGCCGGACTTGCCCGTCTGCTCCTTGACGGCCGCGAGGTATTCCTTGGCCGTCTTGTAGGGGGTGTCCGCGTTCACCCACAGGACGAACTCGTCGAGGGCGAGCCGGGCCACTGGGGTCAGGTCGCGCCAGCTGAACGGAATGCCCGTGTGCAGCGGCGTGGTGAAGAGATTGGAGAGGGTGATGACGATGGTGTGTGCCTCACCCTTCTTGGCCTTGACGTCGAGAAAGCCCTCGGCGCCGGCGCCGCCCGCCTTGTTCACGACGATGAGCGGACGGGGCGAGAGCTTGTGCTTGTCGGCGATTCCGGCGATCAGGCGGGCCATCTGATCGGCCCCGCCGCCGGTCCCGGCCGGCACCACGAACTCGATCGGCTTGGTGGGCTCCCAGGCCACGGCGGAGGCGGGCACGACGATCAACAGCGTGAGGACGAGGGCGACGATCACGTCGAGCTTCATCGCTCGCTCCTTTGCTCGAGGCCAGGCCCCGAGTCCATGTCTTACGCTAGGCGCGACAGACCGTCACGGGGCAAAGCCACCGCCGGCTGCGGGCGCGCCTCTATTTCATGGATACGCCTATTGAACACGAAAGGGCCGGGCCCCGTTTCCGGGAGCCCGGCCCTACCCTGCTATGAGCGCCAGGGAGGAGCCAAACGGGATCCAGCTACTTCGCCGAGAGCGCCGCCTGCGTCTTATCCAGACGCCGGAACGGCACCACGGCCGGGATCTCCCACTTGTCCCACATCTCGTCGACCTTCTTCTGGAAGTAGTCGAGGTCCTCCTCGATGAAGTGGGCGAACCGCCCCTGCTTCAGGAGGTACTCGCGGACCGGCTTGCGGGCCCGGCCCTCGACGATCGCCTTGGTCTTGCCGTAGTACTTCACCTGGCCGTCCTCGACCTCGTAGAGCGGGAAGATGCCGGTCTCGATGGCCAGCTCGCCCAGCTCGTGCGAGAGCATCGGGTCGTAGTCCCAGCCCTTCGGGCACGGGTCGAGCGAGTGGATGAAGGTCGGGCCGCCGATGGTCAGCGCCCGGCGAACCTTGTTCATCATCTCGACCGCGTACGAGGCGCAGACGGTCGCCACGTAGCGGCACTCCGGATGCCCGGCCGCCATCAGCCCGGCCATGTTCTTCTTCCACCGGGTATGAATGTTGCGAATCGCCTTGCCGGGCGGGCTGAACGTGGTGTTGGCGCCGAACGGCGTCATGCCCGAGAGCTGGATGTCGGTATTGGCGTACGACTCGTTGTCGTAGAGCAGGATCAGCGAGTTGTACTCCTTGTGGGTCAGGGTGGCCGAGATGGCGCCGAGCCCCATGTCGGCTCCACCGCCGTCGCCGCAGAACGCGATGACGTTGATCGACTCGGACTTCATCTTCCCCTTGCGCATGAGCGCCTTCAGGCCGGCCGCCGTGCCGAGCGCCGCCGAGCCCGAGGACCCGAGCTGCGTGTGCATCCACGGCACCACCCAGGGCGTCGTGTAATAGGTCGTGTTCGCGACGTACATGCAGCCGGTCGAGCCGAGCACGATCGTGCGGGGCCCCGATGCCTTGACCATGAGCTTCATGACCAGCGCCGACTCGCAGCCCTGGCAGGTCCGATGCCCGGATGTGAAGTACTCCTCGATCGTGACCCGCTTGACGCCGCGGAACGGCTCGAGAATCTGCGTGGCGTTCGTGAACGTCGTCGTCTCGGCCATTGTGATCTCCTCTATTCCCGCACGCCAAGCCAGTGGGTCTTGGAATCCGATTTCCCGACCGCCGCGGCGGCGTAGCACATGTCGGCAGCCTTGTAGACGTCCTCGAGCGTCACCTCGCGGCCACCGAGGCCGCAGATGAAGGACACCAGCGGTGGCCGCCGGTCCGAATTATACAGAGCGGCCCGGATCTCGTTGGCAACCACGCCCGACCCGAACGGCGACCCGAAGGAGTAGTCGCGGTCGATGATGCCGATCGCCTTAGCTCTCGAGAGGGACGCAACCAGTTTTTCCGTCGGGAACGGCCGGAACCATCGCAGCCGCACCAGGCCTACCTTCTTGCCCTTGGCGCGCATCTCGCGGATCGCGACCTTGAGCGAGAGCGAGATCGTGCCCATGCCGACCAGGATGACGTCAGCGTCGTCGGCCATGTACTCCTCGAACCACGGGTTCTCCGGACCGCGCCCGAACACCCGGCGGAAGTCCGCGTACGCTTCCTCGATCACGGTGACCGCGCGAGCCATCGCCTCGTTGTTCTGGCGGCGGATCTCGATGACCCAGTCCTCGTTCGCCTGCGGCGCGACGGTGATCGGGTTGTCCGGGTGCAGCAGGAGATCGCCGCGGTCGTAGCGCGGCAGGAAACGGTCGACCTTCGACTTCGGCGGCACCATCGTCAGGGCCTGCGAGTGCGTGAGGAACGCGCCGTCGGCCGAGATGGCCAGCGGCAGGAACACCCGCCGGTCCTCGGCCACCCGGTAGGCGATCAGGGTGGTGTCCAGGGCCTCTTGCGCCGTGTCGACCCAGCAGAGCATCCAGCCCACGTCGCGCACGACGAGCGCGTCGTTGTGCTCGACGCCGAACGCGCCCGGGTCGTCGAGGGCGCGGTTGCCGACGAGACACACCATGGGCACGCGCAGCGGCGGCGTGACCACCAGACACTCCATGGCGTACATCCAGCCGACGCCGGACGAGCCGCAGAAGACGCGCGCCCCGACGGTCGAGGCGTGCTTGACGATCTCGAACTGGCTGTGCTCGCCCTCGGCCACGATGTACTCGGCGACCAGCTGGCCGCCGGAGATCTTCTTGGCGATCGCCTGCATGACCGTGTCGTACGGCCGGATCGGATAGGCCGTGACGACGTCGAGGTCGGCGAGCGCCAGCGCCTCGGCGACGGCCTCGCTGCCGGAGATCAGGAGTTCCTTGTCCTCTTCGCTGCTCGCGGCCCGAGCCGCCGGTGTGACGACCGCCATTGCGCTATTCCTCCGTGTGTTGGCCTATGCTGCGCGGCTCTAGATCTTCTTGTGTTCGGCGTTCTCGCCCGGGATGCCCGCGGTGATCTCGCCGCCGCCGTCCTCGAAGCCCTTCTCGAGCTCCTTCTCGTACTGACCGCGGAACCGGAACCCGTGCGAGCGGACGGTCGTCTTCTTGTCGCCGATCTTCTCGCCCAGCCAGGTCTGGTACTTCTGCTTGTCCTTGCGCCACATCTCCCACTGACTGGCGTTGTCCTCGAACACCGACTCGTTGACCATCGTGACGCAGTTTTCGACCGGGCACACCGCCTCGCAGACGCCGCAGCCGCAGCACGCCTCCATGTTGGCGTCGTAGGTGCCGTCGGGCATCACGTCGAAGCAGGAGTCGGGGCACTGGATCCAGCAGAGGGTGCACTTCACGCACGTGTCGAAGTTGATGACCGGCCGCATCGTGCGCGTCGTGTACTTCTTGAAGTACGGGTTGCGCTCCGGGACGTAGCCCTTGCCGTCTTCCTTGGGCTTGCCGACCGGGATCGCCGGGATCGTGACGCCCTCGCGCATCTCCCACCACTTCGGCATCTCGAACGAGTACGGGATCTCGGAGTTGCCCTCGGTCAGCTTGATCTCGCGGCTCTCCAGGCGCTCGTAGGCCTTCTTGGCCGAGCTGACCTTCAGGTCCGATCCCCACTCGATCTCGCTGATCGCGGCGCTCACGCCGTCGAGCGACAAGAACGACGGGGCGATCTTGGCGAGCGCGCCAAGAATCCTCGCCTCGGTGTGGTCTTCCTTGTAGACCCAGAGTCCGGAGAACGACGCCTTGGCGCGGATGAGCGCCAGCTTGTAGGGGGCGTCCTTCTTGTGGATGTCCTTCAGGAGGCTCTCGTAGCTCTGCAGCGAGGTCATGAGGACCGTGCCGTTGGGTACCGTGAGCTTGTTGATCGGCTGCAGCCCGTACCACGCCCACGACTCGACACCCTTCGAGAGCGTGTCGTCGACGACCACGGTGACGTCGACGTGCTTGGGCTCGTAGCGCGCCATGTTCTGCTCGAGCTCTTCCTTGGTGTCGGCGACGATGGCGAAGTCCTTCGCCGGGATCCCGTTGCGCTGCGGGCTGTCGCCGTAGCGGCCGAACGCGATGCCCCACCGGCCCGACTTGCGCGCCGACAGAACGATGCCGCGCGTGATGCGCGCCGCGAGGTTCTTCTGGAAGATGCCGCGGTATACGACCTCACAGATCAGGGCAGCCATTCGCTCCTCCTCAAACGCACGTTACAGCCTCTCGTGGGCGCTGGTCGTGGTCGGCTGGTCTGACCAGAGAGACTACGGCCCTCGCCCGTGCCTGTCAAGCGAGTGCCGGGGACGGCTCAGCCGACCTTGCCCAGGAAGCCCGTGAGCGCCCGGGTGAAGGCCTCGGGTTGCTCCATATTGGACAGATGGGCCGCCGACTTGAGGATGACCAGCTCGGAGCCCTTGATCTGCTCGTTCATGACCTTGGAGGCCGCGACCGGCGTACCCTGGTCGTCCTCTCCGACGATGACCATGGTCGGTACCCGGATGGCGCCGATCCGGTCGGTGAGGTTGAGCCCGGAGATGGCCTGGCAGCAGCCGATATAGCCGGCCGGCGGGGTCGACTTGA
This sequence comes from Candidatus Methylomirabilota bacterium, assembly GCA_035649755.1. Taxonomy (GTDB): domain Bacteria; phylum Methylomirabilota; class Methylomirabilia; order Rokubacteriales; family CSP1-6; genus AR31. The sequence goes on from DASRIY010000181.1 coordinate 22,987, forward strand.
TCATCTGGCGCACGGTCTCGACGACCGGGCCGCCCTTTTCCTTGAACGGCGCCGTGAACCACCGGCTCAGCGTTCCTTCCACGAGGGGGTCCATCCCCTTCGTCTCCGCCGTGTGGATGCGCTCGTCCCACAGGGGCTTCGCTTCTGGCGGGATGCGGCTCGACGTGTCGCAGAGCACGAGGCTCGTGAAGAGCTGAGGCGCCTTCAGAGCCAGGGTCTGGCCGATCATGCCGCCCATCGAGAGCCCGACCCAGTGGGTCCGCTGGATGCCGAGCGCGCCCAGGAGCGCCTTGGCGTCGTCCGCGAGCTGATCGAGCGTGTAGGCGCCGCGGGGCGCGTCGGTCCCGCCGTGGCCGCGCGTGTCGTAGTTGAGCACGCGATAGCGCGCCGTGAGGGCCGAGAGCTGCGGCTGCCACATGGCGAGCGTCGTCGCGAGCGAATGGCTGAGCGTTACGACCGGAGCCCCGGCCGGGCCGTCGAGGGTGTAGTTGATCGAGATTCCGTTGGCGGTGATCTTCATCGGCTTCCTCCGTCTCGTACCGAATCGATCGTCCACTGGAGCGCGTCGGCGGCGCGCCCGTCGCTCGGGCGCGCGCGCTTCCGGAGCTCGGCGATCACGCGCCGCCGGGCCTCGGCGGGCCGATTCTGCCCCAACTTGAACTTCGCGCGCCACCGGATGATCGCGAGCTTCACCGCCGCGAGCTGCGCCATCGCTCCCCGATAGAGCGGGTCGGCCGGATCGAGGGGCCGGAACCCACCCTCGGGCTGGTAGCGCGCGAGGAGGCGCTCTTGCTGCGCCGAGACGGCCGCCGGGTCTTCCTCGACCTTCGCCTCGCACTCGAAGATGACCGTCCGGTGGTACGCGGTCGCGGCGCCGCCGTACTCGGGGCTCACCCAGTACGACGGGATGACCGCGAGGACCTCGTCGACCTCCAGGACACAGCGGGCCCGCTGCTTCAAGTCCTTGATCTGCTCGTCGGATCTGACGAGGTGAAGATCCGCGCTGTTTCCGTCGTAGACGAACGGGTAGAGGCCAACATGGGGAGTGCCGTCGTCGCCTACCGTGACGAGCCGTGCCAGCTCTTGCGAGCTGACGAACCGATCGACCTCGCCCCGGGGAATGTCGGAGTAGTAGTCGTGAAAGATCACGGCGAGATGCGGGACCGCGCCACCAGGTCGCAGAAGTACTGATGAACCGCCGTGCTGTCGGTGAGCTCGGGATGAAACGTCGCGACCAGGACGCGCCCTTCCCTGGCCATCACGGGCTCGCCGCCGTGCTCGGCCAGAACCTCGACGCCGGAGCCCACCCGGCGGATCCTCGGCGCCCTGATGAAGACCATCTCGAGCGGAGTCGATCGACTTCCGTCGAGCTTCACCGCCCCGGACGCCTCGAACGACTCGCGCTGGCGGCCGTACGCGTTGCGCTCGACGGTGACGTCGATGAGCCCGAGCGAGAACTGTCGGGGGCTCTCCACCTCGCGCGCCAGGATGATGAGCCCGGCGCAGGTTCCGAAGATCGGCCGGCCTCGGCCGTGGAATTTCTCGAGCGCGGGCGCGAAGTCCCACGCGTCGATGAGCTTGAGCAAGGTCGTGGACTCACCACCGGGGATGATGAGCCCATCGACCTCGTCCAGCTCGGAGGGCTTGCGCACCTCGACCGTCTCGACGCCGCATTTCTCGAGCGCCTTGGCGTGGAGCGCGAAGTCGCCCTGGAGCGCGAGCACGCCGATGCGCACGCGCGGTTTGTTCATGGACTCGCCTCGGCTGCGTCCTTACCAGCCCCGAGTCTGCAGGAGCTCCTCTTTCGGGAGCTTCGAGGTTTCGATGCCGACCATGGCCTCGCCGAGCTCCTCGCTGACCCGCGCCAGCACGTCGGGATCCTTGAAGTGCGTGGTGGCCTGCACGATGGCCTTCGCGCGCTTGGCCGGATCGCTCGACTTGAAGATGCCGGAGCCGACGAAGACGGCCTCCGCGCCGAGCTGCATCATGAGGGCCGCGTCGGCCGGGGTCGCGATGCCGCCCGCCGAGAAGTTCGGCACCGGGAGCTTGCCAGCCTTGGCGACCCAGCGCAGAAGCTCGTACGGCGCGCCCAGGTTCTTCGCCTCGGTCATCAACTCCTCGGGCGAGAGCGTCGTGAGCCGCCGGATGCCGGAGATGACGGCGCGCATGTGGCGGACCGCCTCGACGATGTTGCCGGAGCCCGCTTCACCCTTGGTGCGGATCATGGCCGCGCCCTCGCCGATGCGCCGCAGGGCCTCGCCCAGATCGCGGCAGCCGCAGACGAACGGGATGCGGAAGGCGAACTTGTCGATGTGGAAATGCTCGTCGGCGGGCGTCAGCACCTCGGACTCGTCGATGTAGTCGACCGCGAGAGCCTCGAGGATCTGTGCCTCGACGAAGTGCCCGATCCGGGCCTTCGCCATGACCGGGATGGTCACCGACTTCTGGATCTCCTTGATCTTGCTCACCGGCGACATCCGGGCCACGCCGCCGTCCCGGCGGATGTCGGAGGGCACACGCTCGAGCGCCATGACCGCCGCGGCGCCGGCGTCCTCGGCGATCTTCGCCTGCTCGTGGTTGGTGACGTCCATGATGACCCCGCCCTTGAGCATCTCGGCGAGACCGATGTGCTTGCGGTCAGCGATACGTAGTCCGTTCAGCTCCGACATGTGTGGCCTCCTTTGTTCGCTATACCACTGGAACCGCCCCGCGCTCCACCCGATCCCGGTCGCGGGGACGGCTGCGCGCGGATTTTATCGTCTCGGCGAGCCGTCGGACACCCTCATCGATCCGGCCCCCCGGCACCGACGAGAACGACAGCCGCAGGGTCTGACGGCCGGTGCCGTCCACGAAGAACGGCGCGCCCGGCGTGAACGCGACGCCGCGCTCGATCGCCTGCGGCAGCAGCGCGCCCGCGTCCATCCCCGCGGGCAGCGTGACGAGCAGCGAGAAGCCGCCCTGCGGCTCGGTCCAGGTGACCTCGGACGGCATGCGCCGGCGCAGCGCCGCCAGCAGCAGCGAGCGGCGCCGCGCGTACTCGGTCGCGACGCGCGTCGCGTGGCGATCGAGCAGCTTGCGCTCGCAGAACCGGTGCACCGCCGCCTGGATGAGGGCGCTCGTGTGCAGGTCGGCGAGCTGCTTGGCCGCCTGCAGCCGCTCGAGAATGGGCCGGGGCCCGACGAGCCAGCCCAGACGCAGGCCCGGGAACAGGATCTTCGAAAACGTGCCGATGTAGATGACGACGCCGCCGCGGTCCACCGCCTTGAGCGGCAGGGTCGGCGCGCCGCCGTAGTACAGGCTACCGTCGAAGCCGTCTTCGACGATCGGCACCTGATGGCGCGCCGCCGCCTCCAGCAGCCGCCGCGCCGTCTCCGGCGCGACCGCCAGCCCGGTCGGATTGTGGGCGCTCGGCTGGCAATAGAAGAGCTTGGGCGTGTGGCGCTCCAGAAGCCGCTCGAAGAGGTCGGCACGGGGCCCGGCGCCGTTCCACGGCACGCTCAAGAGCTGCGCGCCGAACGACCGGAAGACCTGCATCGCACGCGGGTACGTCGGCTGCTCGATGGCGACGAAGTCGCCGGGATCGATCAGCGTGCGGGCGATCAGGTCGAACCCCTGCTGCGAGCCGTTGACGATCAGGATCTCGTCGGGGCGCGCCTCGAGACCGAATCGCAAGAGGTACGTGGAGAGGTACTGGCGAAGCGGCGGATAGCCCCCGGCCGGGTAGTACTGCAGGAGCGACGCGCCTTCCTCGCGGATGACCTGGTTCAGCACGCGACGGAAGGCATCGGTCGGGAAGAGGCCGCTGTCCGGCATCCCGCCGGCGAACGAGACGACCGTGCCGCTCGAGGGAATGGGCGTGACCGCGCGCGAGCGCTCGTTGTCGGCGCCCAGGATCTGTGCGCTGCGCGAGAAGAGCCCGGACCAGTCGAGCGCGACCGGCGGCGTGGCGGGCGGCGCGACGGCCGCGCCGGCGGGCACCGCGCGCTCGGCGACGAACGTGCCCTGCCCCACGTGGGCTCGCGCCCAGCCGGTCGCCACCAGCTCCTCGTAAGCGAGCGCGACGGTGCCGCGGTTGACGCCGAGCTGCCGCGCGAGCTCCCGCGTGGCCGGCAGCTTCATGCCTGGCGTCAGGAGCCGCTCGTGAATGAGCCGCTCCAGGTGCGCCTGGATCTGGCGCGGCAGCGCCGTGGGCTTGTCGCGATCGAGCGGGATGTTCACCCTGTTCTCCTGCCAAGCCATTTTGGCCGGATTGAGGAGAGCGTCAAGGGCCAATTGGCCTGATCGATCCAGGCCAATTCCGGAGGGGGCCGACCATGCCGGAGCGGGCGCGATACAATGGCGCCGGACGATCCGGTCGGAGAGACCGAACGCGAGGGAGGCCAATGGCCGGCGAAGCGCCCATCAAGCAGGCGGTGAAGTGGATCGAGGACCAGCTCCACGACAAGCCCGACCTCAATCGGCTCAAGCTCGTGGACGAGGCGTCGCGGCGGTTCGATCTGTCGCCGCTCGACCAGGACTTCCTCCTGCGCCACCTCGCCGAGCGGCCGGCCACGTGAGCGACGCGCACACGCGCCGTGTGCAGGAGCAGTTCGGCGGCAGCGCCGCTGCCTACGTGACGAGCCCGCTGCACGCGGCGGGCGAGGACCTCGATCGTCTTGCCGCCTGGGGCGCCGCCCGGCGCGCCGAGCGCGTGCTGGACGTAGCAACCGGCGGCGGCCACACGGCGCTCGCGTTCGCTGGCATCGCGCGCCGGGTCGTTGCCTACGACCTCACCGAGCCGATGCTCGCGGCCGCGCGCGGGCACGTCCGTGGCCGCGGCGCCGCCAACGTGAGCTTCGTCGCCGGCGACGCCACCGTCCTGCCCTTCGCCGAGGAGGTCTTCGACGTTGTCACCTGTCGCACCGCCGCCCATCACTTCCCCGACGTCGCGGCCTTCGTCCGCCAGATTCACCGGGTGCTACGCCCGGGCGGCTCGCTCCTGTTGCAGGACATCCTCGGCCACGACGACGCCGCGGCGAACGCGTTCATCCTCGAGGTCGAGCGGCGCCGCGATCCCTCGCACGTGCGGAGCTACCGGAAGGCGGAGTGGAAGGCCTTTCTCCGCGCGGCGGGGCTCACCGTCATGGAAGAGCATCTCATCTGGAAGATCCGCGAGTGGGACGAGTGGACGGGCCGGATGCGGATGACGCCCGAGGCGCGGCGAGATCTGGAAACGTTCGTCCGCCAGTCATCCGAGGCCTGCCGGGCGGCCTTCGACTTCAGGCTCACTCCGGACCGCGTCGTCTCGTTCAACGACCGCCAGATCCTGCTGCGCGCCGACCGCGACTGAGCTCGCGACGGCGTCGTGCCCAGCGCGGCCCGCGTTAGGTCGCGCGGGGCCGAAGCCGGACGAGCGTCGCGCCGAAGCCGCCGCGCTCCGGCGGCGCGTCGGCGAAAGCGACGACCAGCGGATGCCGCGCGAGCAGCGATTGCACGATCCGGCGCTGTACGCCGATCCCCCGGCCGTGGATCAGCCGCACCTCGACGAATCCCCTGGCGTGGGCGGCTTCGAGGTAGTCCGAGACGACCGCGGCGATGTCGCGCGGCGCGAAGGCGTGAAGATCGAGCGCATCCTCGATCGGGATGCGGACGGGCTCGTCGTCTACAGCCGCGGCCCTCCCATCACGTGCTCTTTCCAGTGATCAAAGCTCAGGAGATCCTCCCCCGAGAGCTTGCACTGTCAGAACGTGGCGGCGCGCTCGAAGAATGGGACGTCCACCAGGCCCACGCGCTCGGCGCTCGCGGTCTCGGCGACCTTCTGCGCGACCATCTGGCGAACGAACGGGATCGGAATCCGGCCGAGCCGGTGGATGACTTCCTCGGTGCAGCGAATGCGCGTGCCGGGAAGCACCGGCCCCTCGGCCACGAGCTCGGCCGCCTCGCGCTCCGGGTGCTCGCACGTCTCCGGGACGAGCTGCTGGAGCCTGAGCGACACGTAGTCGGTCACCCAGGCCTCGATCTCCTTCCGCGTGTCGCCGAGGCTCGGCGCGGTCCGGTCGAGCTTGGCGTTGATGGCGCCCAGGAGCTGCTCGAGCCGCCCGAGCCGCGACTCGAGGGCCGCCAGGCGCGCGTCCGCGTTCGTGTCGCTCATGCGTCGTTCCTCCCGGAAGCGGTGACGGTCACGCGACGGGCGGCCGGCGCGTGTGCCAGTCCGTGATTCGCTGGTAGGCGTCGAGGACGCGCAGCACGGTCGCCTCATCGAACGGCCGCCCGACGAGCTGAAGGCCGATCGGCAGTCCGGCCGCCGTGAAGCCGCACGGCGCCGAGCCCGCCGGATGGCCGGAGAAGTTGAACACGCGGGTGAGACGGATCAGCGCCGAGCGCACGTCGGACTGGCCGTCGCCGAGCATCGTCTCGCGCTCGCCGAGGGCGGGCGCGGGGATCGGCGTGGCCGGCGCCAGCAGCACGTCGCGCCTGGCCAGGGCCGCGTCGATCTCCGACCGCACCAGGCCGCGGAGCTGCTGGGCGCGGAGATAGTGGGCGCCGCTGATGAACGCGCCAACCCGAAGCCGCTCGCGCACGTCGGGCTGGTAGTCCTGAGACCGCGTGCGCATCCACGCGGCGTGATACGCGAGCGCCTCGGACGCGATGATCGCGGTGGAGGCCGGGCCCACGTGCACGACGTGAGTCAGGTTCACGTCGTCGACGACCGCGCCCGCCCCCTCGAGCTGGCGGGCCGCCGTCTCCACCGCGACGCGAACCTCGGGAGCGGCGATATCCGTGAAGTGGGCACGGAGAAGCCCGACCCGCAGCCCCTTCACCTCTCCGGTGAGCGCCGTGGCGTAGTCCGGTACCGGCAGCACGCTGGTGGTCGGATCAGACGGGTCGTAGCCCGCGATGGCGCCGAGCATCAGCGCGCTGTCGCGGGCGGTACGGGTCATCGGTCCGACGTGGTCCATCGACCACGACAGCGGGAGCACGCCGGCCCGGCTCACCCGCCCGTAGGTCGGCTTGATCCCGGTGATCCCGCAGAGCGAGCAGGGAATGCGGATCGAGCCGCCCGTGTCGGAGCCGAGCGATCCCGGCGCCAGCCCGGCCGCGACCGCGGCGCCCGAGCCCGAGGACGAGCCGCCCGTCGCGCGATGAACACTCGAGTCCCACGGATTGCGCGCGTCGCCGTAATGCGCGTTGAGCCCTTCGGGCCCGTACGCGAACTCGTGCATGTTGAGCTTGCCGAGCACGATCGCGCCGGCGCCCGCCAGACGCGCCACGACCGTCGAATCCCGCGTGGGCACGGAATCGGCGAGGATCTTCGAGCCGCCGGTCGTGCGGATGCCCTTGGTCGAGTAGAGGTCCTTCGGCGCCCAGGGCACGCCGTGCAGCGGTCCGGCGACCTTGCCGGCCATCAGGTCGGCCTCGGCGGCGCGCGCCGCCTGCAGCGCGGCGTCGGCGGCGACGGTGATGTAGGCGCGAAGCCGCGCGTCGAGCGCCGTGATGCGCTCGAGATGGGCCCGGACGACCTCGACAGGCGAGACTTCCTTGGTGGCGATCATCCGCCCGAGGTCGGCCATCGACGTCCAGACGAGATCGGCCATCAGAACACCCGGTACTGCGTGGTCGGCTCGAGATCCTCGAGCGGCAGGCTCTCGAGTCGCTCCAGCGCGTCGAGCAGTCGCTCGACGGCCGGTCGGATCGGCTCGAGCTCGGCGTCGGTCCACGCGAACCCGCCGGCCGCCGCCATCCGCTTCATGCCCTCGAGTCCTATTTCCATGGGCGCGAGCATACCACTAGAATGTGAAGCCATGGCCGTCGCGCTGACGATTCTCCAC
>DASRIY010000182.1:0-2210 GCA_035649755.1 Candidatus Methylomirabilota bacterium
GTCATCGAGCTCGCGTGGGGACGCAAGCTTCAGAAGCTCTTCGCGGAGCCCGGCGGCGAGCGGCTTCGCGCGCAGCTCGACGCGATGTCGAATCTCGACTACCAGCGGCTGCTCCGGCTCCCGGCGGGCGGGCTCCGCAAGGCGCTCGTCACCAGCCGCGAAGGCCGGGCCGACCGGATGCTCGATCGCCTGCTCGGCAACATCGGTGACGCGGCGCTCGCGGAGCTCGTCGCCGATCGCGGCGGCCACGACATTCAGATGATCCTCGACGCGTTCGAGGAGGCCGGGCGCGTCGCCGACAAACCCGTCGTCATCTTTGCCCACACGATCAAGGGCTGGGGGCTACCGTTCGCGGGCGATCCGCTCAATCACACGGCGCTGCTCACCGCGAGCCAGGTCGACCAGCTCCGCGCCTCGGCGGGCGTCGGCGCGGGCGCGGAGTGGGACGGCTTCGCGCCGGAGAGCGAGGAGGCCGCGCTCGTGCGCAAGCTTCCACCGCTCTTCGCGGCGCCCGCGCCACGCGTCGCGACGCTCGAGGTGCCCGCCGAGCTCGAGGAGAGCTATCCGGCCGAATGCTCGACGCAGGAAGCGTTCGGCCGCGTCCTGGGCGCGCTGAGCCGGCTTCCCGTGGCCGAGCGCATCGTGACGGTGTCGGCCGACGTCGCGGTGACCACGCACCTCGCGGGCTGGATCAATCGCAAGGGCGTCTATTTCCCGGTGGTCAAAACGAACCCGTTCGCCGGGGAGCCCCAGGCCATGCAGTGGAAGGAATCGCCGGCCGGCCAGCACATCGAGCTCGGCATCGCGGAGCACAACCTGTTCCTGCTGCTGGGCGCGTTCGGTCTGGCGCGCGAGCTCTACGGCGAGCCCGTGCTGCCGATCGGGACGCTCTACGACCCGTTCGTCACCCGCGGGCTCGACGCCCTCTATCACGCGCTCTACTCCGGCTCTCGCTTCGTCGTGGCGGCGACGCCGTCGGGCGTCAGCCTCTCACCCGAGGGCGGGGCGCATCAGTCCGTCATCACCCCCGGGATCGGCGTCGCGCTGCCCGGCATCGTCTACTGGGACCCGGCGTTCGCCGTGGAGACCGAGTGGATCCTGCTCGACGCCCTGCGGGGCCTTGCCGGCGACGGCGGCGAAGCGGCGTACTTGCGGCTCTCGACCCGCGCCGTGGACCAGTCGCTGGCGCCGCCGCCGAGCCCCGCCTATCGCTCGGGTGTCCTGCGTGGCGCCTACCGGCTCGTCGACGCGCGCGGGGAACCGGGGTGGGATCCTGAGACGAACGCCGTCAGCCTCTTCGCTGCCGGCGTCACGGTGCCCGAGGCTGTTCACGCGGCGCGGGCGCTGCGCGAGCGCGGCGTGCTGGCGAGCGTCTTCGCCGTCACCAGCCCCGACCGCCTCTACCGCGGGCTGCGCGAGCCGCGGCCATATCTGGAAACGCTCGTGAGCGCCGACGAGGAGGGCGTGCCCGTCGTGTCCGTGCTCGACGGCCATTCCCACGCGCTGGCCTTCATCGGTGCCGCGCTCGGCGTGCCCCAGACGGCGCTCGGCGTCGACGACTTCGGCCAGTCGGGCGCGCGTGCCGATCTTTACCGGCACTACGGGATCGATGCCGCCGCCATCGCCGGCGCGGCGCGGGTTCTCCTCGGCGGGGTATAATTTGCTTGACCCATGGCGACACTGACGGCTACCGCCAAACGCGACCTCCGCCGCGAGCTCGAGGCAATCGTCGGGCCCGGCGCGGTGCTGTCGGACCCGGACGAGCTCCTGGTGTACGAGTCCGACGGGCTCACGTTGTTCCGCGCGCTCGCCGACTTCGTCCTGTTCCCGACCTCGGCCGAGCACGTGTCGGCGATCGTGAAGCTCGCCAACCGCGAGAAGCTCCCGTTCGTCGCCCGCGGCGCCGGCACGGGGCTGTCGGGCGGGTGCCTGCCGGCCGAGGGCGGTATCGTCATCTCGCTCATGCGGATGAACCGTGTGCTCGAGGTCGACTACGACAACCAGATCGCCGTGGTCGAGCCCGGGCTCGTGAACCTGCACCTCTCCTGGAAGGTCGGCCCGCGCGGCTACTACTACGCGCCCGACCCGTCGAGCCAGCAGGCGTGCACGATCGGCGGCAACATCGCCAACAACTCCGGCGGCCCGCACACGCTCAAGTATGGCGTCACCACCAACCACGTCCTCGGCCTCGAGGTCGTCATGCCCGACGG
>DASRIY010000183.1:0-2608 GCA_035649755.1 Candidatus Methylomirabilota bacterium
TTGCTGCCGCCGATGTGCTCGAAGGGGATGCGCGCCTGCTCGAACAGCGTCCGGCGCACCCGCGCCTTGTCGAAGCCCTGGCGCGCGGCGATCGCGGCGTGCTCGGGGCCCAGCACCAGCAAGGCTTCGTGGCTCATGAACATGTTGTTGGAGCCGGAGACAGCCATCGCGCGCGCGATCGTCTCGAGCATCTCCACGGCCGTCTTGCTCTTCTCGATGATGTTGGCGGGCGCGGCGCCGCCGAAGGCGGTCACGGTGCTGGTCGCCGCGTCGAATCCGCGCTCGACGTGAAGGGGCGCCCAGGGGCTTGCCGCTTCGTGCTCGGCGAAGCAGCAGGTGTACTTGGCGGGGTTGCCGAGCGTCGACTTGTCCGCCTGCTGCGGCACGCCGCCGCCGATCGTCGTCATGACGAGCCGGATCGCCCGGCCGATCGTCGCGTTCGCCCGGAAGCCCGGGCCGAACAGGTTTCCGCGCGCGTTGATGTCGAGCTCGCGCGCGAGCGGTCCGTTCACGATCAGGACCGGGCTCGCCGGATTCGTCGTGCCCTGCACGCCGTACAGGTTGAACGGCCTGGCCAGGATCGCCGTCACCGCGGTCACGACGACGGGGAAGTACTCCGGCTTGCACCCGGCCATGACCGCGTTGACGGCGATCTTGGTGATCGTGGCCTCGCCCCAGCGCGGCGCCATCGGCCCCAGCGACGCGTCCGCGTCGAGGTCGGTGGAGGCGAGCATCTCGGCAACCCGCGCCGCGGTCGGCGGCACGATTGGAAGTCCGTCGGTCCAGCCCTCGCGGGTGAACAACTCGAAGATCGCCTCCGGATCGTCCGCGACGGTGATCCGGTCGACGACCGCGGCGACGGCCTCGGTGCGGGGGCCGGCTTCAGTCTCGCGCCCGGCTATCGCGAGGCCGGCGATCGCGGCCATCGCGTGCTCGGCCCGCCCCTCCATCTCGACGTTGGGGACGCTGACGATCGGATGCTGGATGTAGACGGCCGGCAGCGAGGGCTGGCCGAGACTCGTCGTGCACACGCCGTAGAGCCCGCGGAACTCCTCGGTGACGACGGTCGCGGTCGGGATGCCCCGCTTCTCGAGCTCGATGCTGTCGTGGACACTCCACGACGTGCAGGACCCTCAGTCGGCGATCCCGTTGACGACGACGTCGCACTCGCGGGCGGCCGCCTCCAGCATGTCGTCGGGCGCCGGCAGCGCGGCGGCGGCCTTGTCGTAGCGCACGATCCGCGACACGCCGTGGTCGCGCTGCAGCAGCTCGGCGACGCGGTCGAGAAACGGCCGGGAGCCGGCCTTCGAGTTGTTCATGAGCCCGATCACCAGGCCGTCGAGCGACGCGACGCCCTTGGCCAGCGGCACCATGTTCCCGGCCGCGGCCGCAGCGGGGGAGAGGAGCTCGATCGTACGCATACCGGCGACCTCGCTTTCTCCGCGCCTCAGCGCCGCGGCGTGTGCTTGGCCAGGAATTCCTTGATGCGCACCTTGGCCGCCGCGAGCGGCGCGCCCTGCTTCCATTCGGGGATGAACTCGCACTTCGGGAGGAGCTTCGAGACCTCCTCGGAGATCGGGAAGGGATGCGCCTCGTCGTTGCCGGCCAGCACCATGCACGGCGTCTGGACGCTCGAGACGAACGCGCGGTCGACGCTGTAGACGAAGCCCGGACCGTAGAGATTCTGGTGGAACGCGTCCAGGACTTGCACGGTGGCCTCGGGGTGGTCGGTGAGCGTCTCCGCCCACGCGTTGAACCGGGCGGAGCGGCCAGGCGCCATCGCACCGACGCGACCAATGGGCTGCGCCAGCACGGCGCTGGCGACGCGGCGCGGCTGCACCTTCAGGAGGCTCATGATGAACGAGCCGCCGATGCACTGGCCGTACAGGTGGCACTGGTCGATGCCCAGGTGATCGAGCACGGCGATGTGATCGGCCGCGTACGTGGGCCACCCGTCGCTCGCGCTGATGGGACCGCGCGACCGGCCGCCGGCGTTGCGCTGATCCATCACGATCACGCGGAACTCGGCGGAAAACTCGGTGATCGGGTTCACCGGCGCGGCCGGTCGGCTCCAGACCTCGATGGTCGACTGAAGCCCCGCCGGGGCGAACGTGAGAATGGGAAACCCGCGACCGGATTCCTCGTAATAGATGGAAGCGCCCCCGTGCTGGATGGTCGGCATGCGCGTCTCCTTATCCGTCGGCCCGCCTCGGCCGGCGGGGGCCCCAGCCCCGCGACGGCCTGCAGCGCGCACATCTCGTCGGGTATCGCCTCTTTACCCGAGATTCCCGCGCTCTTCAAGGAGAAGACCGCCCGCCGCGCAGCGCTCAAGATGCCTTGCGTTCAGCGCGTGGGCGAGCGGCCTGAACGCGGTGGCGAAGAAGAGCGCGACCCCGACGAGCCCCGTCCATCTGAACGCGCGATCCAGGCTCAAGACGCGCCCATTCTAGACGACCGCCGGCGGGCCGTCCCCGCCAGAAAACTTGAGTATGCCAGCACGACTGTGTCTGTATGGGGCATATGAAGAGCAGGACGAAGACCGCTCCGAAGACCAGTCCGCCACCAACGGCGCCGCCGCCGGAGCCGGCGCCGCCGCCGCGCCCCACGG
>DASRIY010000184.1:0-2661 GCA_035649755.1 Candidatus Methylomirabilota bacterium
CTTGTTGACGTTGCCCTTCGGCGACTGCTCCTGGATCACCTGCGCGTAGGCGGCCGCCGCGCTCTTGTCCATCTCCGCCGAGGAGACGAGCAGAAACTGGCTGCGCTCGACGCCGACGGTGCCCTGCTCGGTCGTCGACGAGCACGCGATCATCACGAGGGCCACGACGGGGACGCCGACGAGGCCTGCGATCCGGTTCATTCGAAGCTCCATAGTCGTCATTTGGGAAGAACGGGTGGACGGCTCACCGCGGGGTCGATCTCGCCCGAGAGCGCCTTCATGAACTCGACCAGATCGGCCTGCTCCTCTGCGCTGAGCGAGAGCGGCTTCATGTCGGCCGAGAGCCACCGGTTTTTCACGCCGCCGCGGTTGTAGTAGGCGACGACGTCGGCGAGCGTCCGCTCGCTGCCGTCGTGCATGTACGGCCCGCGTTGAGCCACGTCGCGGAGCGTGGGTGTCTTGAACGCGCCCCGATCGGCGTCGTCACCGGTAACCTCCCACCGGCCGAGGTCGGGATTCGGCTTGTCCATGCCGACGCCGATGTTGCGGTAGCTCTCGCCGGTGAAGTTGAAGCCGGCGTGACAGCGCGCGCACATGGCCTTGTCCTCGAACAAGCGCAGCCCGCGCTGGGCCGATGCCGTCATCGCGCTCTTGTCTCCGGCCATGAAGCGGTCGTAGGGCGAGTTCCCGGACAGGATGGTCCGCACACACGCCGCGATGGCCTGCGCCACGCCGATCGGCTCGAGCTCGCGGCCGAATACGGCACGAAACTCCTGCCGGTAGGCCGGCACCGCTCCCAGGTTCGCGACGATTTTTTCGTCCGTCTTGTTGACGTCGAGCCCCGCTTGCGTCTCGAGCGACGCGCGCAGGCCGGACCAGTGCTGCTGCTCGCTGAAGAGCCGGTTGACGATCGTGGGCGCGTGCCGGGGCGTCGGCTGGCCCGCGAAGTCGACGGAGAACCGTCGTGAATCGCTCCAGCCGTGATCGGGCCGATGGCAGCCCGCGCAGGAGACCGTGCCCGACGCCGACCAGCGCTTGTCCCAGAAGAACTTCTTGCCCAGCGCGACCTTCTCCGGGGTGATCGGATTGTCGTCCGGGATCTGCGCGGCGTCCTCCTGGAGCCCGAGCGGCAGCTTGAGCTTGAAGTCCGCCGCCAGCGGCCAGCCGGGGACCAGCAGAACGACGATGGCGAGGACGAGCCCAACCAGCCTTGTCATGCCTGCTCCCGCCTTCGGGGCGAGCTTAACCGCGACGTTCCGCCGGGGCAAGGACCGGCTGACGCGGCGCGCGTACCCCGCCGACGAGCGCGACGCCGGCAGCGGCCAGGACGGCCGCGAGCAGGCAGCCGGCGCTGAACGATCCGGTGAGGTCGCGCGCCCAGCCGGTCGCGATCGGCCCGACGATGGCGCCGAGGAAGCTGATGCTGTTGCTCCAGCCGAACGCAGCGCCGAGGTCCTCAGCCCGCACCATACGGCCCAGCAGCGTGTAGACCGCGCCCCAGATCGACCAGCAGAAGAACGCAGCCAGGAACACTAGGATGGCGAGCGCCGGCACCGAGCGCTGCGCGATGACCGCGGCCATGGCGAGCATCGACAGCGCGAGCGCCGCGAGCCCGGCCACGATGACCGTCTTCGACTCGAAGCCCCTCCGGGCGAGGCGGTCGTGAGTGAAGCCGCCCACGATCATTCCGAGGGACGCCGCGATGCCCTGGAGCGCCGCGTAGATGCCCGCGCGGCCGACGTCGGTGATGCCGGCCTCCTGGAAGAACAACGGCGCCCACGTCGCCAGGATGAACTGATTGGCGATGGCGCACAGGCTCGCGAGCGCGAGGAGCCAGAGCGGACCGTTCGCGAAAAGGCCTCCCAGGCGCCGGCCGAGAGGCTCTTGCGCGGTCGACGGCGCCGGACTCGGGACGAACCGGGCGATGAGCAGCGCCGCCGCGATCGGGCCGAGCCCGAAGAGCATCATGACCGTTCGCCACGGCAGGACCTCGACCAGGAGCCCGCCCATCACGAGGCCGGCGGTGAGACCCAGGCCGGGGCCGGCGAACGACACACCCTGACCCAGGCCGATGCGGTCGGGCGGCGTCACGGTGGCGATGATGGCCCGGTCGTTCGAGAAGAGCGATCCCTGAAAGGCGCCGGTCAGCGCGCGCGCCGTGAAGAGCGCGGCGAACGATCCGGCGAGGCCCGTGAGCCCCGCCGAGAGGGCGCCGCCCAGGAGGCCCTGGAGGAGGATGCGCCGCCGGCCGTACCGGTCGCCGAGAAGGCCCGAGGGAATCTGCATGATCACGTACGCGTAGAAGAACGCCGACGCGAGCAGGCCGGCCCGGGTGTAGGACAGCGAGAGCTCGCTCATGATCGACGGCAAGAGTGCGGAGAACCCGATGCGGATGACGAAGTTCGCGGCCCACGCGAAGATGAGCAGGAGCCACACGAGGACGTACGGGGGCATGGCTCCGGGGCCTATCGAGCGGAGTCGGTCAGTGCCGGTGGCGGGCGCGCTGCTCGGGCTGGAGCACGGCGATCGATTCGGCGGAGCGTCCGAAGATATCGGGCACCGGCCAGCCCTGAAGACCGGCGTACGTGTCGATCTGCGAGCGGTGGTGCACTTCGTGCTCGAGCATCATCATGAGCAGGCGCCAGCCGGAGAGCGCCCCGG
>DASRIY010000185.1:0-2929 GCA_035649755.1 Candidatus Methylomirabilota bacterium
CGCCACGTACTTCCGGTTACCGCTGCTGCCCCGGAAGCGGCGAGCGCTCAACACCCCGGGCACGGCCGCGAGCGCTGGGATGTGCTCCTTGTCGTACCACTCGTTGAACTCGGCCTCGAACTCCGGCACGACGTTCATCGCATTCAGGAGCAGTCCCCCGGCATTGGCGGGCGGAAGCTGGTCTCCGGGCAGGATCTGGTCGCCCTCGAAGCGCATCAGGCGCTCGACCTGCGCGGTAACGCGCTTGGACCACGGCGACAGGTTCGCGCCGCCGATGGCGAGGTAGCCCGGGCTCTGCAGTACCTTGACGTTGTCGAGATCGTACGTCGCGACCGAGATTCTTCGATCCGCCGCGCCGATCCAGCGCTGGCAGGTGAGAAAGCCCGGCACGCGCTGGCGCTCGGGCAGGTGCTCGGTGTCGTACCAGTCATTGAACTCGTCCTCGGCGGCCCGCCCCATGTTCATCGCCGCGATCAGCGTGCCCTTCGCCATGATCGAAATCCTCCGTTCTTTCAGCTCATGCTTTCGAGAGGCGCCACGCCGAGCTCGCTCGTGCACTCGGCGAACCACTGCAGCACCTCCTTGTGTAGCGGAATCCCCTCGGCCCGGCGATGCACGACTTCCTCGGCCTCGGACAGCCCGGGGTAGAGCACGCGCTCCTGCCCGGCGGCGGGCTGCGCTGTCCGCAGCGTCCTGAGCATGTCGTCCATCGTGCTCTTGAATTGCTCGACGTCGGTGAACGCCTCGATGTTGTATGCCGCGAAGTGCGTCTTCGACCCGCTGCCGGGCGCCAGCATCGTGGGCAGGGCGCCGGCCAGCACGGTCGAGAGAACCTCGGCCATCATCGCGAAGCCGTAGCCCTTGTGGGAGCCCTGCTCGCGGGTGCCGCCCAGCGGCGCCTGGTGATACTCGTCGCGGTTGAAGACCGGCTTCTCCTCCATGATGGGTGTGCCTTCCTTGTCGGTCACCCAGCCCGGAAGAAGCGGCGAGCCCACCCGGATCGCCAGCCGGATCTTGTTGCCGGCAATCGCCGACGTCGCGGCGTCGAAGAGCATCGGCGCCTCGCGCCGCGCCGGTGCAGCGAGCGCGATCGGATTGGTGCCGAGCAGCGGCTTGGCGGCGAACGTCGGCACCACGCTGAGCCCGGCGCCGGTGTAGCAGACGCCCACCATGTCCTGGAGCGCGGCCTGCATCGCGTAGTGGCCGATCGCGCCAAAGTGGCCGCTGTTGTACACGGTCACCGCGCCCACGCCGACCGCGCGGGCCTTCTCGATCGCCAGCCGCATCGCCTTCGGCCCGACCATGATGCCGAGCCGCCGCTCGGCGTCAATCACCGCGGTGCCCGGCGACTGGCGCACGACCTTGATGCCCGGCCGGGGATCGAGCTTGCCCGCCCGGTAGTCGCGCACGTATTGCCGCAGCATGTTCGACACGCCGTGCGTCTCGACGCCGCGAAGATCGGTCATCGTCAGCACGTCCGCGCCTTCCGCGGCGTCTTCCTTGCTGAGGCCCAGCTTCTCGAAGATCTGGGTCACTGTGCGCCGCAGCGCCGCCTCGGACACTCGCACCTGGTCTTTCGCCGGAACCTTGAAGCGCTCGAGAATCATCGTGCCCTCCCGGATCTGGGCCGCTCGGCCCGTCGCTCTCAGAGGGGTGCATCCTAGCCCATTTTTTCGGGGTCGTCTTGCCGTTCCGGGTAGACTGGGGGCCGCCATGCCCGTGCCCGACTTTCTCTACGGCACCGCCTGGAAGGAAGAGCGCACCCCGGCCCTCACCGAGCTCGCGCTCCGCGCGGGATTTCGTGGGATCGACACCGCCAATCAGCGGCGCCACTACTTCGAGGCGGGCGTGGGCCAGGCGCTCGCCGCCGCGTATCGCGCGGGCCTCGTGACGCGCGGCGATCTGTTCTTGCAGACGAAGTTCACGTACCAGGGCGGCCAGGACCACCGGCTGCCCTACGACCCGAGGGCCGATCTGTCGACCCAGGTCGCGCAGTCGATGGCCAGCTCGCTCGAGCATCTCGGTACCGACTACGTTGACAGCTACGTGCTCCACGGCCCGTCGTCGGGCCGCGACTGGACCGAGGACGACGTCGAGACATGGGCCGCGATGGTGAAGGAGCGCGCCGCCGGCCGCGCGCGCGTGCTCGGCGTGAGCAACGTGTCGCTGCGACATCTGCAGCAGATGGCCCGGACCGGCGGCGAGGCGCCCGCGTTCGTCCAGAACCGCTGCTTCGCGCGTCTGGGCTGGGACCGCGACGTCCGCGCCTTCTGCCGGGAGCGACGGATCGTCTACCAGGGGTTCTCGCTCCTCACCGCCAATCCGGAGGTGCTGGGCCATCCGCTGGTCGGCCGCCTCGCGGCCCGCGCGGGCGTGATGCCGCCGCAGATCGTGTTCCGCTTCGCGATCGCTGTCGGGATGCTGCCGCTGACCGGCACCTCCCGCGCCGAGCACATGCAGCAGGACCTGGCGAGCCGCGACGTGTCGCTCTCCCCCGACGAGGTGCGGGCGATCGAGTCGCTGTCCGGCTAGAGGCGCGCTCCGGCCCTGATCCTCGCTCCCTTTCGCGTCCGCAGCTTTTGCTTCCAGTGGCCCGCCGACCTCCTGGCGTCGCTCTCGTTCGAGATGGAGACGGTCATCCTCGGCTGGTACATCATGGTCCAGACCGGCTCGGTGCTCCTGCTCACCACGTTCGGCTCGCTCCTGCTCCTCGGCACGCTCGCCTCGCCGATGTTCGGCGTGCTGGGCGACCGGCTCGGCTTCCGGGTGATGCTCTCCGCGATGCGCGCGATCTACACGGGGCTGGCGGCGCTCGTCCTGCTGCTCGCGCTGACCGACACGCTGACGCCCGCGTGGGTGCTCGTCGTCGCCGCGCTGGTCGGGTTCGTCCGCCCGAACGATCAGGTGATGCGCAACGCGCTCATCGGCG
>DASRIY010000186.1:0-19164 GCA_035649755.1 Candidatus Methylomirabilota bacterium
CCGTACGTCGTCCGCGTGAAGTGGTTCCCGGGCAACATGAGCCGGCCGCACTTTCATCCGAACGACCGCTTCTTCGCGGTGCTGTCCGGCACCTGGTGGATGGGCACCGGCGAGGTCTTCGATCCCGAGAGCACCGTGCCCGCGCCCACCGGCAGCTACGTCATTCACTACGCCGGCAAGGTGCACTTCGACGGCGCCAAGAACGAGGAGACGATCATCCAGGTCTGGGGCATGGGCCCCGCGACCTCGACGCCCGCCGAGAAGCGCTGACCGCCCCGCCTCAGAGGCGCGCGAGCGGCGCCGGCGCCACCGGGCGCCCGATCCGCGAGGCCTCGTAGATCGCGAGCGGCACGCTGAGGATGTGCTTGGCGGTGTGAACGTCCTGCTCCGGCTGGCGGCCGGCGAGCAGGCTGTCGACGAAGTCGGCGGCAGCGCCGTCGAAGCCGAGGCGCCAGTCGGCCGGGACCTGATAGCTGACCGTCTCCGTCCCGCGCAGCAACACGACCGGGGGCATGTCGAGCATCTCGCCCGTGCACCGGGTCACCCAGATGATGCCGCGGCTGCCGTGGATCTCGAAGAACTCGTCGGCCTTGTAGTAGCGGGCGCGAATGGTCATCTCGGCCGACGCGGTGTAGTCGATGATGCCCAGGCAGTCGCGTCCCTTGAACCGCCACATCGCGGCCGCCGGCGTCTCCGCCAAAAGCTCGGCGCCGTGGGTCACGATGGCGGAGATGTCGCCGATCTCGCCGATCCAGAAGGCGGCTGTCGCGTACTTGTGCACACCGTCGTCGTAGAGCGGCCCGCCCGGGTTCCGGCCGGGGTCGCGGCGCCACACCATCGCGTCGGGATCGAGCTCCATGATCCCGCCCATGATGTCCGCCGCGCGCGTCGTGTGAATCCGCACCAGCGACGGCTCGCCGATGACGCCGGCGTCGAGCAGTTCCTTGGCCTTCACGATCGGCGGGTAGTAGAGGAAGTTCTCGGTGACGCGGAACGTCGTGCGGGCGCGCGCCACCGCGTCGGCGATGCGGTCGGCCTCGGCCAGCGTGATGGCCAGCGGCTTCTGACACGATACGTGCTTGCCGGCCGCGAGCGCCGCCACGATCTGGTCCGCGTGGAGCCACGTGGGCGTGAGGAGCTCGACGGCGTCGACCGCGCGGTCGTCCAGGACCTGCTTGAAGTCCGAGTAGACGCGGGGCGTGATGCCCCATTCGCGCGCTCGGCGCTCGGCCCGCTGGGGATCCGTGTCGCAGAGCGCGACCACGTCGCAGCGAGGATGCTGGAGGTAGCCGGGCGCGTTGAGCTGCGAGATGTTGCCGCAACCGACGATGGCGAGGCGCACGCGATCCATGGCCCCGGACTCTAGCGTGCCCTCACGCGACGGGCAAGACGGGATTCGTCGGCGCGGAGACTAGCGGAGCGAGCTCAGCAGCCGGCGAACCAGGTAGTACTCGTTGTACGGGCGGTCGTCGCGAAGGACCGGCACGCCCGGCGCGGCGGCCACCAGGCTCTCGAGGCTCACCTCGCGCCCGACCATGAGACCGATCTGCACCGGCGCCGTCTTGGCCGGCCCCCACTCGAGCATGTCGGCGACGGCTCGCGCCGGCATCCGCGCCGCCAGCACGCTCGCCGGCGGAATCACGATGGGGCTCGGGCTGGCGATGAAGTGGTAGCCCCAGCCCTCGACCGAGCGGAAGACGCGAACGTGCGGGAACGACTCGGCCATCGCCCGCGCGATCGACGCGCGCACGACGACCTCCGCGCCGCGGAACTCCGGAAGCCACTGCGCCACGATCCCGTGCGGGCGGAGCCGCTTGCGCGCGAGCGCGTAGAACTCCGTCGAGTACAGGAGGCTCGAGCCGGCGGCCTCCACCGGCGGCGGCGGGTCGATGGTGATCACGTCGTACTGCTGGTTCGAGCGCTCGAGGAAGCGGCGGCCGTCGTCGACGACGATGCGGGCCAGCGGCGAGCGGACGAACGTGGGCGCGTCCGCGTGGAAGAACGCGAGCAGGTCCGGCACGCTCGGCACCAGCTCGACGCCCGTGGTGCGCACGTCCCACGTCAGGAACGACCGGAACGTCGTCCCCATGCCCAGGCAGATGACCAGCGCGTCGCGCGGCGGCGGGTCGAGAATGGCCGCCGGCAGGTGCGCCATCATCTTGGTGACCGGAATCAGCGTGGTGACCCCCTGGCCGTTGACGAGCAGATGCTTCTCCCGGCCCTGCCAGGTGGCGATGACGGTCGCGGTGTGATCGCGCCGGAGCTCGCCCTCGTGCATGGTGTCGTACCCCGACGTCGACACGACCAGGAGCCCCGCGAAGACGATCGGGAGCGACGCGGCGAGGATCGGCTTGGGTAGCTCGACCTGCCCCTCGAACAGCACCAGCGCGGGGCGAACCGCCGTGAGGATGCCCGCCGCCAGCAGCGGGATCGCTAGCATGACGAGCGCGGCGCGCTCCCCGAACATCGGAAGCAGCCAGAAGCCGGCGACCAGCGGGCCCAGGATGCAGCCGATCACGTTGACGGCGTACGCCGTGCCGGCGCGATCCGCATTCCCGGCCGACCACCGGTCGATCAGCATCGGCGTGAGAAAGCCGACGACGGCGCAGAACGGAACGATGCCGGGAGCGAGGCGGATCCAGCCCGGCACCTCGACGTTCGGGTCGGCGGCGGCAAGCGGGACGAGGGCGAACACACCGACGCTCAGCCACGCGAAGACGGTCGTCTTCCCGAGATCGGCCGCACCGGCGGCGGCGACCGCCCGGTAGCGCTGCGATCCGAGGAAGGTGGCCACCAGATAAATCGCAAGGATCGCGGAGAACGTGTACACGACCGAGCCGAGGAACGGCGTGAACTGCCGGACCCACACGAGCTCCATCGCCATGCTGACCAGTCCGGTGAGGAACAGCCACACCAGCAGCATCGGCTGACGCCGGCCGTCGACCGCGACCGCCGCGGCCGGCTCCCGCTCCGGCGCGGAGACGCTCGACGTCCGCCGCGCGGCGGCGATCCCGAACGCGCACGCCGCCAGCAAGACGTTCAGGGCAGCGGCCACGTACAGCGTGCGGCGGAAGCCCAGGAGCTCGATGAGCACGAATCCGGCGGCGAGAGTCCCGGCGGCGGCGCCGAGGACGTTCGCCAGATAGAGGTAGCTGAACGTACGCCGTCCGGCGGCGGCGCCCGAGCGGCGGATGGCGGCCATGGCCAGCGGGAACGTGGCGCCCATGCAGACCGCGTAGGGCAAGAGCGTCAGGCTGATCCAGCCTCCCGAGGCGAGGTAATAGCTCGCGGAGTTCCAGTCGACCCCGCGGCCGGCACTGGCCAGAATCGCCGCGCCCCAGGCGAGCTGCGCGGGCACGGCGAGGCCCGAGAAGCCGATGACGAGCTCGGCGACAGCATAGAGCCGCAACGGCAAGGCCGACCCCTTCCCGGCTTCCAGCCGGCGGGCCAGCCGGCCGCCACCGAAGCTGCCCAGCGCCAACCCCGCCATGAACACGGAGAGCACGATGGAGACCAGCGGCGTGGTGACACCGAAGGACGCCATGGCCAGTCGCAGCCAGACGACCTCGTAGATGAGGCTGCAGAAGCCGGACACGATGAAGAAGGCGAAGTACCAACCCATGATTCGAGAGTACGACGCGCCTGCCGGTGGGCAAAATTCGAGGGATACTGGCCGGGAGGATGAAATTCGCGTGAGGCGGACCGTGGCGAACGCCGCGCTCCTGGCCGTCCTGGCCGGTGTCGGCTGCGCGGCGGCTTATATGATGATGGATGACCCCGTGATCGACCCGGAGGTGCGCGCGATGGCCGGCGGCGGCTCGACGCGCGTCCTGGTGGACTTGCGCGCGCGCGCCGGCGATCCGGCCGCCGTCAGCGACGCACAGAACGAGGTGCTGCGCCGCCTGGCCGGCACCGGCGCCCGTCTCGCGCGCCGCTACACGACGGTGCCGCTGCTCGCGCTCGAGATCGACGCGGCCGCGCTCGCGCGGCTCGAAGGCATGCAGGGGCTCGTGATCCGCGTCCGCCCCGATCGCATCGCACCACCTCTGGAGGGCTCCGAGCCTCGCCGCTGACGGTCGGCTTTCGGTGACGACCGGCGGCACCCCGCCTGCCAAACCGTCATTCGAGAGGCCGGCAAGTCCATCCGTTCAGGGCCTTACGGTTGGCATGGTCGTTGCGCACTATAAGGGGCCATGTCACGGGCGGCCGTTCGACGCGAGTTTTCGGAAGCCGCGCGGATTCGACTGTTCAAGCTCGCCGCGGCGAGCCTCCTGCTGCTCGGCGTCGCGCTTCCGACACCCGCGCTCGCGCAGACTCAAGCGCCGCCGGCGCCTCGCGACGACAGCAAGCGCGTGGTGCCGACCCGGATCCACGATCGCGCGCAGACCGAGGGCGAGGTACGCGTGCTCGTCGAGCTCGCGCTGCCGTCGAACCGCCGGACCGAGAGCACGCTCTCCGCTCAAGCTCGATTCGCATACCGCCAGGAGATCGCCGACACCGCCGCGCGCGTGCTGGCCCGGCTGGCCAAGCATCCGCACCAGGTGTTCCGCCGCTACCAGACGGCGCCACTGATCGCGATCGGGGCCGGCCCGGGGGCATTGCGCGAGCTCGAAGCGTCGGGCGTGATGGTGCGGCGCGTGATCGAGGATCGGATCCACAAGCCGGTGCTGATCGACAGCGTCCCGCTCATCGGCGCCGATCAGGCCTGGGCTCAGGGGTACGACGGCACCGGCACCGTGGTGGCGGTGATCGACAGCGGCGTCGACTCCGCGCATCCGCTCCTGGCCGGCAAGGTGGTCGAGGAGGCGTGCTACTCCACCACGTCTGGGCAGCAGAGCACGACGCTCTGCCCGAACGGCGCCCAGGAGCAGATCGGCCCCGGCGCCGCGGCGCCGTGTCCGCTGGAAGAGCAGGGCTGCTGGCACGGCACGCACGTGGCGGGCATCGTCGCCGGGAACGGCACGCCGGCCGATCTGCCGATCTGGGGTGTCGGCAAGGGCGCCAACCTCATCGCGATCCAGGTGTTCTCCCGGATCAACGGGTTCCTCGACTGCGGCGGCGTGCCGCCGTGTATCGGGGGTTACACCTCCGACATCCTCGCCGCGCTCGAGCGCGTCTACACCTTGCGGACCGCCTACGCCATTGCGGCGGTCAACATGAGCCTCGGCGCCGAGCTGTTCAGCTCGAACTGCGACGACCAGGAATACAAGCCGTTCATCGACAACCTGCGCGCGGTGGGCATCGCGACGGTGGTGGCCTCGGGCAACGACGGCTCCACGAGCCAGATCAGCGCACCCGCTTGCGTCTCCACCGCGGTGAGCGTCGGCGCCACCACCAAGGATGATCAGGTCGCGGAGTTCTCGAACGTCGCGCCCTTCGTGTCACTGTTTGCGCCGGGCGACGAGATCCTTTCGTCCTATCCCGGCGGCCAGTTCGCGGTGGCGAGCGGCACGTCAATGGCTTCCCCGCACGTGGCCGGCGCCTGGGCGATCCTCAAGCAGGCCAAGCCCAGCGCAACCGTCGACGAGGTCCTGCAGGCCCTGACCGACACCGGCGTCATGATCACCGACACGCGCGCGGGCGGCGTCACCACCAAACCGCGCATCCAGGTCGACCTCGCGCTGCTGGCGCTCCTCTATCCGGGCGTACCGCTGGTCGGGAGCGTGACGCCCGATCGCGGCACGGTCGGCACGAGCCTCAGCGTGACGATCACCGGCATCAACTTCGAGTCCGGGACGACCGCCTCCTTCGGCGACGGCGTCACCGTGACGTCGACGACGCTCGTGTCCGCGCACGAGCTCACCATCGGCCTCACCATTCCGCTCACGACGGCGATCGGCGCGCGCGACGTGACGCTGACGAACCCCGGCGGCCAGACCTACACCCGCCCGAATAGCTTCACAGTCTTGCCGCCGCCGCCGACGATGAGCCTGGCATTCCTCGGCAAGCTCAGAGACAAGGTGGGCCCGAGCCCCACCGCCTTCGCCCCCGACACGGCCCTCGACGGGACGTTCCGGGTAATCGTGCAGGGCGGGATGTGGCCGCGCACGGTGACGCGCCTCGATCTGCGCCGCGCCAGCGGCGGCGGCATCTGGGACACCGATCCGGCGACGCCATACTGGGCGCTCGGGGCCACCGCGAGCCTCGATAGCGCGCTTCTGAACGCCGCCGGCGGAACGGTGAGCTTCCCGGTCGCCGATGGCGGCGCGTTCTTCATGTTCGCGTCGGACCTGACGCCGACGCCGTTCACGACCGGGTCCACGTTCACACTGACCGCCAGCTTCGCCGACGGAACCTCGGCCAGCACGAGCGTGAACCTCCCGATGCTACCCGCGATCTCGAGCGTGTCGCCGAGCAGCGCGGCGCCCGGGGCGAGCCTGACGGTCTCGGTGACGGGCAGCAACTTCCAGTCGGGCGCGAGCGCGTCGTTCGGCGCCGACGTCATGGTGAACTCCACGACCTTTGTCTCGCCGACCCAGCTGTCGGTCGCCATCACGGTCGGGACCGCAGCCGCGCTCGGCGCGCGCGACGTAACGGTCGTGAACGCGGACAGCCAGGTCGTCATAAAGACCAGCGCCTTCACGATCGTGCCGCCGCCCCCGACGATCACGCTCGCGTTCCTGGGCAAGTCGCGGGACAAGGTCGGGCCGACCCCGACGGCGTTCGCTCCGGACGGCGCGCTCGACGGGACGTTCCGCGTGACGGTCCAGGGCGGCATCTGGCCGCGGACGGTGACCAAGCTCGACCTGCGCCAGACGAGCAACGGCGGCATCTGGGATACCGATCCGGCGACTTCTTACTGGGCGCTCGGCACCACGACCAGCCTCGACGGCGCGCTGGTGAACGCCGGCAACGGCACGGTGAGCCTCCCCGTCGCCGACGGCGGCGCCTTCTTCGTGTTCGCCTCCGATCTGAGCCCGACGCCGTTCAGCAGCGGGGCCGGCTTCACCCTGACCGCCAGCTTCGCCGACGGCACCTCGGCGGCGACGACCGTCACCTTGCCGCAGATGCCCTCGATCACCGCGGTGTCGCCGAATAGCGGCGCGCCGGGCGCGAGCCTCACGGTGACGGTGACGGGCACCAACTTCCAGTCCGGCGCCAGCGCGTCGTTTGGCGCCGGCATCATGGTCAACTCCACGACGTTCGTCTCGTCGACGCAGCTGTCGTTCGCCATCGCGATCGATAGCGCGGCAACGATGGGCGCGCGGGACGTGACCGTCACCACCGGCGGGCAGACCGCGACGCGCGTGGCGGGCTTCACGGTCTCGCCGCCGGCGCCGACGCTCGGCCTGGCGTTCCTGGGCAAGCTCCGGGACAAGGTCGGCGCGAACCCCACGACGTACAGCGCCGACGGCGCGCTCGACGGCACGTTCCGCCTGACCCTACAGTCCGGCAGCGGGGCGCGTACGCTTACCCGCCTCGAGCTGCGCCGCAACGGCGGCGGCGGCACCTGGGACACTGACGCGGCGACGTCCTTCTGGGCGCTCGGCGTCGCGGCCGCCCTCGACGGCGCGCTCCTCAACGCCGGCAACGGCGCGGTGAACGTCCCCATCGCCGACGGTGGCTCGGTCCACGTGTTCGCCGGTGACCCGAATCCCCCGGCGTTCACCAGCAGCGCAGGCTTCACGGTCACCGCCAACTTCGCCGATGGCACGTCCGCGACCGCGACCGTCACCCTGCCGGCGATGCCGACGATTTCCACCCTGACGCCGAGCACCGGCTCGCCGGGGGCGGCGTTCGCGGTCACCGTGGCAGGCACCAACTTCCAGCCGGGCGCGACCGCCTCCTTAGGCGCGGACGTCACGGTGACCTCCACGACGGTCACGTCGTCGACCCAGCTATCGGTCTCGATCTCGATCGGCGCGACCGCCACGATGGGGCCGCGTGACGTAACGGTCACGAATCCGGACGGCCAGGTCGCGATCAAGCAGGGCGCATTCACCGTGGCTCCGCCGGCGCCGACACTCGGCCTGGCGTTCCTCGGCAAGCTCCGGGACAAGGTCGGCGCGAACCCGACCACGTACGCCGCCGACGGTGCGCTCGACGGCACGTTCCGCCTGACGCTCCAGTCGGGCAGCGGCGCGCGCACGCTCACGCGGATCGAGTTGCGCCGGAACGGCGGAGGCGGCACCTGGGACACTGACGCCGCCACGTCCTTCTGGGCCCTCGGTGTCGCGGCGGCCCTCGACGGCGCGCTCCTCAACGCCGGTAACGGCGCGGTGAACGTTGCCATCACCGACGGCGGCTCCGTCCACGTGTTCGCCGCCGAGCCGAATCCCCCGGCGTTCACCAGCGGCTCGGGCTTCACGGTCACCGCCAACTTCGCCGACGGCACGTCAGCGACGGCGACCGTCACCCTGCCGCCGATGCCGGCGATCTCCAGCCTGACGCCGAGCACCGGCTCGCCGGGCGCGGCGTTCGCCGTCGCCGTCGCTGGCTCGAGCTTCCAGCCGGGCGCGAGCGCGGCCTTCGGCGCGGACGTCACGGTGACCTCCACGACGGTCACCTCGTCGACCCAGCTGTCGGTCTCGATCTCGATCGGCGCGAGCGCGACGATGGGGCCGCGTGACGTGACGGTCACGAATCCGGACGGCCAGGTCGCGATCAAGCAGGGTGGCTTCGCCGTGTCCCCGCCGGCGCCGACGCTCGCCCTGGCGTTCCTGGGCAAGCTCCGGGACAAGGTCGGCGCTAACCCGACGTCGTACGCCGCCGACGGCGCGCTCGACGGGACGTTCCGTCTGAGCCTTCAGGCCGGCAGCGGCGCGCGCACGCTCACCCGTCTCGAGCTGCGCCGTAACGGCGGCGGTGGCACCTGGGACACTGACGCGGCCACGTCCTTCTGGGCCCTCGGCGTCGCGGCCACCCTCGATGGCGCCCTTGTCAACGCCGGTAACGGCGCGGTGAGCACCGCCATCACCGACGGCGGCTCTGTCTACGTGTTCGCCGGTGATCCGAATCCCCCGGCGTTCACGAGTGGCTCGGGCTTCACGGTCACCGCCAATTTCGCCGACGGCACGTCCGCGACCGCGACCGTCACTCTGCCGCCCGTGCCGACGATTTCCAGCCTGACGCCGAGCAATGGCGTCCAGGGCGCGAGCCCCGCCGTCACGGTGACCGGCACGAACTTCCAGTCCGGAGCGACCGCGTCCTTCGGCCCGGACGTCACGGTGTCGTCGACGACGGTGATCTCGTCCACGCAGATCTCGGTCGCTCTCTCGATCGCGACGACGGCCGCGACGGGGCCGCGCGACGTGACCGTCACGAACCCCGACGGCCAGGCCGCGATCAGGGCGGGCGGCTTCACAGTGATGCCGCCGCCGCCGACCCTGAGCCTGGCGTTCCAGGGCAAGCTCCGGGACAAGGTGGGCGCGAATCCCACGGCCTTCGGTCCTGACGGCGCGCTCGACGGCACGTTCCGCGTGACGGTCGAAGCCGGGAGCGGTCCGCGCACGGTCACGAAGCTCGAGCTGCGCCGGAACGGCGGCGCGGGCATCTGGGACACCGACCCGGCCACGTCGTACTGGGCTCTGGGGGCCGCGGCCGGTCTCGACAGCGCGCTCCTGAACAACGGCAGCGGCGTCGTCAACTTCGCGGTCGCTGACGGGGGGTCCTTTTACGTCTTCAGCGCCGACTTCAACCCGTCGCCCTACACGTCGGGCACGAGCTTCTCGCTGACGGGGACCTTCGCCGACGGCTCGGTGGTGATCGTCACAACGGCGGTCCCCTAGCGGCGACCGCCCCCTACTTCGCCGGCTGCGCGGGCTGGGGCGCCGGCTGCGGCACCACGACGCCGGGGGCCAGCGGAAAGTCCTCCATGAGCGTTACCCTCGTCACGTAGTGGCGCGTCTCGCCAAAGCAGCTGGTCGGCAGACCGACCTTCTCCTCGTAGTGGAGCGTGACTCGCCGGCCCATCACCTTGTTGATCTCATCCGTGACGGCGCGATCCCGGACCGTGAAGGCGAACTTCTCGGACATCGAGCCCGGCATAGACACCATCGCCATCTCGCCTTCCCACGTCTTGCAGACCCAGCCCTTGCGGGAGAGCTTCTGGACCCATCCGGCGCGCTCCCCGGTCGAGTAGCTCCACTTCAACATGGCCCAGAAGTAACCGGCGCCCAGCGCCACCAGCAGCACCAGGATGAGCAGCACACGGAGCTTGCCGATGCCACGCTGATCGCACGCAATCGTCACGACGCGCCTCCTCGGCTCACGGCTTCTTTTCGTAGCGCTCGATCGCCTTCTTCAAGTCGCGGTACTCGGCGCACGAGAAGAAGCAGAGCTTGTCGAGCGCGGCCAGGTGCTCCTTCGCCTTCGGCAGGTCACCGACGATCAGGTATGCCTCGCCGATGTACTCGTGCGCGCCGCGATGCTGCGGGGCGATCCGGAGCGCCTCGCGGTAGTGCTGGAACACGACGTTCATGTCGGGGCTGGCGGTGTGGCGCACCGAGTAGGCGAACAGGTTGTGGTACTCGGCGTTGCCCGGGTCGCGCGCCACGGCCTTTCTCAGGATGTCCACGGCGCCCGGCCAGTCCTTGGCCTCGATGCGGGCGCGTGCGTCGCTCAGGTCCTGGTCCTCCGGCGTCCGGGATCGCGGCACGTCCGCCGCAGTCGCCAGGGTCGTCATCGCCAGCACGGCCAGGAGTGAACGATACAGGGCTGTCACCATCGCCAGGCCTCCTTCGCCCCGACGATGATAAGCCTGGACGGCGATCTTGCGGGCAAGAGCCATTCAGACGAAGATGGCCTGTCGAGACGATGCCGATCTTGAGCCTCCGCGCCCGTCGCGTGCGCCGACTCCCCTTGCGCGGCGCCGATCTGGTCCTGATGGCCCGCCATCCGCTCTGGAAGGGCATCGGGCTCAGCAGCAACACGTCGCTCGTGGTCGAGTGCGACGGCCCGATCGCCCCCGAGCGGATGGAGCGCGCGCTCGACCGATTCCTCGACGTGTGCCCGTGGCCCGCCGCCCGGCTTCGGCGACCGTTTCCCTGGGGCAAGCTACACTGGGCCGCCGGCGATCGCGCCGAGCTCACGCGGCCGCCCGTGAGACGCGACACGGTCACCACACGGGAGAGCTTCGCGCGCGCGCTGACGGCGGAGCTCGACGCGCGCATCGACCCGACGCGCGAGCCGCCCGTCCGCGTCGTCCTGCTCGATCCCGCGCCCGGTGCCGAGGGGCTGCCGAGCTTCCTGGTCCTCACGTGGTATCACCCGTTCACGGATGCGCGCGGCGGCCAGAATCTCCTCGCGCACCTCGATCACCTGGATCGGCACGCCGGCCAGAGCCCGTGGAACGGCGCGCCGCCGGCGTTCGTCACGCCGCCCGACGACCGGCCGTTCAGGGTGCGCGCGCGGATCGCCGGCGAGAGCCTGAAGCACCTGCAGTCCGCCTCTCCCGAGCCCCCGGTGTCGCTGGGCTCGAAGGTGATTCCTCCCGGGCGAATTCGATTCCGTCACGAATGCTTTGCGGCGGCCGACTCGAGCGGCGGGCCGCGCGCGACGCGCGAGATCACCTGGCGACTGGCCCACGTCGGCCGGGCGATGGCCGAGCTGTGGGAGCGCCGGGGGCTTCCCGACGTTCCATTTCTCCTGCCCATCTCCATCGACGTGCGCCCGAAGGGCGAGATGGGCGCGACCATCGGAAACCACCTCACGTTTCACTTCGCGCGTTTTCTTCCCGCCGATACCAAGGATGTTCCCGAGCTGGCGCGCGCGCTCCGGCGCCAGATGACCGACGCCATCCGCGATGGGCAGATCGATTCCGCGCTGGTCGGCCTGGACTTTCTCCACTGGCGGCCACGCTCGATGATCCTGCGCGTCCTGCCCTGGACGAAGGGCGGCGAGCTCTTCTCGTTCAACTGCGCGGACCTGGCGGAGTGGCCATCGTACCTGGCCCAGTGCTTCGGACGGCGCGTCGTGAACGCCTATCACGTGCCGGTCGTTCCGCCGCGGCCGGCACTTGGGGTATTCTTCAATCGCTGCGAGAATCTCGACAACATCGTCGTGTCGTGGCTCGAGGGCGCCATCACGGACACCGAAGCGGCGCGGATCATCGAGGTGATCCGCGACGGAATGGGATGGACGAGGACACCATGAACTCGAATACGGCGACCGAGCGCCTGCGGATCGCGATCGTCGGGGCCGGCCCGTCGGGTGCCGCGCTCGGGATCCTGCTCGCCCGGGCCGGCGGCGACGTCACGCTCTTCGACGACGGCCGCCACCCGCCCCTGCTCGTCGGAGAATCCATGGTTCCAGCCGTCGTGCCGATTCTGCGGCGGCTCGGCTTCGAGGAGGAGACGGCCGGCTTCAGCCGGGTCAAGCCTGGCGTCTCGTTCATCTGGTCGCCCACGCACCGCGTGAGCGTCACGTTCGATCAGTTCGTGCCGGCGGTGTTCCCGTACGCCTACAACATCCCGCGGCCGCAGTTCGATCAGGCGCTCCTCGCCAAGGCACTCGCCGCCGGCGTGCGCCATGTGCCGGTGAAAGCCCGCTTCGAGACGGGTAACGGCAACGGGTCGGGAGCCGAGCTGGCCCTCGCGCCCGAGACGCTGGCGGCGGCGCCGGGGATGTACGAGCATCCCCCGCACCTCGTCGTTGACGCGACCGGCCGCGCCCGTCACGGGGCGCGTGCCCTGTCGATCGGCGCGAAGCTCGGACCGCGCAAGGACGTCGCCCACTTCGCCCATTTCGAGAACTTCAACTGGGATGACGTGCCCGGTCAGGTGCTGATCGCGCGCGGTCAGGCCGGCGGCTGGAGCTGGTGCATTCCGCTGCAGGACCGCCTGTCTATTGGAATCGTGCTGGATCAGGCCGACGCAGCCAAGCTCGGGCGCACCCCGGAAGAGCGTCTCGAGTGCGCCATCGCCACCGACCCCTGGCTCTTCTCCATCGGCGGCGGCGCCAAGCGCGTGAGCGACGTGGCGACGTACTCCAACTACCAGCTCATCTCCGAGCGCGGCTACGGGCGCGGCTGGGTCATGCTGGGCGACGCGTTCGGCTTCATCGATCCCATGCTCTCTCCCGGCGTGTTCCTGGCGCTGCGCTCGGCCGAGCTTCTGGCCGACGGTCTGGCGCCGTGGCTCGAGCGAAAGGCCACCCCGACACCCCCCGAGATGCAGTCGGTGCTGGCCTCGTATTCCGCCGCGCAGACCGAGATGCTGTCGGCCTGGTTCGAGCTCGTGGCGTATCTCTACGACGGGCGGCTCGCGGCCTTGATGGAGGCGGGGAAATCCTGGATGGCGCCCAACGCGGGATTTTTCAAGAAGATGCTGCAGGGCCACATCGGTCGTCAGGTCGGCCGGCTCGCCAGCGGCGCGGCTACGACCTCCCGCTACAGCCGCGGCCTCCTGCGCTTCCTGGGCCGCCACGGCATGCGCGGCATCGACCCCAAGAAGTACGTGATCCGCTGAATCCGGGGCCCGGCGGCCCCGGATTCAGCGAACGGCTACTTCAAGGGCCTGGTGGCCGTGTACTCGTTGATCATCAAGTACGTCCGCTGTAGCTTGACGTCCACGAAGCCTGTCTTCCTCAGCACAGCGAGGATCGTCTCCGGCGGCACGCACTGATCGATCGTGTCCCAGTAGAATTTCATGAGGAGCTGAGCCGGCTCGTTCCGGAACGTGACCCGCGCCATCCACGGCAGGACGCGCTGGAAGTGAGTCTTGACGAACCAGCGTCCGAACCGCGTCTCGGGCCGCGGCGTCTCGAGCAGGATGATCCGTCCGCCGGGCTTCAGGATGCGGAAGTATTCGCGGAAGGCGATCCCGAGATCGGGCACGTGGCGCAGGGCGAAGCCCATGCTGAGCATGTCGAAGCGCTCGCTGCGGAACGGAAGGGCCTCGGCTCGGCCCCGCACCAGAGGCGCGGTGACCGCTTTCTTCGCCTCTCCGAGCATGCCCTGGCTCGGATCGACCCCCACGACGTTTTCCTTGCCGGTGATGTCGACGCCCCCGCGCGTCATGAGCCCGGTGCCGGCGGCGACGTCGAGCAGGCGCATGCCCTTGCGCAGTCCGGCTCGCCGCAGGGCGTCGCGGCGATACCAGCGGCCCGAGCCAAAATCCAGCATGGTGCCAACCCGGTTGTAGTAGCGGGCGCAGCCGTCGAACAGGTCCGCGACGAACCCCTGTCGCTCGTCGGGGCGCGAGTAGTATTCGTTCAGAACCGGATGCGGCGGGACTACGGTCTTGGTGTCACGCTGCTCGCTGTTGGTGGGCGCCATCAGAATGTCACCGGGAGGGCCTTGAGCCCTCTGAGGGTCAGACTCTGACGATGCTCGGGCTCGTCGTTGACGAGCGCAAGCCGTGGAAGCCGCCGCACGAGCGTGTCGATGGCGATCTGCCCTTCCACGCGCGCGAGCGGGGCCCCGAGACAGAAGTGAATGCCCCAGCCGAAGGCGATGTGGCGGTTGTCGGCGCGACCAAGATCCAGGCGATCGGGGTCGGGAAACTGGGACGGATCGCGGTCGGCGGCGCCGATGAAGGGCATCACCATCTCGCCCTTGGGGATCGTCCGACCGCCGAGCGTGACCGCGGTGCTCGTGATGCGTGCCGTGCGCTGTACCGGACCATCGTAGCGCAAGAGTTCCTCCACGGCGCTCGTGATCAACCCGGGCGTCTCGCGAAGCCGACGTAATTCCTCGGGGTGACGTAGGAGCGCCAGCGTGCCGTTGCCGATCAAATTGACCGTCGTCTCGTGGCCGGCGATGAGCAGGAGAATGCAGGTGGCGATCAGCTCGTCCTCGCTCAGCTTGTCTCCCGCCTCCTCGGCGGCGATCAGCGCCGAGAGCAAGTCGCCGCGCGGCGAGGCGCGGCGCTCGGCGATGAGCCCTCGCATGTAGTCTCCGATCGCGTGACGGGCCGCCCCGCTCCGCTTGGGAATCTCGGACTCCGGGGGCAGCCAGACGGAATCGAGCCCGCGGGCGATGTCGAGGCTCCAGCCCTTGAACCGCTCGTGATCCTCGACGGGAACGCCCAGCATCTCGCAGATGACGTTGACG
Source organism: Candidatus Methylomirabilota bacterium (assembly GCA_035649755.1). Lineage (GTDB taxonomy): Bacteria > Methylomirabilota > Methylomirabilia > Rokubacteriales > CSP1-6 > AR31. The sequence continues at coordinate 14,993 of DASRIY010000186.1, forward strand.
GGAATCGGGTAGGCGAATTCCTCGATGAGGTCCATCGTACCGACGGCCTCGGCGCGGGTGATGAGCTCGTCCACCATCTTCTGGATGCGCGGCCGCAGTCCCTCGACGACCCGCGGAGTGAACGCCTTGCTCACCAGGCTCCGGAGGCGCGTGTGATCCGGCGGATCGCGGTCCAGCATCGAGAGCCCCACGCCCGGCGGCACCGACACGCCGAAGCGCGCCGCCACCATCGACACCAGCGGCTCCTTGATGAAGCGCGGATCGCGCAGCACCGCCGCGACGTCCTCGTACCGGGTGAGCACCCAGAAGTCCATCGGACTGTGATGGACGGGGTCCTCGTCGCGCAGACGATGGTATGTCGGATAGGGATCCGCCAGGAACTCGGGGTCCATCGGATTGAACGCGCTCATACGATCGGTGGAAGCTGAAGATCGCCCGGGCCGCGACCAAAGTCAAGCATGTGGGCCCGACTCACTCGCCCAGATAACGCTCGATGATGCGTGTGAAGTCGCCAGACACGACCACGCCGCCCATCAGCTCATGCGTCTCACGGAAATAGACCCGGCTCAGCGTGGTGCCGTCGCTGAGCCAGAAGGTGAGCCAGTAGCGGGGCTCGCCTGCCTCGTGCGCCTGCGGACGCCGCGCGGTGCCCCGGGCGATCATCTCGACGAGCGCCTCGCGGTCGCGCGGCGCCGTGATCGCGGCCGGCGCCCGGCCCGCGGCCAGGGGCGGCTCGCCCCGCCGGACGTCGATTCCGCGCACCTTGTCGGCGATGTCGTAGAGATCGGTCGCGACCTTCGCGCGCGGATTCCGCCAGGCCTGATACAGGAAGATGCGGTCTCGCCATACCGCGGCCAGCCGGAACGTGGTCGCGTGGCCGCGGACCGCGTACATCCGGGTGCCCGCGGGGAGAAATGCCGCGCTCGCATCGACCCCGTACGGGCATCCACGCAGATCCTCGCCGAACGAGCATTCCACGACGGCGAACTCGAGGCCGAGATCCTCGCGCCCGAGCTCGCGACCCGGCTCCTCCGTCCAGCGGATGTAATCGATGCCGTCGAACGTGACGTAGTCGAGCAGCGTCGACGCGGCCGCGGAGAACGGGCCGACCACAAGCGCCACTCCGAGCCCGACCGCGACGCCGATTGTCCGCATGACGCCCCACACCGTAGGCCGCCGGGGCGCCGCGGTCAAGCCGCCGGCCGCCTGGCGGGCGTTGCGGCGCGGTAGAGACACGGCGCGCCTGTCGCCGCGATATCGGCTAGAGTGAGCACGGGAGCAACGCCATGGACGACCGTAAATACCGCCAGCAGGGCTACCGCGGTAACCAGAGCTCGGGCTCGAGCCCAGGCCGGCGCGAGCCGCCGCCTTCGGCGTCTCAACGGAGCGGCGGGATGCTGGCCAAGCGCACCGTCTCCCGCTGCGGCGCCTGCGGGGCGGTCCTGCCCGTGGCGACCGCCGCCCTCGAGGAGTGCCCGAACTGCCGCACGGCCATCCGGGCGTGTCGTCAGTGCGCGCACTTCGATACGAGCCGGCGGTTCGAGTGCGAGGAGCCCATCCCCGAGCACATCGCCGACAAGAACGCGCGTAACAATTGCACGGTGTTCTCACTGCGCGTGACCGTCGAGCGCGACGCCTCCCCGGATTCGACGCGCCCGGGCGACATCCGCCGCGGGTTCGACAACCTCTTCAAGAAATAGCCGTGGTCGCGCTCTTGCTCGCGCTGACCGTCGTGGCGACCGCGATGGCCGACGAGCGCGCCCCGGCGACGGGTCGGCGCTCGCTCGCCGGGCGGCTGCTCGTCGCGACCGAGGCGCTGCGCGACCCTCGCTTCGCGCGGACTGTGATCTACATGGTCCGGCACACCGAGGGCGGCGCGCTCGGCCTCGTCGTCAACATCCCCATGGGCGACGCGCCGTTCGAGCGCGCGCTCGAGCCATTCGGGCTCGAGGCGCCTCCCGGAAGCGGGAAGGTCCGCGTGTACTACGGCGGGCCGGTCGAGTCGCAACGCGGCTTCGTCCTGCACACGCCGGACTGGAAGGGCGAGGGCACGCTCGTGATCAACACGCACTTCGCGCTCAGCGAGGATCCCAAGGTGCTGCAGGCGATGGCCCGGGGCGGCGGCCCGCGCCGGGCGCTTTTCTGTCTGGGCTACGCGGGGTGGGCGCCGGGACAGCTTGACGCCGAGCTGGGCCGCGGCTCCTGGGGCATCGCGCCCGCCGACGAAAAGCTCGTGTTCGACGAGGACCCGAAGACGAAGTGGATCGAGGCGACAGCGCGACGGCTCCTCGACCTCTAGAGGGAGGACTTCATGAAGACCATCGACATTCACGCGCACCTGGTGCCGCGGTCCCTGTGGCAAGCCGTCGAGGCCGGCCGGGAATGGCACGGCTTTCGTCACGAGCCCGGCGACGGCATCGGCGCCATGCTGGGCGGCGGCCGGCGCACGAGCTTCAGCTCGCCCAAGGTGCGCTTCACGCCCGAGGAGCGGCTGAAGGACATGGACGCGCAAGGCGTCGACGTCCAGGTCGTCTCCATTCACACGCCCTTCTTCGGCTATCACCTCGATTCCGCGCAGGGGCGGGCGCTGGCGCGCGAGGTCAACGACGAGATCGCCGGGATGACCCGCCAGTGGCCGCAGCGGTTCGCGGGCCTGGCCACCCTGCCCGTCCAGGACGTGAAGGCCGCCATCGACGAGCTCGAGCGCGCGGTGACCGTCCTCGGCCTCAAGGGCGTCGAGCTCGACACCGCCGGGGTGAACGGCGAGAACTGGGACGAGCAGAAGTTCCGGCCGCTGTTCAAGGCGGCGGAGGCGATGGGCGCGGTGCTGTTCTTCCATCCGCAGCCCCAGCACAACTTCATGATGCAGCGCACCACCCGCTACGGGCTCTCCAACAGCCTCGGCGTCATCCTCGACGACGCGATCGCCGTCGCCACGCTGATCTTCGGCGGCGTCTTCGACTCGTGCCCGAAGCTCAAGGTGTGCATCGCCCACGGCGGCGGCCCGGCGTGCTACGCGATGGGGCGCATGGATCGGGGCTGGCAGGGCACGCCGGAAGCGAACCGATCGATCCCGAAGCCGCCCAGCAGCTACCAGCGCAACCTCTACTACGACACGGTGGTGGGCAGCGAGAAGGCCCTGCGCTTCCTCTTGGACGAGGTGGGGAGCGACCGGGTGGTGCTGGGCAGCGACTGGCCCTTCGTGCCCTGGCATCCCTCGCCGGTCGTCTGGGTCCAGGGGCTCAAGAGTCTCAGCGCGGATGAGAAGGAGAAGATCCTCTGGAAGAACCTCGAGTCGCTCCTGGGGCTCGCATGACGCCCGAGCGCTTCGCCCGCGGGATGACGTTCGCCGACTACGTGAAGTTCACCGGCTCGCCCGAGAACCTCGGCCGCGAGGGATTCGACGTTCGCCGTCTGGCGCTGGTCCGCCCGCGCATTGACTGGAGCGGCTTCCTCGCCGAGCGCTACGCGAAGGCGCAGCTCACAGACGCCGAGGCGGCGGCGATCAAGCGGCTCGCCGCGCAGCCCGGCGGGCCCGCGAAAATCCTGGTCATCTCGGAGGACTGGTCCTCCGACTGCCGGCGCGACGTCCCGTATCTGGCGCGCCTGGCCGAGGCCGGAGGCCTCGACCTGCGCATCTTCGCCCGCGACGCCGAGACGATGCAGCGCAAGGGGCTTCCCGACCCGGGCGCGCACGCCAATGCCGACCTCGTGCGCGAGTATGCCAACCAGAAGGACGGGCAGACGTTCGCCACGATCCCGGTGGCGGTCTTCTTCACGAAGGATTTCGTCGAGCTGCACCGCTACATCGAGTACCCGGTCATCTACCAGAAGGACCGCGTGCTCCGCGCGCTGCGGGCGGCACGCCCGGGCGAGACCGAAGAGCAATCGAAGGCGCGCGGCGGGCGCGACATCGGAGCGCTGCTCGAGTCACCCTTCCCCGACGTGTGGGCGCACGCGGCGATGGCCGAGATCATCAGCGCGCTGCACGAGCGCCTGCTGCCGTCGTAGCGCTACTCGCCCTTCAGGCGGGGATCGAGCAGGTCGCGCAGGGCGTCGCCCGTCAGGTTGAAGGCCAGCACCGCGGCCATGATGGCGAGCCCGGAGAACGTCGTCAGCCACGGGCAGCACTTGATGTACTGGCGGCCCTCGCTGAGGATGTTGCCCCAGCT
>DASRIY010000187.1:0-19048 GCA_035649755.1 Candidatus Methylomirabilota bacterium
ATGACGCGCTCAGCCTCCGTTCCTGGTCATGAGGTCCGTGAAGCGATGAAAGAGGTAGTTGGCGTCGTGCGGCCCGGGCGAGGCTTCCGGGTGGTACTGCACCGAGAAGACCGGCCACTCGCGGTGCCGGAGCCCCTCGCAGGTGCCATCGTTGAGGTTCATATGTGTCGGTTCCCAGCCGAGCTTGGACACCGACGCCGGATCGACCGCGAAGCCGTGGTTCTGAGAGGTGATCTCGACCTTCCCGGTCGTCGTGTCCTTGACCGGGTGGTTCGCGCCGTGATGACCGAAGGGCAGCTTGTAGGTGCGCCCGCCGGCCGCGAGGCCGAGGATCTGGTGGCCGAGGCAGATACCGAAGATCGGCAGGCGCCCGAGGAGGTCGCGCACCGACTCGATCAGGTACGGCACGCCTTCCGGATCGCCCGGGCCGTTCGAGAGGAAGACGCCGTCCGGCTTCCGCTCGAGGACCTCTGCCGCCCGCGTCGCCGCCGGCACAACCGTCACGTCGCACGCCGACGCGCGAAGCTGGCGCAGGATGTTGAGCTTGATGCCGCAGTCGTACGCGACCACCTTGAACCGCGCCGGTGGCGGCGCCGTGTAGCCGCGTGAGAGCTCCCAGCTGCCCTCCGCCCAGGTGTACGGCGCGGCGGCGGTCACCTCGGCCACCAGGTCGCGGCCGACGAGCCCGGGCAGGGCACGGGCGCGCTCGCGCAGGCGCGCCGGCTCGGCCTCGACGGAGGAGATGATGCCGTCCTGCGCGCCGTGGTCGCGCAGGTGGCGCGTGAGCGCGCGCGTGTCGATGTCCTGGATGCCGACGATCCCGTGGCGCCGCAGATACTGGTCGAGGCCCGTGTCGGACCGGAAGTTCGACGCGATGGACGAGGCTTCCTTCACGATGAAGCCGTTGGCCCAGGGGCGGCGCGATTCGATGTCCTCGGAGTTGGTGCCGTAGTTGCCGATCATCGGATAAGTCATCGCGACGATCTGTCCCCGATAGGACGGATCGGTGAGGATCTCCTGGTACCCCGACATCGCGGTATTGAAGATGACCTCGCCCTCGGCTTCCCCGATGGCGCCGAGCGGACGGCCCCTGAACGTGCGGCCGTCACGGAGGACGAGCCAGGCGCGCTCGCTCATGCCCGCACGATGTGGCCGCCCACGAGCGTCATCCATGGCGCGCCCCGCAGGGTCCAGCCGCCGAACGGCGTGTTCCGGCTGCGCGAGCGGAACCGCAGGGGTTCGACGACCGTCTCGGCGTCGGGATCGAGGATCGTGACGTCCGCGGGCGCGCCGGGGGCGAGGTTCCCGCCCGGCAGATTGAGGAGCCGCGCGGGATCGCGGCTCAACCGCGCGATCAACGTCGAGAGCGGCAGGAGCCCCGGCCGCACCAGCCGGTCGAGCAGCACCGCCACCGCCGTCTCGAGCCCCACGATGCCGAAGGCCGCGCGGTCGAACTCGCCTTCTTTTTCGGAAAGGGCGTGCGGGGCGTGATCGGTCGCGATGCAATCGATCGTGCCGTCGGCGAGCGCCTCGAGCAGGGCTTCCACGTCGCGCTTGGTCCGGAGCGGGGGCGCCATCTTGGTGTTCGGATCCCAGGTTCTCACGGCCTCCTCGGTCAGCACCAGATGATGGGGCGTCACCTCCGCCGTTACCTGGAGCCCCCGGGCCTTGGCGTCCCGGATGAGACGGACCGCGCCGGCCGTGGAGACGTGGGCGATGTGCACGTGCGCGCCCGTCAGCTCCGCGAGCAGGATGTCGCGGGCCACCATGATGTCCTCGGCGGCCGCCGGCTGGCCGGGCAGGCCCGTCTCGGTCGAGACGACGCCCTCGTTCATCGACGCGCCCCGGCTCAGCGAGGCGTCCTCGGCGTGGCTGATGAGCGGCGTGCCGAACGGCAGCGTGTATTCCATGGCGCGCCGGTACAGGCCCGCGTTCATGACGCAGCGGCCGTCGTCGGAGAAGGCGACGCAGCCCGAGTCCGCGAGCTCGGCCAGCTCGGCCAGCTCCTCGCCGTGCAGGCCGCGCGTGACGGCGCCGATCGGATAGACGCGCACCACGCCCTCGACCTTCGCCTTGGCCAGGATGTAGTCGGTGACCGCGCCGTTGTCGTTGACGGGGTTCGTGTTCGCCATGCAGCACACGGCAGTGAACCCGCCCGCGGCGGCCGCGCGCGTGCCGGTGGCCACGGTCTCCTTGTACTCGTAGCCCGGCTCGCGCAGGTGTACGTGGATGTCGATGAAGCCCGGGCAGACGATTTTGCCGTTCGCGTCCACGATCTCGGCGCCGGCCGGCGCCTCGAGACTCCGGCCGAGCCGCTCGATCTTGTCGTCCGCGATCAGGACGTCCTGCACGGCGTCGACGTTGTTCGCCGGATCGATGACGCGGCCGCCCCGGAGCAGGAGGCTCATGCGCCGTCGCCGCCCTTCCGGCCGGCGAGGAGGAGGAGCACGCCCATGCGCACCGCCACACCCCGCGACACCTGATCGAGGATGAGAGAGTACGGGCCGTCGGCGACCTCGGGCGAGAGCTCGACGCCGCGGTTCACGGGCCCGGGATGCATGATCAGGACGTCGGGCCGCGCGTGCTTCGCCAGCCGGTCGAGCGTGAGCCCCCAGTAGCGCGAGTACTCGCGGAGCGACGGGATCAGGCCCGCCGTCATGCGCTCCTGCTGCAATCGGAGCATCATGATCACGTCCACGTCGCCGATCGCGTCTTCCAGGCGATAGCTCACCTTCGCGCCCAGCTCCTGCACGTAGGGCGGGATGAGCGTCGGCGGCCCCGCCACCGTGACGGTCATGCCGAGCTTGCGCATGCCGTGGATGTTCGAGCGCGCCACCCGGCTGTGGGCGATGTCGCCCACGATCGCCACGTGGAGGCCCTCGAAGTGGCCCTTCTTCTCGCGGATCGTCAAGAGATCGAGCAGCGCCTGCGTGGGGTGCTCGTGCGCGCCGTCCCCGGCGTTCACGATGGAGCACGGCAGCTCGCGGGCCAGGAGCTCGGCGGCCCCGGCCGACGAATGGCGGACCACGACCACGTCGGGGCTCATCGCGGCGATGTTCTTCGCGGTGTCGATGAAGCTCTCGCCCTTGCTCGTGCTCGAGCCGCTGGCCGAGAAGTTGATGACGTCGGCCGAAAGCCACTTTCCGGCGATCTCGAACGAGGTGCGCGTGCGCGTGGACGACTCGTAGAAGAGGTTCACGACCGTCTTACCGCGCAGCGCCGGGACCTTCTTGATCTCGCGCCCGGCGATCTCCTGCAGCGACGCGGCGGTGTCCACCAGCAAGACGATCTCGCTCGCCTCGAGGTCGCGCATCGTGAGCAGATCCTTGCGGGTCCAGCCCATGCTAGGCCTCCTCGGGTTCTTCGATGACGACGCGGTCCTCGCCGTCGTGCTCTTTGAGTCGCACCGCCACGCTCTCTCGGCGCGACGTCGGCAGGTTCTTGCCGATGTAGTCCGGGCGAATCGGCAGCTCGCGGTGCCCGCGGTCGATCAGGCAGGCGAGCTGGATGGCCGTCGGCCGTCCGAGGTCGATGATCGCGTCGAGCGCCGCGCGGATGGTGCGGCCGGTGAAGAGAACGTCGTCGACCAGGATCACCGTCTTGGCCTTGATCGAGAACGGGATGTCGGTGCCGCGGATGACCGGAGTGCCGCGCATGCCGAGATCGTCGCGATAGAGCGTGATGTCGAGCGTTCCGACCGGGAGCGTCGTGCCGTCGATCTGGGCGATCTTCTGGGACAATCGATGCGCCAGGGTCACGCCGCGCGTGCGCAGCCCGACGAAGGCCAGATCCTTGGCGCCGCCGTTCCGCTCGAGAATCTCATGGGCGATGCGGGTGAGAGCTCGGTCGAGGGCGACTTCGTCGAGAACCTGCGCCTTCTCGCGGTGGCGTGGTGCGGGGCGGCTCATCTTCTCTCCTTGCGGGCCTCGCGGGGCTCGCTTAAAGGAAAGCGCGTCATGTACTCGAAGAGTCACTCTACATGGCGTCCTCCGGCGGTGTCAATCCTCGTGTGGTCTTTGTGCGCGTTTCCGGAACGCCACCGCTCGACGACTCGCCGCTCGTGCTCGACCGAGACGCGCCCGGCCTTCAGCACCAGGCGGCGTGCCGGCAGCGACGTCACGATCTCCTCCGGCCGCCGGCAGTCCCACACGACCAGATCGGCCCGGCAACCGGCCGCGCAGCCGTAGTCGCGCAGGTTCAGGATGCGCGCCGCATACGTCGTGACGGCGGCCACGAGCTCCCGCATGAGCTCGGGCGTTCCCATGTGGGCGGCGACGGCGGCGACGAACGCCAGATGGGCGGGGTCGGCCGTGCCGATCGGCGTGAAGGGGTTCCGGATGTTGTTGGACGCGAGCGCGACCGGGACGCCGGCCTCGAGCAGACGGCGGATCGGCGCGAGACCGCGCCGCACGTTCCGCTCGTCGCCGCGTCCCATCAGATAGAGGTCGGTCAAGGGAAGGCTGATCACGCCGATCCCGGCCCGGGCCAGCTCGGCCGTCAGCGCCGCCTGCTCGGCGGGCGGTAGCGCGGCCATCTCGGTGAGATGGCCGACCGCGACGCGCGTCTGCCAGCCCAGGCGCTCGGTCTGACGGATGATCTCGCGCACGTGAAGGTGCTCGGGCTCGTCGAAGAAATCGACGTGGAAATCCGCGTCGACGCCGAACTCGCGCGCGAGCGCGAACACGATCTCGATGTGCCGCCGGGCGTCGGTGTCGTTGTAGGGGCAGCCACCCACGAGGTCGGCGCCCATCTCGAGCGCGCGCCGGAGCAGCGTCTCCGTCCCCGGCGCCTGGAGGATGCCCTCCTGGGCGAAGGCGCAGAGCTGGATGTCGACGGCCGGCGCGTACTCCCGCTTGAGGGCGAGCATCACCTCCATGCCGGCCAGGGCGACGATCGGATCAACCTCCACGTGCGCCCGCATCGCCGTCGTCCCCGCCGGCACCGCCATGTCGAGCACGCGCCGCGCGCGCGCCGCGATGTCGGCGGCGGTGAAGCCGCGCTTGGCCTGGCCGGTCAGGCGGATCGCCTCGGCAGCCGTGCCGGCCGAGCCGGACACACGGTCGGCCAGAAGCGCCTTGTCCAGATGAATGTGCGCCTCGACGAGGCCGGGCGTGACCAGGCATCCGCCGGCGTCGAGCGTCTCTCGGGCTGGGCCGAGGGAAGATCCGACGGCGGCGATGCGTCCGCCGGCGATCGCCAGGTCGAGCGGATCGGCGCGCTCGGGCAGGCGGCAATTGCGCAGGACGAGGTCGAGCACGCCGGGACAGTACGCCGATTTCTTCTCCGGCGAAAGTCAGCCGGGCTAGAGTGACAGGCCGGAGGGCACGTCCGAGCATGCCGAGCTTCACGAGACGCCTGCGGCAAGAGACGCCGGGCTGGGTCCGCGACGGCGTCGTCACCGCGCAGCAGGCCGAGGCGATCCTGGCGCGCTATCCGGAATCGGGCCGTTGGTTCCAGCGGCCGATCGCGATCTTCTCGATCGTTGGTGGCGCCCTCGTCGCCCTGGCCATCGCCCTCGTCATCGCCCACAACTGGGCGGAGATTCCACGCTGGGCGAAGCTCGCCGGCGTGCTGACGCTGCTCCTCGGCTCCTACGCGGGCGGCCTCTTCCTCCGCGCCCGCGACCGGAGACTGGTGGGCGAGGGGCTGTTCGTGCTGGCCGGCGGGCTTCTTTTGCTCGGTATCGCGCTCATCGGACAGCTCTACAACCTGGCCGGGCGCGAGTCGGACGCGGTTCTCCTGTGGTGGGCGCTGCTCGTACCGGCGGCCTACGCGCTTCCATCGATCGCGCTCATCGTGCTCGGCTGGTGCGGCGCTTCGGTGTGGTTCTGCATGTTCGTCCTCGACCGCACGACGTGGCTCGGCCGCGACGTCTACGCGAACGCGACGCTCGGCGCCGTGGCCTTCGGCGCGGCCGGTGTCCTGGTGTGGGCGATCGGGTCACTCCACGGCGATGGAGAGTTCCACCGGGCGCGACGGCTCATCGAGCAGCTCGGGCTCTTGACGATACTCGTCGCGATGGTGCCGCTCGGCTTCCTCAAGCAGCTCGGCGGCTGGTGGATCGTCGGAGCCAGCATGCGCTTGCCGGCGGCGGTCCTGATCCTGCTCGCGCTGGCGGCAGTGGCCGTCGGGGTCGCGTGGCTCCGATTTCCTCCGGATCGCCCGATCATCCGCGCGGGGCTCGCCGCCTCGCTTCTGCTCGTGATCGTCTACCTGCTGGTGGTGACGCTGAAGCTCGTCCAGCAGACACCCGAATCCGTCTACCACATGCTCGGCTGGACGAACTGGGCGATCCTCCTAGTCGTGGCACTGGCGCTCATCCTGTGCGGCGCCCGCTGGGATCGCTCGGCGTGGATCAACTGGGGCGTGATCTGGATCGGCGTTGACGCGGTCGCGCGCTACGTCGAGCTCGTTGGAACGATGCTTCAGGCGAGCGCGCTGTTCGCCGCCACCGGCGTGTTCGTGCTCGCGCTCGGCGGGGCGCTCGAGCTGCTGCGGCGCCGGGTCACTGCGAAGGTCGCGGTGCTGCGGGCGAGCGCGTAGATGCGGCGCGGGCTCTTTATCGCGGCCGTACTCGTGCAGGCCCTGGTGCTGGTCGCCTGGTCGGCGAGTCTCGAGTGGGAGCTCGCCGGCGCCGAGCGAATCAGGCTCGAGGTCGTCCAGCGCGATCCCCGCGACCTGCTGCGCGGCGACTACGTGTCGCTGCAGTACGTGATCGCCGATATCCCGCTCGAGACGATCGCCGGAGGCCGGCCCGACTACGGCGATCGTGTCTGGGTGACGCTGAGGTTGCAAGATAGCGTCTACGCGCTGGCCGCCGCGAGCCGCGCGCCGGTGACGCCGGGGCCGGGGCAGCGCGTGATCGTCGGCCGCGTGCACTCGCTCAGCAACACGTCGGGCCGGCCCGAGGTGCACCTCGTCTACGGAATCGAGCGACTCTACGTGCCGGAGGGCCGCGGCGGGTTGCCGCGCGGGCGAGTCGAGGCGGAAATTGCGCTGGCGGAAGGCGGCCGGCCGTTCCTCACCCGCGTGTTCGTGGACGGCCGCCCGTATCCGAGCGCGGCGCGCTAGGTGTCCCGCTTCGACGGATTGATGTTGTAGGCCTTGAGCTTGCGGTAGAGGTGGCTGCGCTCGATCCCCAGCCGGTCCGCGGTCCGCGTCACGTTCCAGTCGTTGGTCCGGAGCTCGGCCAGGATGAAGGAACGCTCGAAGTTGTCCCGGGCATCCTTGAGCGACCGGTCGCGCGCGTCGCTCGCCGCCCCGGCCACCTCCTTGGGGCGCAACGGCGCCGGCAGATCGTCGGCCGTGATGACATCGCCGGGGGCCATGATGACGAGCCGCTCCACCATGTTGCGTAGCTCGCGCACGTTGCCCGGCCAGTCGTAGGCGAGAAAGTAGCCCATCGCCTCGATCGAGAGCGTCTTGGCGCGCTTGCCGTTCTCGGCGCAGAACTGGTGGACGAAGTGGCCGACCAGCGCCGGGATGTCGTCCCGGCGGGTCCGGAGCGCCGGCACCTCGATCGGGATGACGTTGAGGCGATAGTAAAGGTCCTCCCGGAAGCGGCCCTCGCGGATGAGCGCCGGGAGGTCGCGGTTCGACGCGGCGATGACGCGCACGTCTACCTTGATCGTGTCCTTGCCGCCCACCCGTTCGAAGGCCTGTTCCTCGAGCGAGCGCAGGACCTTCGCCTGGGTCTTCAGGCTCATGTCGCCGATTTCGTCGAGGAACAGCGTGCCGCCGTCGGCCAGCTCGAACTTGCCGCGACGCCGGGCCAGCGCGCCCGTGAACGCGCCCTTTTCGTGGCCAAACAGCTCGGATTCGATCAGGTCCTCGGGGATCGCAGCACAGTTGACGTCGACGAAGGGGCCCGCGTGGCGGGCGGAGCGGACGTGGATCGTGCGCGCCACCAGCTCCTTGCCGCTGCCGTTCTCACCGTGGATCAGGACGCGGCCGGTGGTGGGCGCGGCGGTCTGGATCTGCTCGACGAGGGCCCGGATGGCCGCACTCTCGCCGATGATCTCGGCCCGCTGATCGAGGCTCGCGCGCAGGGACGCGTTCTCGCGCTCGAGCCGCGCGTGGTCGAGGGCGCGGTTGACCGTGACCAGGATCTTCTCGAGGGACAGCGGCTTCTCGACGAAATCGTACGCGCCCAGCCGCGTGGCCTTCACGGCCGTCTCGATCGTGCCGTGGCCGGAGATCATCACGATGACCGCCTCCGGACGCGTCTTCTTGACCTCGGCGAGAGTCTCGAGGCCGTCCATGCGGTCCATCCAGATGTCGAGAAAGGTCAGATCCGGCAGCTCGTCGGCGAAGAACCGCACGGCGTCCGCGCCGCTGCCGACCGCCGAGACCCGATACCCTTCGTCCTCCAGCACGTCGCGCAGAGTCGACCGGATGGCCGGCTCGTCGTCGACTATTAGGATGTGCTCGCCGGCCACGCTACTTCCCTCCCAGTCCGTCTGTCGTCATGTCAGGAGGCTTCGACCGGGGCGGCGGTGCGCGACACCGGCAGCTCCATCACGAAGCGCGTGCCGGTCGGCTCGTTGTCCTCGACCCGGATCGTACCGCCGTGCTCGGTCACGATCTCGTGCACGATCGGCAGGCCCAGTCCCATGCCCGAGACCTTCGTGGAGAAGTAGGGGAGGAAGAGCCGCTCGCGATCCTCGTGGCTGATGCCCGGGCCGTTGTCGGCCACGATGATCCGGGCGTGGCCCGTTTCCGGCACGTGCACCGTCTCGACGCACACGACTCCGCTGTCGCCGATCGCCTCGACCGCGTTGTCGACCAGGTTGAGCACGGCGCGCTTGATGTGGTCGGGATCGATCTCGAGCAGCGGTAGGTCGTCGGCGTGCCGCGTCGTGATCGACAGCGCCGGATGCGACTCGCGGTAGAGGCTCGCGACGCCGTCGATGAGCTGGCGCACGTCGGTCGGGCGCGGCGTCAAGACCGGCATGCGCGCGAACCGCGAGAACTCGTCGACCAGGTGCTTGAGGCCCTCGACCTCGTGGATGATCGTCTCGGTGCATTCCAGCACCAGCCGCTCCTCGCCGGGCGTGCGGGCCAGGCGGCGCCGCAGGCGCTGGGCCGACAGCTGGATCGGCGTGAGCGGATTCTTGATCTCGTGGGCGATCCGCTGCGCCACCTCCCGCCACGCCGCCACGCGCTGGGCCTTCAGGAGCTCCGTCAGGTCGTCGAGGACGACGACCGCCCCGGTATACTCGCCGTCCGGCCCGCGCAGCGCCGTCGCGGAGGCGAGCAGCGAGAGGGTGGCGCCGCCCCGGCGCAGCTGGAACTCGAGCTCGGTGCTGGCGGCCCGGGGCCGCCGCGTCCGGCGCACCTGGGCCACCAGCGCCCGGAGCTCGGGGCCCGCGAAGACGTCCTCGATGAAGCGCCCCACCGCCGTCGACTCGTTGACACCCAGCATGCGGGCGGCGGCGCGGTTGATGGTCGTCAGGCGCCCGAGTGGATCGAAGGAAATGACGCCGGTGGTGATGGCCTCGAGGACGGTTTCGATGTAGACGCGGCGGTCTTCGAGCTCGGTGTGCTTGTCCGACAGGTCGAGGTAGGCCTCCTCGAGCTGATGCTTGGACCGGGCCAGATCGTCGGTCATCCGATTGAATGACTCGACCAGCACGCCGATCTCGTCGTCGCCGCCGCGCGTCGGCACCTTGTAGGCGAGGTTGCCGGCGGCGATCTCGCGCGTGCCCTCCGCGAGCTGCTCGATGGGTCCGGTGATCCCGCGCGCCAGGTACAGGCCGAACCACGTGAACGAGAAGACGACGATCAACGTCATCAGCAGGAAGAGCAGAATGTAGATGCCCTTGATCGGCGTCTTCAGGAGCTTGAGCTGCTTGAACTCCCGGAACGACTGCGAGATGCCGCGCACCCGCGCCTCGAGGCGATCGGTGACGTGGGTGCCCACCACCACCACGCCGACCACGTGGCGCTCGCCGCCCTTCGTCACCCAGATCGGCACGACCGCCTCGACGAGGTCGCCGGAGGCGAGCTCGCGCACGGTGGTGAGCTCCTGCCCGGCGATGCCCTGCCGCAGCTGGTTCTCGTCGACATCCTGCGTCGCGAGGTCGCCGAGGATCGGGTCCTTCACGTGGACCAGCTCTTGGCCCGTCGTGCCGAAGACGGTGATGGCGCTGATCCCGAGCCGGTCCTGCTGCTCGACGAGGTAGGCGGCCAGCGCCTCCCGCCGCGGCTCGGCGAGGAGCCCGTCGCGATCGATCACACGGCCGATGTGCTGGGCGTGCCGCAGGGCCGTGCGCTCGAGATTCGCGTAGTACGTCTGCGCCACCGCCAGGGCCTGATCCAGCGGCTTCTCCACCTGGGGCTTGAACCAACCCTCGATCGATTTGGTGATGAAGTTCGACGCGATCAGGAAGATCAGCATCGAGGGAATGACGGACAGCGAGAGGAACGCCATCACCAGCTTCGCCTTGAACTTGGCGCCGATCACCTGCTCGCGCCGCTCGAACCACAGCTTGACGAGGTTGCGGAAGAGCAGCAGCACCAGGAGCAGCAGCACGATCAGGTTCAGGTTGAGCAAGGCGAAGACGGGAATGCTTGACGACAGCGGCAGGTCAGGGGCGTAGACGCCGACGTCCAGGAAGTTCGCCGCGCCCACCAGGACGAGGAACCCGGCGACGATGATCAGGTTGCGCTTGCGCCGGTTGGCATCGCTCAGCAGGGGCATTACTGGATCCGCTGGATCGTCCGGTAGTCGGACTGGCGGGTGGTCTGCTCGGCCATGCCGTTCATGCGCGCGACGAAGGTGTTCTCGCCGTTGAGCGCCGTCGTGGCGTTGACGCGGACGTAGATGACGGCCTTCGGATCGAGCTCGGCCGCGGGCGAGATCTTGATGTTGCGGACGTCGGAGAAGACGCGCTGCGCGTCCCGGAGGTCGCGCGTGGTGTGGATGGGCCGCGTTTCGCCCTTGAGGGCCGCCACCTTGAATTCTCGGGTCACCACGTTGTAGGCGAGCGTCCGCTCGACGGTCTTGGTGACGAGCAGCCGGTCGGGCAGCATGCGCTGATATTGCCAGAGCTCGATGTCCAGGCGCATGTGCGCGGGGATTCCGCTCTGGATGCCCTCGGCCAGACCGGAAGGCAGTACGCCCAGCATCACGACGTGGACGGTCACCTCATGGTCGTTGAGGTAGACGTCGAGGTCTGTGATGCGCAGTTCGGCGCGGACGGGTGCCGCAACGGCCAGCACCATCGCCGCCGCACCGAGGTGGAAGACGAGCCACAGGCCACGCATACGACGAACGGCCCATTATATAGCGGGGATATGAGCCGGACGACCGGCTTAGATCGCGGCGAGACCGGGGGCGGGGACGAAGCCCTCGTGGCGCAGGGCGTCCTCGGAGGCCGTGACGACCTCGAGCGCGGCCCGCCGCTGGAGGCCGACGGCGCGCTGGATCCCCTGTACCATCTCGAGGTTGAGCGCGTGGCCGCCGTTCCGCACGATGACGTGCCCCTGGAGCGGTCGACCCAGGAGGGCGAGGTCCCCGAGGAGGTCGAGGATCTTGTGCCGCACGAACTCGTCGCGATAGCGCAGGCCGGTCAGGGCGCCCCGGTTGCCGAGCACGATCGCGTTGTCGAGGGAGCCGCCGCGGGCCAAGCCGTTCTTCCGCATGAGCCCGAGATCCTTCAGGAAGCCGTAGGTGCGGGCCGGCGCGAAGTCCTCGACGAACGACCGCTCGGTCGGCGTCCACGACAGCACTTGCGTGCCGATCGCCGGATGCTCGTTGTCGAGCGTGTAGCTGATGCGGAACGTGTCCGACGGCACGATCTGCATCCACCGACCGTTGTCGCCGACCCGGAGCGCGCACGGAATCGTCAGAGGGCGCAGCCGCGCCGACTGCTGGGCGCGGCCGGCGAGCGAGAGCAGCGCCACGAACGGCTTGGCGCTTCCGTCGAGCGCCGGGATCTCGGGGCCGTCCACCTCGATCTCGACGTTGTCGACGCCGAAGCCGGACAGGGCCGCCATCAGGTGCTCGACCGTCTGGATGCGCGTGCCGTTCACACCGACCGTGGTCGCGTAGTGCGAATTGACGACACTATCAGCGCGTGCCGGGATGCGCTCGCCCGTCGCGCGCACCCTGAACAAGATGCCCGAATCGGCGGGCGCCGGAGACAGAGTGATCCGCGCGACCTTACCCGAATGGAGGCCGATTCCTTCGATGCCGACTGGCTTCCGAATCGTGTGCTGGCGCATGGACCGTAGCCGGAAAATAGCAACGGGGGTGCCAGGCTCGCTCTCAGCCCAACTATCCGATTTTTATAGTGTCCTGAAGCGGACCAGGGCTCAGGGGTGGCATCGATGACACGGGGAAACCCCCACCCTGTCTCCGATGCGAGACATCAGACGTCGACGACCACGCGGACCCGGTGGAGACCCCCCTGCTCCCCCACCACCAGCCGATGCAGCGTGGCGGCCTTGACGATGGTCCCCACCCGATGGCGGCCTGGGTCGAGCTCCTCACCGTGGAGCAGTCCGTGGACGAGCGTGGTCGTGCACGTGTCCACCTCGACGCGGCGAACGACGAAGCCCTCGATCTCGTGCACGTAGAGACACTCGTTGATCCAGCCGGCGAGCAAGCGCTCCGGCGAATCGGCCTGCGCCCGCACCTCGCGCCGCTCGCGCTCCTGGACCTCCTCGGGTTTCACGATCAGCGCGAAAACCCCGAGCGAGGCCTGCGCGAACGCCTCCGCGCGCGTCGGGCCCCATGCCTCGACGCCCACGTCGGCCTCGGTTTCGAAGTGTTCCCAGCCCGGCGCGGGCGCGCTCATCAGGCCGAGCCCAGATCGCCGAAGCGCGCCTGGAGTACCGCGATGATCGCCGGCCCGGCAGTCTCGGTCCGCAGGATGCGCGGGCCGACCCCGACGATCGTGAAACCGCGCGCCTGCGCGCTCTCGACCTCGTCACGGCTGAGTCCGCCCTCGGGCCCGACGAGGAGCCGGATGCGCGCGCCCGACGGCAGGCTGGGTGGCAGGCTCGCCGCCAGCGTCTGTCCGGACGCCCGCTCGGCGCCGGGGCCCGGCTCCACGGTTGTCGCCGCGCCTTCCCAGAGGCAGAGCTGGAGCTCGGCGGGCTCGTCGCGCGCCAGAAAGTCGGCGAGCGGTCGGGGCGCGCTCACGGTCGGAATGACGGCGCGGCCGCACTGCTTGGCGGCCTCCGCCGCGATGCGCTGCCAGCGACGGGCGCGGTCGCGCCAGCGTCCGGCCTCGAGCGCGACGACGGTCCGCGCGGTCAGCACCGGGACGACGTGCGCGACCCCGAGCTCGGTGGCCGCCCGCACGATCGCCTCCATCTTGTCGCCCTTGGGCACAGACTGGACGAGAGTGATCTGCACGGGCGACTCGCTCGCGCCAGCCGCCACCCCGAGCACGGTCCCGGTCGCCTGCTCGCCGACCGTCTCGAGGCGCACGGTGTATTCGCGGCCGGTGCCGTCGGCGGCCAGCACGGTGTCGCCCGAGCGGAGCCGCAGCACACGCGAGAGGTGACGGGACTCGCCGCGGTCGAACGCGACGCGGCCGCCGGCGATGCGCTCAGGCGTGATCGTGAAGCGGCGCACGGAGCTCCAGCGTGGTCCATCCCTCGACCGACAGGGACTCGCGGAGCGCGAACCCGTGGTCGCCGAGCGCGGCGGCGAGGTCGGGGCCCTCGCCGTCGAGAATGCCGCCGAGCAGCAGCGTTCCGCCCGGCAGGAGCGCACGGGCGTACTGGGCACCGAGCCGTCGATGCGCGGCCGTCAGTAGATTCGCGACAACCAGCGGCGCCGGCGCCTCGTCGAATCGTGCCGCGTCGGCGAGCACGCATCGGATGCGGTCGGCCACATGGTTGCGGGCGACGTTGGCCACCGCCGCGGCGACCGCGTCGGGGTCGTCGTCCACCGCCAGCACGGCGCGCACGCCGAGGCGAGCGGCCGCGATGGCCAGGATGCCCGAGCCCGTGCCCAGATCGATCATCCGCGGCGGGCCGTCGCGCTCGATCACCGATTCGAGCCGCTCGAGGCAGCCCAGGGTGCTGCCGTGATGGCCCGTGCCGAATGCCCGACCCGGATCGATCGTGATCACCGTCCGGCCGTTCTGCGCCGGCGTTTCCCACGGCGGAAGGATCAGGAGTCTTCGTCCAACGAGGCGCGGCGTGAAATGGGCGCGCCAGGCCTCCGCCCAGTTCTCGTCGGCGAGCGGGACCACACTCACGTCGGTCGGGGGCTCGAAGCCCAGCGCGCGGAGACCGTCGAGGTAGGCGCGCACCTTCGTCTCCAGCGTGCCGGCGAGGAAGGTTCCCGGGAAGAACGCACGGAGCCGCGCGCCCAGGCCCGGCTGCTCCTCCTCGACCACACCGAGGGCGCCGAGCTCCCACGCCAGGTTGGTCAGCCCTTCCGAGAGGTCGGCGGAGACGCCGACGGCAAGCTCCCAGAAGCCCAGGGATGCCATCGGCTCAGCCGAGCAGCTTCTTCATCCGCTCGAAGAACGCCGAGGCCAGCGGCCCGCGCTCTTCTCTGGAGGCGGCCTCGAACGCCGCGAGCGCCTCCCGCTGCTTCGCGTTGAGCTTCTGCGGAACCTCCACCACCATGCGATAGCAGATGTCGCCGTGTCCGCGCTGGCGCAAGTGGGGCATGCCCTTGCCGCGAAGCCGCAGGACGTCGTGGGGCTGGGTCCCGGCGGGAATCTTCAGCCTGGTCGTGCCGCCGAGCATCGGCACCTCGGCCTCGTAACCGAGGGCCAGGTTCGCAAAGGAGACGGGAAGGTCGCAGTACAGATCGGCGCCCTGCCGCGCGAAGAGGTCGTGCTCGCGAATGCGGACGAGCACGTACAGATCACCCGATGGGCCCCCGTTCAGTCCGCTCGAGCCCTCGCCGCTGATGCGCAAGCGCATCTGATCGTCGATGCCGGCGGGGATCTTCACTCCGAGCAGGTGCTCGGCGCGCTGTCGTCCCTGGCCGCGACACTGACGGCACGGTGAGCGGTTGATCTGCCCGGCGCCCCGACACTTGGGGCACGGCTGGGCCACCGTGAGAAAGCCGTGGCTGCGGCGGACCTCGCCGGCGCCACGGCACATGTCGCACGTCTCCAGCCGGCTTCCCGGCTCGACGCCCGTGCCCGTGCACGCCTCGCACCGCTCCAGGCGCGGGACCTGGATCTTCGTCTCGAGCCCGGCGGCCGCGTCCTCGAGGGTGATCTTCAGCTCGTACTGGAGATCCTCGCCGCGCGCGGCGCGCGAGCCGCCGCGGCCCCGGCCGCCGCCGGTGAAGAAGTTCTCGAAGATGTCCTCGAAGAGGGTGCCGAAGCCCGTGTCGCCGAAACCCGGGCCGACGCCCGGCCCGGCCGTCCCGAAGCGGTCGAAGTGGGCACGCTTGTCGGGATCGGACAGCACGGCGTACGCCTCGTTGACTTCCTTGAATTTCTCCTCGGCCTCCTTGTTGTTCCGGTTGCGGTCGGGATGGAACTGCATCGCGAGCTGGCGGTACGCCTTCTTGATCTCGGCCTCTCCGGCGTCGCGCGAGACGCCGAGGACCTCGTAGTAGTCGCGCGGCACCGGACTCAGGCGTCCTCGTCCGGCGCGGCGGCGACGGACACGAGCGCGGCGCGCAACACCCGGTTCTGCAACATGTAGCCCGGCAGCGTCTCGCCGACGACGGTGCCCGGCTTGGCGTTCGCGCTGACGACACGGGCGACCGCCTCGTGCCGCGTTGGATCGAAGGGCTGGCCGAGCGCCGAATAGCGGGTGACACCGGCGCGCTCCAGCACCTTGAGAAGCTCGCGCTGGATCAGCTCGACGCCGCCCACGACGCCCGAGGCGTCGTTCGTGGCGCGCGCCGCGCCGAGGGCGCGGTCGAGGTTGTCGAGCACCGGGAGAAGGTCGCGCAACAGCGACTCGTTCGCGTACCGGACGTACTCCTCGCGGTCCCGCTGACCGCGCCGCCTGACGTTCTCCGTCTCCGCCAGCGCCCGCAGCAACCGATCCTGCTTCTCCTCGAGCTGCCTGCGCAACTCCTCGACGCTCTCGCCCTGCGAGCCTTCAGACGACGAGACGGACCCGGGAGACGTCCTGCTTTGCTCGTTCGGTTCGTCCATAACGTATGAATTATAGCAGCGCCGCATCGCGATCCCGGCGGAGGCGGCCCGGGGGGCGTAGGGCGGCTCCCGGAAGCCGTGTAGGCACCGACGCACTAGGCTCGAGCGTTGGAGTTACCGCACTACGGAAAGTCAGCAGTCGGATTCCGGGAGCCGCCCTACGCCCCTGGGCCGCCCCCGCCGACGGGAAGCGCTACGAGGGCAGGTAAAGATCTTGGCGGACGCGAGAAAGAGCGTCAGTAACGTGTCGAGCCGTCTCGTTGACGATCGAGATGACCTCGGGATAGGGCAGCCGGCGCGGTCCGACGACGCCGAGAATGCCGATGACCTGATCGCGATAGGTGTAGGTCGACGTGATCAGCGTGCACTCGCGCATCTCGGCCACCGGATTCTCTTCGCCGATCGTCACGCTGAGCCCGTCGTCGCCGGCGAGCTGGGTCATGAGGTCGGCGAGACGCTCCTTCTGCTCGAAGGTGCGGAGCAGCTCGCGCGTCGTCTCGATGTTCCAGAACTCCGGGTGGTCGAGCATGTTGATGGCGCCGCTGACGTAGAGGGTGCGGCCACGCAGCTGGGCGACGATCTGCTCGATGACGCCGGGTGCGCGCGTGTGGAGCGCATCGAGGGGATCCGCGGGCGCGGTTTCTAGATCTATGACGTCCTGGACGGTGCGGCCGCTGTAGCGGCGGTTGAGCTCGCGTCCGACCGCGCGCACCTCTTCAGCCGAGAGCGGCGGATCGAGCGTCACCGCGCGGGCGGTGACCCAGCCCGCGTCGGTCACCATGACGACCAGCGCGCGATCGTCCTCGAGCCGGATGAGCTCGACGCGCGCGAGCGTCGTCTTCTTGAGCGGCGGAGCCAGCAGCAGGCCCGTCAGCCTGGTGGCGCTCGACAGGTGCGACGACGTCCGTTCCATGAAGCCGTCGATGCCGGAGCGCCGCGCCGGGAGGGTGTCGCCGGCCATCGCGGCCTTCGCGCTCGGCGCCGGCGGAAAGGACTCGACGTAGAAGCGGTACGCCTTGTCCGTCGGGACGCGGCCCGCGCTCGTGTGCGGCTGGACGAGATAGCCCATCTCTTCCAGATCGGCCATCACGTTGCGGAGCGTGGCCGCCGAGAGATTCGGAAAGTGACGCTGGGCCAGGTTGCGGGATCCGACCGGCTCGGTCGAGTCGATGTATTCGCGGATCACCGCAACCAGCACGTCGTGATGACGAGCATCCATGTGCCCGAATTATAACAATTCGACGAAGAGCGCGTCGGAGAGGAGGAATCCGGCCTCGGTGAGGCGCACGCGGTCGGCGACGTCGACCAGCAGCGTCTTGGCGCGCCACCCCTCGATCCGCTGCCGGAGTGCTCGGTCGCCGTCGAGCCGCGTCTCGAGCCACGTCGCCGCCACGCCGTCGGCCGTCCGCAGCCCGAGCAAGAGCCGCTCGGCGAGTCGCTGTCGCGCCGAGAGCTCCTCGGCCGACGCGACCGGGAGCGCGCCGTTCTCGAGCACCTGGCAGTAGCGCGGCGTCGCCTTGACGTTGGCGTAGCGCACGCGTCCCACGAACCCGCAGGCGCCGGGTCCGGCGGCCAGGTACTCGGCGGCGTGCCAGTAGATCTGGTTGTGACGCGAGCGAAAGCCGGGCCGCGCGTAGTTGGAGATCTCGTAGTGCTCGAGGCCGTGGGCCGCCGCCGCGCGCGCGAGGCCCCAGTACTGATCGATCTGCTCCTGCTCCGCGGGCAGTCCCTCGACGCCAGCGGCGCCCCAGAGGCTGCCCGCGTCGAGTGTCAGGCCGTAGGCCGAGAGATGATCCGGCTGCCAGCCGAGCACGCGGTCGACCGCGCGCGTCCATCCGTCGAGGTCGAGGCCGGGCAGGCCGTACATCAGATCGACGCTCAGGTTGGCGCAGCCGGCGTCCCGCGCCGCGTCGAACGCCGCACGCGCGCCGCGCGCGTCGTGAAGCCGGCCGAGCTGCGGGAGGATCGCGTCGTCGAGCGACTGCACGCCGAGGCTCAGGCGATTCACGCCGGCGGCGCGATAGCCCTCGAGCTTCGCGCGCGTCACGCTCTCGGGATTGCACTCGACGGTGATCTCGGCGTCGGCCACCACGTCGAACCCGGCGCGGATACCATCGAGCACCGCCGCCAGCTCGTCGGCCTCCAGGAGCGACGGTGTGCCGCCCCCGAAGAAGATCGTCGCCAGCCGGATCCGCGACGCCCACGGCAGCGCCCCGAGCAGCGCGATCTCCCGCCGCAGCGCCTCGAGGTAGCGCCCCATCGCCCCGTCCTCGAGCGGCGCCGTATTGAAGCTGCAGTACCCACACCGCTTCGCACAAAACGGCACGTGCACATACAACCCGAGCTCACGAGCATTCGGCGCGTTGTCGACCAAGAGAGAGCCGAGCGCAGGATCGCCGGAAGGCTGAGCAGCCACGAGCGGGTTCGCGGACTCAGGGCTCGGGTTTGTCGTGGGTTGCTGCTTCGAAAGGGCTGCCCGCGGACCGGAGCCGGGTCGCGCCTGTGTCAGGCCACCCTCGGTGAAAGGCGTGCTCATGGTCCCGCTACAACAACCCCGCTACAATAATTCGGTGTTCGGGCGCCCCCGCGACTTCAACCACGCGGAGGTCACGAAATATAGTTCGCCAGCCGCCACCAGCGCAGCCAGTGGCGATCGCCGTCCCACGACCAGTAGATGAGGAAGGCCTTGCCCTTGATCTTGTCCCGCTTCACGAAGCCCCAGTAGCGACTGTCCTGGGAGTTGTCGCGGTTGTCGCCCATGACGAAGTACGAGTCGGGCGGCACCAGCGTCGGCTCGCAGCCGTACGCGTAGCCGCAGTAGGAGTCCCCGCCGCGCACGCCGCCGGAATCGGCGAACTTCGTGTACGACTCCTGGAGCGGCCGGCCGTTGACGAGCACCTGGTGACCGCGCACTTGCACGCGCTCGCCGGGCGTGGCGACGATGCGCTTGA
>DASRIY010000188.1:0-2129 GCA_035649755.1 Candidatus Methylomirabilota bacterium
CCGCGGTGCCGGCCGGGGCCGCCGACGTCCGGGATCAGCTCGCAGCACAGGATCTCGAGCGGCTGCTCGGTCTCGGTGACCTCGGCGGAGGGCAGCGACATGTTCGCGAAGAGGTTGGCGTTGCCGTCGAGTCCGTCGGCCCACGGCCGACCGCCCCAGGCCGAGCAGATGAACTCCACGAAGATGAACGGCGTGCGGTCGGCGTGATAGCCACCGATGCTGACGCCGGTGTTCCCGCCTTCGGAGGCCGCGATCACTCGGTCGGGCAGCATCTGGGCCAGGGCGCCAAAGACGGTGTCGACCATGCGGAAGCCGGTGAGACCGCGGGCCGCGCAGGCCGCGGGCGGTACCGCATTGGCGATCGTCCCCGGCGGCGCGATGACCTCGATGGCGCGATAGAAGCCGGCGTTGCAGAGAATCTCGTGGGGCAGAACGGACTTGAGACAGGTGTAGGTGGCGGCGCGCGTGAACGACAGCGTGTTGTTGATGGCGCCCTTCACCTGGGGCGAGGTGCCGGTCCAGTCCGCGGTCATCTGGTCGCCGCGCTTCTTCAGGGCCACCGTGAGCGGGATCGGCGTGCCGAAGTCGATGCCGTCGTCGTCGATCCAGTCGGTGAAGCTCCACTCACCGTCCGGGAGCTCGGCGATGGCCGCGCGCGTCAGTCGCTCGGTGTAGTCGAGGATCTCCTCCATGTACGCCGACACCTGGGCGACGCCGTGCTTGGCGATCAGCCGGGCGAATGCTTCTTCAGCAATATGGCAGGCCGAGAGCTGCGCGCGCATGTCGCCGAACACGCGCACCGGCATGCGGACGTTCTTCTCGAGCATGCGAAAGAAGGTCTCGTTCGGCTCGCCGGCGTCGTACATCTTGACGGGCGGGATGCGAAGCCCTTCCTGGAAGATCTCGGTCGAGTCCGATGCGTTCGAGCCGGCCACCCGGCCGCCCATATCGGTCTGGTGGCAGATGGTTGCGGCGAAGGCCACCCGTCGTCCGTCGTGGAAGATCGGCTTGAGGATGAACACGTCAGGCAGGTGCATCCCACCCTCGAAGGGATCATTGAGGGCGTACACGTCACCGGGCCGCATGCGGTCGCCGTAGCGTCGGATCGTGGCGCCGAGCGCATCGGGAAACGACGACAGGTGGCCGGGCAAGGTCAGGCCCTGCGCGACCGTCCGGCCCTCGGCGTCGCAGAAGGCCGTGGAGTAGTCCATGTTGTCCTTGAGCACGCCGGAGTACGCGGTGCGCAAGATCGTGAGGGCCATCTCGTCGGCGATGGACAGAAGCGTGTTCTTGAACAGCTCGAACCCGATGGGATCGGAGAGCCGCGTGGCCACCGTCAGACCTCCATCACGATGTTGCCCGAGCGGTCGAGCGCGGCTCTGGCCCCCGGTGGCACCACGCACGTCGCGTCGTACTCCTCGATGATCGCCGGACCGTCGCGCGGTGTCCCGAGATCGCCGCGCGTCAGGATGGGTGTCACGACCCAACCGTCGCGCTGACCGAAGTACACGCGCCGCGAGCCGCCGAGCGTGCCCGGGCCCCGACCGATTTGCACGCGCTCGGGAACGCGGGGCCGGTCACTCAGGCCCTGGCCGACGACGCGCAGGCTCACGATCTCGACCGGCTCGTCGGCGCCCGCGCGGTGTCCGTAGGTGCGCTCGTGCTCGCGCCCGAACCCTTCCTCGATCGACGCGCCGGCCGTCACGGGCACGGTCAGCTCGAACGACTGCCCCTGGTAACGGCAATCCGCCGAGTGCGCGATGCGAACGGCGGCACCGGTGAATCCCTCGGCCGCGAGCTGACGGCGCGCCTCGTCTTCCAGGCGTCCGAACGCTTCGGCCAGCTCGGCCGGATCGAGGCCGCGCGCCGGCCGGCGCCACGTGCGGACGTAGTGGTGCTCGACCTCGGAGTAGAGCAGGCCAAAGGCCGAGAAGAGCCCGGGCGCAGGCGGGACGACGATGCGCGTCATCTCGAGCGCTCGCGCCATCCCGGCGGCGAACAACGGCCCGTTGCCGCCGAAGGCGAACAGCGCGTACTCGCGCGGGTCGCGACCGCGCTCGCTCGAGACCGCGCGGATGGCGCGCATCATGTTCGATGCGGCGATCAGGTGGGCGCCGTACGCCGCCTCC
>DASRIY010000189.1:0-25665 GCA_035649755.1 Candidatus Methylomirabilota bacterium
CTACTACGTCGAGCATCCCGACCAGATCGGCGACGCGGTCAAGACGGCGCTCGGCGCGGGCGCGCCCGCGATCATCGAGATCCCGATCGACCCGGACGAGTTCCCGACTCCGGCCGCCGCGGTCCGCCGCCCGGACTAGGCGGGTCGGCGCGGCCCTCGACGCGCAGCGCTATTCGTAGCGGCTGATGTGCAGGTGCACGCCGTGACTGGACGCGGGCTCGACGGTCACCTCGCCGGTGCCGCGCAGAATCGCGGTGCCGGCGCGGTCGAAGGCCGCGGTCAGGCTCGGGAAATCCTCCGCGACCATCGAGAGCGCAACGAGCCCCTCGGTGCCGCCCACTTCCTCGGTGGGCACGACCAGGAGAGCGCCGCGGCCGACGGCCAGCATGGTGCGCGGGCCGCCGTTCATCGCGACCTCGTCGAGCCCGAAGAGTGATCGGAGCAGATCGCTCGAGCGCTTGACGTCGGACGCGCCGATCACGAGCCGCTTGAGCCTCACCGGTGCCGCGGACTCCGCCGCGCCGCTCGCCGGCGTCGCCAGCTCCACCAGCACGCCGCCGCACGCCCGGGGATGCACGAACGCGATCTGTCCGGCCAGGCCCGGGCGCGGGCTCGCGTCGATCAGCTCGACATGCATCTCCTGGAGCGACGTCAGTGTCTTGACGATGTCCGGCGTGTCGAAGCAGAGGTGAT
Organism: Candidatus Methylomirabilota bacterium; assembly: GCA_035649755.1. Taxonomy (GTDB): domain Bacteria; phylum Methylomirabilota; class Methylomirabilia; order Rokubacteriales; family CSP1-6; genus AR31. Next base: position 694 of record DASRIY010000189.1, read on the forward strand.
GCAGCCCCTCGCCGCGACGCTCCAGGAAGCGCCCCACACCCGACGACGAATCGAGCGGCTCGAGCAGCTCGATCTCGGTCTCACCGGCGCCCAGCAGCGCGGCGCGCACGTGCTGGTCCGGGATCGTCGCCTCCTTGAGGAGCGGCAGTCCCAGCGTGTCACGGTAGAACCGGTAGGCGTCCGCGAGCCGATTCACGACGATGCCGACGTGGTGGATTCGTCGCATCACGCTCAGTCCCCCCTCAGCGTACGAAGGCGCGCCACACGAGACCTTCAGCGGGACGACGAAGATGCCGGCTGGCGGGGCGAGGACCCGGGCCGCAGGCGGGGTCACGCTCGAGCGTGATCACGGGATCACCCTACCCGAGCCGCTGTGCCTTGGCAATATTTTGCGCGAGATTGGCTAGCCGCCGGCCGCACTGAAGAGCCGCTGGAATTGCTCCCACGGCATCGGCGGCGCCGCGCCGACCTTCGCGTTCTCCTCGACATGGGCGGCCGACTTCATGCCGACGAGCGCGGTCCCGATGCCCGGCGTCGAGCGCACGAACTGGAGAGCCCGCTGCGCGTCGCTCGTGAGCCCGGGGATGAGCTCGGTGATCAGCGGCGGGAGGTTGCGCGTGAGCTGTCCCTGATGGACCGAGGCCGAGGCCATCACGGTGACGCCGAGCTGGCGGGCCGCCTCCAGCATCGGCACCGTACGGTCCTTCACGCGTTGATTGGCGCGGGTGAACGCCTCGGGCATTCCGAGGTTGTAGGGCAGCTGGACGACCTCGAAGTGATGGTCCCGGCCGCCCACCTCGCTCGCGATCGCGACGATTTCGGCGAGGGACAGGTAGTCGGTCGCGGTCGGGTCGGCGCGAAAGCCGGTCCAGGTCGCCGCGCCGTAGCGCGCGATGGAGCCCTCGCCGACCGCCGCCTCGAGCGCCTCGAAGGCGGCGCGCACACGGCGCTCGAACTCCACCCGGTCCACCTCGCCGAGCTGGGTCTCGGGGTTGTGCAGATAGTAGATGTCGAGCGTCTCGAGCCCGAGGTTGGCGCGGCTGCGGTCGATCTGGTCCCGGAGATAGCGCGGGGTCATGCAGTGGGCGCCGCCCGCCACGTCGCCCGGCTTGATGATCCCGGTCTCCAGGTACGTCGACGAGAAGTAGCCGCGCGGATCGCGCGGGACCGCCCCGTCGAACGGGATGAAGCCGCCCTTGGTGGCCACCACGACCTCGTCCCGTGCCGCCACGCCCCGGCCGATCGCGGTGGCGAGCGCCGTGCGGATCGCGCGCTCGCTGCGCTGATGGCGATAGTTCACCGCGGTGTCGAGCACGTTCACGCCGAGCTCCAGCGCGCGGAGCGCGGCGTCCTGGTACATCACGTCGGTCGCGCCGTCCTCGGGGCCGAGGTACGTGCCGAGCCCCACCGTGGACGAGAGCGGGCCCCGGCCAAGCGCACGAAAATTGCCGTCGGCCAGCCGTCCCTTGAAGCGCTCGGTGTAGCGTCGCGTCGCCTCGGCGGTCGCGCGCCCAGCGGTCAGCTTCGCCATCAGATCAGCGTTCCGTCCCGCGCGTCACCGCGCGACACGGAACGAGAATCGCCCGCTCACGACGTGACCGTCCGTCGACAGCACGCGCCACTCGACGCGCCAGGCGCCGGGGTCGAGAGACGGCACGCTCGCCGTGAGGCGGTCGGCGGGGCCATTCGCCAGCATCGTGACAGGCCGAACGCCGCCGCGCTCGTCGACCAGGCGGATCGTCGAGAGCTTCTTCTCGATGCGGTTGTTGAAGCGCAGAGAGATCTCGGCGGGGGGAGCGGCGAGCTGCGCGTCAGCCGCGGGCGCCGATTCCAGGAGCAGCGAGTGCGCGCGGGCGCTAGGGGCCAGCGCCAGCAGCAAGAAGCCGGCGGCCGCGATGCCGGCGCGCGTCACCGCCAGTCGTCGAGCACCAGGTCGTCGGGATCCTCGTAGTCTTCCTGCTTGCCCCGCTGCATCCGGATCATCGTGAAGTCGATCTGGTATCCGCATTGGACGAGGATGTTGTACGCCGTCCAGTAGCGAGCATACACGGGAAGGATCACCCGTTGCACGCCAAGCTCCTGCCCGAGGCTCTCGAGGGCGGCCACGAAGTGCTCGAGGTGCTCCGGCTTGCGGTGCGGCGGATCGATCGCCAGGAACTTCACGTAGAGGGCGCCGGCCGGCGCCTCGCTCACGCCCGGCGCGTGGCAGATCGCGAAGCCGATGAGATCGCGGCCGCGCTCCAGGAGCACCGTGTCGCCCAGGGCCAGCCCATCGACGATCTCGATCTCCTTCGCGAGGTCCATGCCGCGGCACACCGCGTTGGTGATGCGATGGATCCGCGCCAGCGCCGCCTTCTTCTTGGCCTCCTCGAGCGTCGAGAACCGGCGCGTCGCGAGGAGCGGCGACTTGCCGGGCTTGGGCGCCGCCGGCACGCGGGCCGCGCCGCGATCGATCGTCCGGCTCATGATGGCGGTCAGCTGCTTCGGCCGGTAGCCGAACTTGTGGTACAGGTAGAGGTGCTTCGGGCTCGTCGGGTACGTGACGCAGCCGTGCAGCGTCGCCTTGTTCTCGTCGAAGAAATCCTGGGCCGCGCGGATGAGCTGCTGGCCGATCGTCTGGTTGTGGTAGTTCGTCAGTACCGCCACCGGCCCCAGCACCCCGACGGTGCCCCACGTCACCGCGAGCGCGGCGCCCACGATCTTGGTGCTGTCCTCCTCGGCCACGAAGCAACCCCACGGCTCCATGAGCCAGCGGTGGTGCACATACTGCGCGCCGCCGAACGCCTGCCGCGGGCGAGTGCCGAGCTGGCGCTCCAGGAAGTCGCCGAAGGTCTGCTCCATGACATCGCGGATCTTCGACAGGTCGCCTTTGCGGACGCGACGAATCTGAACTTTGGGTAGTCGGCCCTGCGGATCGAGCCCCGCGCGATCGACCGTGGCCCTCACTTGGAGAGGCCCGCGATGTCTTCCAGCAGCGTGATGACTCCGGAGTGATCGAGGCCTCCGCGCCCCTTTACCCGGAGGGCACTGAACAGCTCCTGGACCACCGCGGTCGTGGGCAGCGGCACGCCGAGGGCGCGCGCCGACTCCATGATGAGCCCCAGATCCTTGAAGTGCAGGTCGATCTTGAAGCCGGGATTGTACGTGTCGGCGAGGTAGTTCGGCTTCTTCTGATCGAGGCACTTCGAGCCGGCGAGGCCGCCGGCCAGCGCGGTCAGCGTCAGGTCGCGGTCGAGCCCCGCCTTCTTGGCGAGCGTCAAGGCCTCGCCGAGCGCCGTCAGGTTCACGGCAACGATGATCTGGTTCGCGAGCTTCGTGAAGCCGCCGAACCCGAGCGGGCCCAGGTGCGTGATGGTCTTGCCCATCGCCTGGAAGATCGGCAGCACGGCGTCGAAGACCGCCTTGTCGCCGCCGACCATGATCGAGAGCGCGCCGTCGACCGCGCCCCGCTCGCCGCCGGACACCGGCGCGTCGAGCATCTTCACGGATTTCGCGGCGAGCGCTTCGCCGACCTTCTTGGAGACGATCGGCGAGATCGTCGACATGTCCACGAACAGAAGGCCGGGACGGGCGCCCTCGATGATGCCGTCACGGCCCAGCGCCACCAGCTCGACATCCGGCGAGTTGGGCAGCATGGTGATGAGCACGTCCGACTGCGCGGCGACGTCTCGTGGTGAGCTGCCGACCTTGGCGCCGGCGCGGGCGATCTCGTCGACCGACCCTCGGCTCCTACTGTGCACCACGAGGGGGTAGCCGGCCTTCAATAGGTTCTTGGCCATTGGCCGGCCCATGATGCCGAGTCCAATAAATCCAATCACTTGCGCCATGGGTCCCCCGGTCTCGAGCGAGTAGGCTAAAGTGCCAAAAATTAACACATCGGCGCGGAAGGGGTCAAGCGAGCGCCGCGCGCTCGTGCGAGAACGGCGGGATCAGATCGGGCCCATGAGGGCCCGATCTGCTTGAAACTCTAGGCCTTCTTGCCCCAGAGGTCTCTGGCGAGCCAGTCGAGCCCGAGGCCCTTCAGGGTCTTCGGCAAGGGCTTGCCGCTCTTCCTGTCGAAGCCGACCTCGCTGTACCAGGTGTCGAGCATCTTCTCCCACTGCGCGCGGATGGCCTGCCCCTTCGCGGGACCGTCCACCGGCGTGGAGCCGTAGCGTGCCGAGGGATATTCGAGCGCGCCGGTGTGGCCGCAGCGGAGCGCGGTCGCGCGATTGATGGCGGCGGTGCGCTTGCCGAACCGCAGCGCCTCGTCGACCGTGAAATTCCAGCCGGTCGCTGCCGAGAGGGCGCGGCAGATGTAGTCGAGCCGCACGCGCGAGGTGAAGATGCAGATGCCGAGCGAGTCCTCGAAGCTCCGGCGTCCCCGCAGCCCGGCGACGTACCTGGCCACTTGCTCGCCGTCGAACGGGTTGATTCGCGCGGGCTGGCCGATCTCGGTCGGGTGCACGGGGTTGCCCGTCTCCATCGTGGCGGTGGACGACGTGCACGTGTCCAGCATCTCCTCCCACCGCGCGCGGTGGTCGTGGCCGCGCGGCGTGGCGCCCTTCTCGATGTAGACGGCGCAGTCCTTGGCGGGCCCGCCGAGCTTCTCGGCGGCGCGCTTGACGCCCTCGGCGAGGACGTCGCCGAAGCCCTCGCGGCGGCTCACCATCCAGAGCAGCCGCTGCGCGCCCTTGATGTCGCCCCACTTGAGCTCGAAGCCGAGCTGCTCGCGGGTGATGTAGCCCTTCTCCTGACACTCCATCACCCACCCGCAGAGCCAGCCCCACTCGTTGACGTCGACGCACGCCTTGTCGCACTCGGTGTTGAGCCAGGCGACGCCGTCGCGGTCGGCTGCGCCGATCGCCCAGCCGCAGCCGGACCAGCCCTCGTACTCGGGCTCGTCGACGATCTGCCCCTTCTGCGCGCCCTGACGGATGACGGACATGTGGCAGTGGTGCATGCCGCAGGCGTTGCATTGATGCCCGCGGTGGTCGAAGTTCTCGCGGAGCTTCGGCGCCTCCCAGAGGCTCATGTCGGCGCCGGCCACGTTCGACGTCAGGTTCGTCGTGTAGTTCTTGATGGGCAACGCGCCCATCTTGGAGAGGTTCACGACGCCGGGCAGCGTGCCGTACTCGTAGAGTGAGCGCGCCGACGGGTCGCTCTGTAAATCGTGCGACATGTCCTGCGCCGCCTGCATCAGGCCGCGCGGATCGACGGCGCGGAGCGCCTTCGTGCCCTTCACGATCGCGACCGCCTTGAGCCGCTTCTTGCCCATGACGGCGCCGCAGCCGTTCTTGGAGGCGACGTGGCCGAAGTCGCCCTGAATGGCCGCAAAGCGCACGAGGTGCTCGCCGGCCGGGCCGATCGAGTAGACCGAGAGCTGGTGACCGACCAGGCCGGTCTCGCGGTAGAGCGCGTTCTGCGTCTCCCACGTGTCCTTGCCGAGCAGCGGCTTGGCGTCGCGCAGCTCGACGACGTCGTCGTTGATGTAGAGATAGACCCAGTCCTTCGACTGCCCCTGGATGATGATCGCGTCGTAGCCGCAATACTTGAGGTTCGTGCCGAAGAAGCCGTTGGCCTGGGTGGAGGTCGGGCCGTTGGTGCCGGGCCCGATGGTGCAAACGGTGAGGCCGCCCGTGCCCCACACCGGCAGGCCGGCCAGAGGACCCGTTCCCAGGACGAGCCGGTTGTCGGGATGGTCCCAGGCCACGTTGCCCTTGCCGTTCTTCGTCGCCGTCTCGCGATAGAGGATCATCGCGCCGAGACCGACGCCGCCGAGCAATTCGCGCTGCGTTTCGGGGGACCACGGCTCGGCCCGGCACGTGCGGCGTGTGAGATCGACGCGCAGCAGGTTGCCGGCGAAGCCGCCTGGACGCGGGGTCGTCTCGGCCTTCGCCTTGGGACGCTTCGGCGCGGTCGCGGTTGTGGGACTCATACGGCTACCGGAGTCTCCCCGGGCGCCTTGGACGGACGCCCCAGAATGGTTTCGGGCAGCAAGGCGCTCGTGGTCTTGGTCGCGATGAAGGCCGGCTTGATGTCGAACGGATTCGCCTTGAGATGCGCCTTCCAGCGCCCAAGCCCGACACCGGACTGGACTAACCCCTTGAGCATGCCGACGTCGTTGGTGGTCCAGATATCGCTCGAGGGGCCGAGGATGATGGCGCCGACGAGCCGCTCGCCCCGCCAGAGGAGCTTGCGATACGCGGGCCGGTCGGCCTTGACGCCCGACGCCGTCTCGGCCCTGGCGTCCTCCCAGGCGCCGAACGACGCCACGTCGAGATGGCAGACCTCGACGATGTTGATGATGAGGCTGCCGCGATACGACACGGTCTTGCCGGCCATGTTCGCGCCGACGACGCGGCCGTGCTCTTGCGCGGTCGGCTCGATCGCGTGCACCGCATTCGCGCCCGAGATCAGATCGCGCCCCTCGGCCACGTCGCCGGCCGCGTACACGTTCGGCACGCTCGAGCGCAGGTGCTCGTCGACGACGATACCCTGATTCACCCGGACGCCCGAGTCCTTCAGCCAGTCGAGGTTCGTCCGGATCCCGGTGGCCATGATCACCACGTCGGCCACCAGGTCGCCCCCGGTCGTGAAGCTGAGCTTCTGCCGGCCCTTCGCGTCCGTGATCTTCGTGAGCCGCACCCCGGTGCGCACCTTCACGCCGTGCCGCTTGAGCCATTCCTCGACGAGCCCGGCGCCGGTGTCATCGATCATCCGCGGCAGGATGCGCGGAGCCATCTCGACGATCGTCAGCGTGGCGCCGAGAGCCAGGATGGAATTCAGGATGGTGAACGCGATGAAGCCCGCGCCGACCATGACCACGTGACTGCCCGGGCGAATCTGCGCGATCACGCCGCGGGCCTGCTCGAGGGTCCAGAACGAGTGCACGCCCGGGCCGTCGGCGCCCGGCACCGGCGCCCGCACCGCCGACGAGCCGGTGGCGATCAGGCAATCGTCGTACTCCACCTTCGTGCCGTCGTCGAGCGTGCACACGTTCGCCTTGGTGTCGAGCGCGGTCGCGCGCTTGCCCACCTGCGCCGTCACGCCCCAGCCGGCCAGTACTTTCGGGGTCGCGGTGAACACGTGCGACTCCGCGATCGAACGGTCGAGGTAATACGGCAGGACCATGCGTGAGTACGGATGCTCGGCGCTCACCAGCGTGATCGTCGAGCGCTCGGTCTCCTCCTCGCGGATCGTCCGGATCGCGTTCATCCCCGCAGTGCCGCCGCCGATGATCAGGTGTCGGGCGGCCATCAGCGGGCTCCGCTCAGGACCCGCGCGGTCCGCTCGCCCGCGAAGTCCCCGAGCCAGTCGCCGGTCGCCACGTCCTCGTAGGTGATGGCGGCCGTCGGGCACGCCTCGGCGCACGCCGGGTCGCCGCCGCACAGGTTGCACTTGAAGGCTTTGCGCGTCGCCGGGTCGTAGAACATCGTCCCGTACGGGCAGGCGATCGTGCAGAGCTTGCAGCCGACGCAGCGGTCGTCGAGGACGTCCTTGGCGCCGACGGCGCTGATGGTGATCGCGCCCACCGGACACGCCGTCATGCACCAGCCTTCCGCGCACTGGGTGCAGGTGTACGGCGCGTACGAGGTGTGGCCCTCGAACGGAGAAACGCGAATGACCGACTTCGCGGGCTGGTAGTCGCCCGTCTGCATGTAGGAGCACGCCAGCTCGCAGCGCAGGCACCCCGTGCATTTCTCGGGGTGAATTCTGAGAACGCTCACCGCTTCTTCCTTTCGCCGCGCCGGTGCGCGCCGCGCTCCAGCCGGCCGATGAATTCGTCGAGCGGGATCGCCGCCATCGTCATGCCGGCGACACCGCCGCGCGCGCCGAGCTCGACGGACACACGCGAAATGGTGGCATTGTCCGGCGCCTCGATGATGGTCACGAAATCGTAAGGGCCCAGGACCGCGTACTGCGCGACGACGCGCGCGCCCATTCGCTGCACGTCGGCGTTGACCTTCCGAATCCATCCGGGACGGCCGCGCAACACCTTGCGTCCCGACTCGGACAGCGTGCTCAACATCACGTACGTCGACACGGCGAGCCTCCTCGACCGTTCACGCGCGCGGCGGTCGGCAGTATATCAAACGGGCGCTTCACGGCTTGATGCTCTCAGGAACATATACACCGACGAGAAATCCTTCCGACCGAAGCCGTGCGACGACGCGAGCCGGAGCGCCTGCTGCGCCGCCGGCGCCACCACCACCGGCACGCGCAGCTCGCGCGCGGCGTTGACGGCGAGCCCGAGGTCCTTCGCCATCAGGTCGGTGGTGAAGCCCGGCGCGTAGTCGCGGCTCGAGGGCGCCTTGCCCACGAGGCCCGGCACCGGATGCATGTGCTCCATGACCCAGGTGTTGCCCGACGACTTGGAGATGACGTCGGTCAGGACTTTCGGATCGACCCCGAAGCCCTCGGCGATCCGGAACGCCTCGCTGACCGCGACGGCGGCGACGCCGGCGATCAGGTTGTTGCAGAGCTTGGCGACCTCGCCCGAGCCCACCGGACCGACGTGGATGATGTTGGCGCCCATCGCCGCCAGCACCGGGCGCGCCTCCTCGAAGTCGCGCGCGTCGCCACCCACCATGATCGCCAGCGTCCCGTCCTCGGCGCGCGGGACGCCGCCGGAAACCGGGGCGTCGAGGAAGCGGGCGCCGCGGGCGGTCACCGCCTCGGCGATGCGACGCGAGACGCTCGGGTCGATCGTGGACATGTCAACGCACAGGCGGCCGCGGGCGACCGACTCGAGGACCCCGCCAGCGCCGAGGTACACCGACTCGGCGTGCGACGACGAAGGCAGGATGGTGATCACCAGTTCGGCGTCGCGGGCGGCGGCCGCCGCCGAGGCGGCGCGCGCGGCTCCGGCGCGGACGGCCCCGTCCAGCGCGGCCTCAGCCACGTCGAACGCGCTCACGGTGTGGCCCTTCTTCACGAGATTCGCCAGCATCGGCCGCCCCATCGCTCCGGTTCCAATGAATCCGATCTTCATGGAGGGATCCTCCTTACCCGCGGGCTATGATCACGGTGTGCCGCAAGCCCGTCAAGCGTCCTGGACCGCCGGCGGTCTCATCCTCATCGGGCTTGCGGCGGTGCTGTGGGGCACGAGCGGCTCGGTGATGATGGTGCTCGCCGATCGCGCGGCGGCCAGCGCGCTCCTGGTCGGTCTCGCGCGGCTCTGGATCGCCGCCCTCCTCCTGCTGGGGGCGGCCCTGGTCACGGGCGCATCGCTGGCCGTCGCCCCCCGTGATCGCTGGCGCTGCCTCGCGATGGGCGCGTGCATGGCCGGCTATCAGGCCGCCTACTTCCCGGCCGTGACCCTCGGCGGCATCGTGATCGTGGCGCTCGTCGCGATCTGCTCGGCGCCCCTCGTCATCGCCGCGCTCGCCCCGTGGCTCCTGGGTGAGCGCCAGTCGCGACCGGTGCACGTGGCGCTCGGCCTCGGGGTACTCGGCACCGCGCTCCTGGTCGCGGCCCCGGGCGCCGCTCTCCCGCCGCGCTTCGTCGGCGGCGCACTGCTCGCGCTGGTCGCCGGGCTCGCCTACGCGCTCTACGTGCTGGCGGCCAAGGCGAGCCTCGTGCGGTCCGCGCCCCTTCCCCTGGCCGCGCTCACGTTCACGGTCGCCGCTGTTCTCCTGACGCCGGCGCTGTTCTGGATCCCCGCGCCGGGTCCTCAGCTCGCGCTGGGCTGGCCGTGGCTACTCTACCTCGGCGCCATTGCGACCGCGGGCGCCTACGCGATGTACACCGTCGGGCTTCGCCACGTGCCGGCCTCGGTGGCCGGAGTCGCCACGCTCCTCGAGCCCTTGACCGCAACGATTCTCGGCGTGGCGCTCTTCGGCGAGATGCTGGGCGCCGGCGGATGGCTCGGCGCGCTGCTGCTACTCACCGCGCTCGGTCTTCTGATCGTGTACCGGCGCTGACCGGGCGCCGCGTTCGCCCGACCAGCGCTGGTAGCTAGAGCGGCCGGATCGGGCGAGACACCGCGCGGCTGAACGTGCAGTTCGGGACGACCGCCGAGTGCTTGCCGGGCCCGCCGGCGACGATGACCATCACGTCTTCCGGCGACGGCACCTGCGGCAGCAAGGCGTCGTCGTCGGTGACCGCGTTCATCCAGCGCGGCCAGTCCTGGATCCCCCACATGCCGCCGAGCTTCAGCGTGCGCAGCGGCAGCCGCGCGTGCTCGAAGATGAAGCGCTGGATGTCCTCGCGACCGAAGCCGTCCTTCGCGATCGTCTGCGCGTGCTCGGGGCCCAGGACGATCAGGAGCTGGCTCTGCGAGAAGTACCAGCCGACGTTCGATCCGAGCGAGACGGACGTGTCGGCCACCGTCGCAAGAATGCCGGCGGCCGTCGTCGACACGTGATCGTTCACGTTGTGCGGCGGCTCGCCGGCGAACACCGTCACCATGCTGGTCTCGTGCAGCGGGCCCCAGGGCGCGTCCCGGCGCTCGGTGATGCAGTAGGAGAACTTCGCGGGGCTTCCCTGGGTCGCCATGTCATGCCGGCCCGGCCAGGCGCCCCCAACGTTGAGCAAGATGAGGCGGATCGCCCGGCCAATCGTTGCGTTGGCGCGGAAGCCCGGGCCGAAGCAGCCACTGCCGCCATGCACACCGAGCTCGTCCGCGATCGGGCCGTGCACGATCAGAAGCGGCGCGACCGAATGGGTCGTCGCCTGAACACCGTACAGATTGAACGAGGGATCGAGCATCGCCTCGACCGCGGCCACGACGAGCGGGAAAGCCGCCGGCTCGCAGCCGGCCATGACGGCGTTGACGGCGAGCTTCTCGAGTGTCACCAGGCGCCACAGCGGTGGCATCACGCCGAGCAAACGGTCGGGCTGGGCGCCGCCGAGCATCGCGCGCACGCGCTCCTCGGACGGCGGGACGATCGGCAGCCCGTCGCACCACTCGCGCTCGCAGAAGGCGGCGAGGATGGCCTCGGGGGTGTCGGGAATTGTGATCGCGGAGTCGCCCGAATTTGCATTTGTTGTAGCGGGGGCCGTGAGGCCGGCTTGTATCGAGGGTGGCCTGACGCCCGCGCGAGCCGGCTCCGACACGCCCGATCCAGCCCTCAGCAGCTTTACTAGCTGATCGACGGCTTGACGTGCGCGGCGACTGACGCCCTCGCTACGCTCGCCCCCGAGCGGATGCTCGAGCACGAGGAGCGGAAGCCCCGTGACGCCGAGCGCGCCGATCTCGCTCAGCGCGAGGCCCTGAAAGACCGTCGTGGTGATGACGCCGGCGGGCGTGCCCGCCTTCGCCAGCTCGATGGCGTCGTGGAGACTCCACGACGTGCACGACCCTCAGTCGGCTGAGCCCGCGAAGACGACGTCACAGTCCTTGGCGAGCCCGGCGACGATCTCGGGCGCGGCCGGCGTCGCCGCGTTCGCCTTGCGGCGGCGGACGACTGCCTTGACGCCTTGTTCCTTCGCGAGCAGCGCGCCGATCTCGTCGACGAGCAGATCGAAGTTCGCCTTCCGGTTGTCGAGGAAGCCAATGGTGAGGCCGGACAGAGACCCGGGCAGCGGCGGGACGCTCGCGGTGTCGCCTCCGGCGACGCCGACCGGGCTGAGGACGCGAATCATCGTCATGACGGTCTCCGTGTGATCCCTGTGGATCGGGCGAGGAGGCGCCCGAGGCTCTCGTGGAGCTCGATAAGGACCGAGCGTTTCATGGAGACGGACACCGACTCCACCGGCTCCCGGCTGCCGACGCGGTGAATCACGAGCGTGCCGTCGAACCGCTCGGCGCGCTCGTCGGCAGCCGCCAGTCCTCTCAGCGTCAGAACTTCCCAGCTCTCGGTCATGGGGCTATCTTAGCTCAATGGTCATCGCGCTCGACGTCGGGACATCGTCTGTCCGCGCCGGGTTCTACGACGGAGCCGGGCGGGCGATCGCCGGGCGGTCGCACCAGGTGGCGCACACGCCGACCGTCACACCGGATGGAGGCCTGGAGCACGACGCGGCGCGGCTTTTGGAAGGGGTCGTCGCGTGCATCGACGCGATCCACCCCAATCGGCCCCCCGAGGAGACCCGGGCTGTCGGCGTGGCGACATTCTGGCATGGTCTCCTGGGCTTTGACGGCGGCGGGCACCCGGTCACGCCCGTCTACATGTGGGCCGACACTCGGAGCGAGGGGGAAGCGCAGCTCCTCCGGGACGCGCTGGACGACGAGGCAGTCCACGCCCGTACCGGCTGCCACCTTCACTCCTCGTACTGGCCGGCGAAACTGCGCTGGCTCGCGCGCGAGCGCCCGGCCGAAATCCAGCGGGTGTCGCGCTGGGGCTCGTTCGGTGAGTTCCTCGAGCTCTCGCTGTTCGGTGACGCGACGACGAGCGTGTCGATGGCCTCCGGCACCGGGCTCATGGATCAGACCAGGCTTCGCTGGGATCCGGAAGCTCTGGCGGCCGCCGAGCTCGAGGATCAACATCTGTTCCCGATCGCCCCTCGCATCGAAGGACGTCACGGGCTGCGCGCTCCGTGGGCCGGCCGGTGGCCGGCGCTCAGAACCGCGAGCTGGTTTCCCGCGATCGGCGACGGCGCGGCGAGCAACATCGGCTCGGACTGCGCCGATCCGGCGCGTGTTGCCCTCAACGTGGGCACGTCGGCTGCGCTCAGAGTGGTCACCCGTGACAACCCCACGCCGTCGCGCGGTCTCTGGCGCTACCGCGTCGACCGCAGCCGGTCCCTCGTCGGCGGCGCGACCTCGGAGGGCGGCAACGTCTTCGCGTGGTGCCGAAAGGTCCTGCGTCTGGGCGCCGACGACGAGATCGAAGCCGCGCTCGCGACACTCGCCCCCGACGCGCACGGGCTCACGCTGCTGCCGCACCTGGCCGGAGAGCGATCGCCCGGATGGCGCGGCGGACGCCATGGCGTGATCAGCGGGCTCCGCCTCGATACGAGCGCCGTCGAAATCACGCGCGCGGCCCTCGAGGCCGTGGCGCTGCGGCTCGCGATTGTCTATGGGCTCCTGGCCTCGTGCGCGTCCGCCGAGCACACGGTGGTCGCCTCCGGTGGCGCCCTGGGCCGCTCGCGGACGTGGTCGCAGATCATCGCCGACGCCCTCGGCCACCCCGTGACGCGGTTGGCGGAGACGGAGGCGACGAGCCGCGGCGCCGCACTGCTCGCTCTCGAGGCACTCGGCATTCTGCCCGATCTCGCCGCGGCCCGGCAGACGCTCGGAGAGACGTTCACCCCCGACCGTGCTCACCATGCGCGCTTCCGCGATGCGATCGAACGGCAGCGCCGCTTCGACGAGAGGGTATGATTTGACTATGGCATCGGACGCCAACCTGACCATATGCGCTGACCCTGCCACGCTGGCCGAGACCGCAGCCCATCTGATCGTCGACGCCGCGACCGAGGCGGTGAGAGAGCGCGGGCGCTTTCTCCTCTGCCTGGCCGGCGGGGAAACTCCACGCGAGACCTACCGGTGCCTCGCGCTTCCCGCGTTCAGCGAGCGCATGCGCTGGGATCAGACGTGGATCTTCTTCGGCGACGAGCGCGCCGTGCCGCCGGATCACCCCGAGTCGAACTACCGGATGGCGTACGAGTCGCTCTTGTCGAAGGTCCCGATTCCCGAGCATCAGGTCCTCCGCATGCACGGCGAGCAGAGCGACGCCGACGCCGCCGCCGCCGCGTACGCGGCCGAGCTGGCCGGCGCCATCGGCACCAAGCGCGGCGAGCTCCCCCGCTTCGACGTCGTGCTGCTGGGCCTCGGCATCGACGGTCACACCGCCTCCCTGTTTCCGGGCTCGCCGGTGCTCCGCGAGGTCTTCCGGGCCGTGGCCGCCGTTCACGTCGCCGCGGCGCAGATCCCGCAGCGGCTGACGCTCACCTTCCCCGTGCTGAACGCCGCGGCGCGCGTCGTGTTCCTCGTCACCGGACCCGAGAAGGCGAAGATCCTGCGGACCGTTCTCTCCGAGCACAGCGGGCTCCCGGCGGCGCTCGTCCGACCGACGGACGGCGAGCTCATCTGGCTCACTGACCGCGCGGCGGCGGCGTTGCACCCGGTGAGTCAGGCACGCTAGCGATGTCGACGTCGACAGACGAGCCCTTCACGCTCCTCATCTTCGGCGCGTCGGGCGATCTGACCCGGCGCAAGCTGGTGCCCGCCCTCTGGAGCCTCTACGCTGGGCGGACGCTGCCGGAGCCGTTCACGATCATCGGCAGCGCGCGCAGCGAGGTCGGGCCCGACGAGTTTCGCCTGCGCATGCGCGACGCCGTACGCGAGTTCGCGCGAACGAAGCCGCCCTCCGCGAACGTCTGGGACCGCTTCGCCTCGTCCCTGTCCTACGTGCCCGGCGATCCCGCCGATCCGGCGCTCTACACCCGGCTCGAAGAGACGCTGAAGGGCGTGGAGGGCTCCCGGCCGGGGCCCGCGAACCGGCTCTTCTACTTCGCGACGCCGCCGAGCCTCTACGACGCCATCGTGACCAACCTCGGCGCCTCCGGGCTCGCGGAGCCGCGCGGGGGCTGGACACGGATCATCGTCGAGAAGCCGTTCGGGCGCGACTACGAGAGCGCCCGCGCGCTCAACAGCCACCTGGGCAGCGTGTTCCGCGAGGACCAGATCTACCGGATCGACCACTACCTGGGAAAGGAAACCGTCCAGAACTTGCTGGTGCTGCGCTTCGCCAACGAGATCTTCGAGCCCCTGTGGACCCGCAACCACGTGGCCGAGGTCCAGATCACGGTCGCCGAGTCGATCGGTGTGGAGACGCGCGGCGCGTACTACGAGGAAGCCGGCGCGCTCCGCGACATGATGCAGAATCACCTCCTCCAGCTCTTGTGCCTCATCGCGATGGAGCCGCCCGTCACCTTCGACGCGGGCCCCGTGCACGACGAGAAGAAGAAGGTGATGCAGGCCATTCGCCCGATCGACGCGCGCAAGATCGACGAGGTGGCGCTCCGCGGTCAGTACGGCCCCGGCTTCGGCGGCGGCAAGCCGGTCCCGGGATACCGGCAGGAGAAAGGCGTCGCGCCCGATTCGCGAACGGAGACCTACGCGGCGCTGCGGCTCGTCGTCGACAACTGGCGCTGGGCGGGCGTGCCCTTCTATCTCCGGACGGGCAAGCGCATGGCCAAGCGCGTGAGCGAGATCGCCATCCGCTTCCACCGCACGCCGCACATGATCTTCCGCGGCGAGGGCGTGGCGCCGAACGAGCTCGTGATCCGCATCCAGCCCGACGAGGGCATGGCGCTGACCGTCGCCGCGAAGACACCGGGGCCCGATCTCAACCTGGGCCCGGTCGGTCTCGACTTTCGCTACGGCGAGGTGTTCGGGGCCGAGCCGCCCGAAGCGTACGAGCGGCTCCTGCTCGACGCCCTGCACGGCGACTCGACGCTCTACGGACGCGCGGACTGGGTGGAGAAGGCCTGGGCGCTCCTGGGTCCGGTGCTCGACGCCTGGGCCCAGGCGTCGGCGCCCCCGCCGCACCTCTACGAAGCGGGATCGTGGGGGCCCGCCGAAGCCGACGGGTTCATCGCGCGAGACGGCGGCGGCTGGAGACAGCCCTAGTCAACAAGCCATGGGCGCGCCCCCGCCGGCGGGCCCCAGCCGCGCAACGGCCTGCGGCGCGCACATCGGCCGGGGGCTGGGCCCCCGGCCGGATCCAGAAGCGCCCG
Organism: Candidatus Methylomirabilota bacterium; assembly: GCA_035649755.1. Lineage (GTDB taxonomy): Bacteria > Methylomirabilota > Methylomirabilia > Rokubacteriales > CSP1-6 > AR31. The sequence continues at coordinate 16,303 of DASRIY010000189.1, forward strand.
AGAAGCTCGGGCGTTAGCGGGGTGTCGTGGTGACGGCGTGCTGGAGAGCGCGGCTCGCAGTCAGCTCGACGTGCGTGTACCACCAGCCGTCGACCAGGCGAACCTCCAGCGAACTGCCGGCCTTCTCGTAGATCTGCGTGACCCCGTGATCCGAGACGGCGGTGCTGCTGACGTGGCGCCAGCCGTTGGCCTCGAGCGTGGTCCGCATGGCGGCGGAGAGGCTGTCGACTTCCAGACGGCCCCGATACACGAGGCGCGCCGCCTTGACCGTCGGCGACTCGATGATGGTCGACTTGTCGGCCTGGTACGAGAGCCCCTTCGGAACCGGGATGTCTTCGAACTCACTCCGCACCTGCTTGGGAGGCGTGGAGGCGCATCCGGCGGCGAACGCGAGAACGAGAACCGCTGTGGCGACTGATTTTTTGCTCATTGTTGGAGCCTAGCAGGCGTCCCGAATGCTCACCAAAGAAATTGTCGTCCACACACGAGGGGTGGGGCTCAGCCGAGGACGGAATACCCCCCGTCCACCGGGATGGCAGTGCCAGTGACGAAATCCGAGGCGGCGCTGGCCAGAAACACGGCAACTCCGGCCATGTCCTCCATCGTGCCCCAGCGGCCGGCGGGCGTGCGCCGGAGCACGTTGTCGTGCAACTCGGTGACCTGGCGGCGAGCCGCCCGAGTCAGGTCAGTATCGATCCACCCGGGGAGCACCGCGTTCACCTGGATGTTGTCCTTCGCCCACGCGGTCGCCAGCGACTTGGTCAGCTGGACCAGGCCGCCCTTGCTCGGGCCATAGGCCGGCGAAAACGAGACGCCGAAGATGGACATCATGGAGCCGATGTTGATGATCTTGCCGCCGCCAACCGCCTTCATCGGCGCGTAGGCGGCGCGGGAGCACAGGAACGCGCTGGTGAGGTTCGTGTCGAGCACGTGGTGCCAGTCGGCAAGGGTGTAATCCTGCGGCTGCTTGCGTACGTTGGTCCCCGCGTTGTTGACGAGGATATCGAGACGGCCGCACCGCTCCTGGGTGGAGCGGAACAAGGCGTTGACCGACGCCTCGTCGGCGACGTCGACGGCGATCGCGAGCGGCTGCCCGCCGATCTTCTCGAGCTCGCGAACCGCGGCGTCGGATTTCGTCTGGTTCCGCCCCGCCACGACGACGCGCGCGCCCGCGCTCGCCAGGCCTTTGGCCATGCCGAGGCCGATGCCTCCGTTGCCGCCGGTCACGATCGCGACCTTGCCCCTGAGATCGAACATCGCTCCCCTCCCGGGCACCGATCTTACCCGAAGTCGTGCGACGGCACGTGGTGGCCGAGCGCCGGCAGACCGCGCGCCCGGGTCGCGCGCACCGAGATGACGCCGTCCTGCCGCTGCGCGATTCCCTCCACCAGCAGATAGGGCTCGGCGACCAGCGTGAGACGATGGCGCGCGAAGATCGGCGGCGTCACGATGACGTTGGCGATTCCCGTCTCGTCCTCGAGCGAGAGAAAGACGAAGCCCTTCGCGGTGCCCGGCCGCTGCCGGACGATGACGCTGCCCGCCACCTGGACTCGAGCGCCGTCCTCCACACCCGCGAGCTCGCGCGCGCTCAGCACGCCGGCGTGACGGAGCGCCGCCCGCCGCAACGCCATCGGGTGGCGGCCGAGCGTGACGCTGGTCCCGGCATAATCGGCGGCCAGACGTTCGACCTCCGTCATCTCGCTCAGCGGGCTCTCCTCGCGGGGCGGGTCCTCGAACAGCGGCCCGGGCGACGATGCCGCCACCATCCAGAGATTGGCCCGGCGAGTCTCACCGAAAGGCGCCAGAGCGCCGATGGCCGCGAGCGTTTCGAGCTCGTCGCGCTCGAGCCGTACGCGGCGGACGAGATCGCGGACGGAGTCGAACGGCCGCGCGAGCCGTGCCGCCACCAGCGCGCGGCCGGCCGCCTCGCGAAGCCCCCGGACGTACCGTAATCCCAGCCGTACCGTGAGTCCGGTGTCGTCGGGCTCGATCACGCACAGCCACTCCGAGCGCGTGACGTCGATGGGCCGGATGCGAAGGCCGTGGCGCTGGGCGTCCTTCACGATGGTCGCCGGATGATAGAAGCCCATCGGCTGGTTGTTGAGGAGCGCGGCGTAGAATGCGGCCGGATGGTGCACGCGCAGGTACGCGCTCGCGTAGGCGAGCAGCGCGAAGCTACTCGCGTGGCTCTCGGGAAAACCATAAAGCGCGAACGCGGTGATGGCGTGGACGATCTCCTCGGCGGCGGCGCCGTGGATGCCCTGCCGCGCCATCCCCGCGCGCAGCTTCGTCTCGACCTCGGCCATGAGGCGCTCGCTCCGCTTGAAGCCGAACGCGCGCCGCAGCTCCTCGGCCTCCGTCGCCGTGAAGCCGGCCGTCACCATCGCCATCCGCAACAATTGCTCCTGGAACAGCGGCACGCCGAGCGTGCGGCGCAGGATCGGCTCGAGGCTCGGATGCGGATACGTCACCGGCTCGCGGCCGCGGCGGCGACGGATGTAGGGATGCACCATGTCGCCCACGATGGGCCCAGGGCGGATGATCGCGACCTGCACGACCAGATCGTAGAACCGCTCGGGTCTCACGCGCGGGAGCGTCGCCATCTGGGCACGGCTTTCGACCTGGAACACCCCGATCGTGTCGGCCTCCTGCAGGCTCCGGTACACGGCCGGATCGTCCGGCGGCAGCCGCGCCAGATCGACGTCGCCGCCCCTCTCGCGCACGAGCGCCAGCGAATCCTGGATCACCGACATCATGCCGAGCCCCAGGAGATCGACCTTGACGATGCCGAGTCCCGCGCAGTCGTCCTTGTCCCACTGCACGACGACCCGGCCCGGCATGGTCGCGGGCTCGAGCGGGACCACGTCGTCGAGCCGGCCGGCGGCGATCACCATCCCGCCGGAGTGCTGGCCGAGATGCCGCGGCAGATCCTGGATCTGCGTCCAGAGCATGGCGAAGCGCCGGATGCGCGGCGCCGTCGGATCGCAGCCGGCCTCCGGGAGATGCTTCGTCAGGAGCTCCTCGGGATCCTGATAACCCCAGTTCGCGACGAGCTTCGCGAGCCGGTCGCGCATGTCACGCGGAAGCCCCAGCGCCTGGCCGACCTCGCGCGCCGCGCTGCGACCGCGATACGTGATGACGTTGGCGGTCATCCCGGCGCCGAGCCGGCCGTAGCGGCGATAGACGTGCTGGATGACCGCTTCGCGCCGGTCGCCGCTCGGCAGATCGAGATCGATGTCGGGCCACTCGTCGCGCGCTTCGCTCAGGAACCGCTCGAACAGGAGCTCCATACCGACCGGATCGACCGCGGTGATCCCGAGGGCGTAGCAGACCGCGCTGTTGGCCGCCGAGCCACGGCCCTGGACGAGGATGTCGTGGGTCCGACAATGCTCGACGATGTCCCAGACGATCAGGAAATAACCCGCGAGGTCGAGACGGCCGATGAGATCGAGCTCGTGGGCGACCTGACCGCGCGCCCGGATCGCCAAGGGCCCCGTGCCGTAGCGCGTTCGGACGCCGCGCTCGGTCAGCTCGCGCAGATACCCGAGCGGCGTCTGACCCGGTGGCAGCGGAAACTCGGGGAACCGGTAGCCGAGATCTTTCAGCGTGAACGCCAGCCGCATCGCGAGCTCGCCGGTGGCGGCGACCGCGTCGGGCAGATCACGGAACAGCTCGGTCATCTCGGCGCCGCCCTTCAGCGAGCGCTCGCCGTTCGCCAGCAGGCGGCGGCCGGCGCGATCGAGATCCGTCTTCTCGCGAATGCACGTGAAGACGTCGGCGAGCGGGCGGCCCTCCGGGCGCGCGAAGAGCGGCTGGTTGGTCGCCATCAGCGGCACGGGGATCGCGCGCGCGAGCGCCACGAGCCCCTGGAGGATCTCTTCCTGGTCGCGCTGGAAATGGCGCTGGATCTCGACGAAGCAGCTCGAGCGGCCGAACATCGCCACCAGGCGACCGAGCACCCGCCGGGCGCCGTCGACGTCGCCGCTTGCCAGACGTCGCGCGAGCGGGCCTTGCGCGCCGCCGGTGAGACACACGAGCCCGGCGGCGTACGGCTCGAGGTCGTCGAGCGCGATCGCGGCGGCGCCCTTCGGGGCCCCGAGCTTCATCCGCGTGATCAGCCGGCACAGGTTCTGATAGCCCTCGCGGTCCTCGACGAGCAGTGGCAGGCGCGAGCCGTCGGCCAGCGTGATCTCGCTGCCGACGATCGGCTTCACGCCGGCGTTCGCGGCGGCCCGGGTGAGCCGCGGCGCGCCGTAGACCCCGTCGCGATCGACCAGGGCCACCGCGGGCATCTCGAGCCGCGCCGCCTCGGCGGCGAACGCCTCCGGATGCTCGGCGCCTTCGAGGAACGAGAAGGCCGACTGCGCGTGGAGCTCGATGAACACGGTCAGTCGTAGAGCGCGTCGAGGTACCAGTGGCCGGTGAGCCGGTCGCGCGCGACGCGGCAGAGCGCGCCGTCGGACAGCACCACGTCCCACTCCTCGCGCGCCCATGCGTCGACATCCCACCACTCGCCCGACGCGCGCCACGGCCCCGCGCACGCGAGGACGCGCCGCGCGTCGACGCGCGTGGGCCGCTCGCCCACCGCCTCGACTTCGACCCGCCGCGCCGGCCGCACCCGCCTGACCGCGAGCCGATGGTCGCCGCCCTCGGGGCGAGGCGAAGGCCCGGGCGGCCGCCGATCGAACGGCTCGGGCTCGGACGGCGGGGAGAACGCCAGCATCGTGAAGGCATCGGAGCGATGCGAGTCGACGAGCGCGGGCGAGCCGAGGTTATCGGCGCCGACGAGGGCGGCCAGGCGCGCGAGCACTGACACGAGGTCGCGGGGCGCGGGAGCGGGTGGCTGCCAGAGTCCTCCCTGCCCGGGCTGGGTCCGGATCGGATGCGCGCTGACCGCCACGCGCGTCACCGGGGCGCCGGGGGGATGCGCCTCGAGATCGAGGACGACGAGGGTGAGGATCGGCTTGACCTCCACCACCGGATACGCGAGCGCTACGCTTCGCGCGTGATGACCTCCGGAAGCCAGACCCAGCCGGACCTCCAGCGCGTCGGCGGCGAGCGACGCCGACGCGAGCCGCGCGCAGAGACGCTCCAGCACGGTCTCGAGCACGCCCGCGAGCACGCCGAGCGAGTCGATCTCCCACTCAAGCCCCTGGGCCTCTTCCCAGAACGGCGGCGGAGTCCACGGCCTGAACGGATCGTGATCGAGGCCGAGCGCCAGATCGTGGGCGCGGAGGCCCGCGGGCCCGAGCCGCGCGGACAGCCCCGCGCGCGGCAGCGCCGCCAGCTCGCCGAGCGTCCGCACGCCCCATCGGGCAAGGGTCTCCGCGAGGTCCGGGGAGAGCGCGAGCGTCGCCAGCGGCGCGCCGGCGAGCGCCGTGCGCTCGCGCCCCTCGGGAACGACCGTCACCGGGCCTGAGGCTCTCGCCGCCGTCACTCGCGCGGCGGTGCGGCTCGCCGCCAGCCCGACGCGGGCGGCGAGCCCGACCGCTCGCGCCTGATGCACCAGACGCCGTCCGATGGCCGGGGGATCGCCGATGAGCCGCTCGAGGCCGACCGTGTCGACATACACGAGCCCCGCGCCGCCATCCTCGATCCGCGGCGAAACGGCCAGGGCCGCCTCGAGCAGAGCGTGACGCGCCGACAGGACGTACTCCTCGATCAACGGCCGCGTCACCAGCATGGGGCAACGGGCCCGCGCCTCTGCTTCCGTCATGCCCGGATGCACGCCGTGCGCGCGGGCCTCGGCGTTCGCCTCGACGATCATCGCGATCTTCGCCGCCGGCGCTCCATCGCGGCTCGCCCTCGCGCGATCGACGATGTGCGCGCTGCCGGCCGTCGAGGGGCTGGGGCCCCGCCGGCCGAGGCGCGCCTCTAGATTATGGACGTTGACGACGCCCAGCGGCTCGGCGCGCAGGGCGGGCTCGCCGCGCTCGACGGCGGCCGCGTCGAAATACTCGACGAGCACACAGGCGTAGCGGCTCACGCGGTCCACCAGAGCGGCGGCGAATCCCCCGGCTCTTCACCGGGGGAACGGAGCACCCGGGTTCTCGTCCGCACCCGCGCCAGCCGTGTGGGAACAGGCCCCGGGCCGGTCCATTCGATGCCTTCTCGCGAGGTCTCGAGGGCCAGCGCCGCGCTCGAGCCCGTGAGCCGCCGGCGGCCCACGATCAGCAGCGCCACGTCCGTCCGGCGGACCGCGAACTTCAGGCGGAACGACAAGGTCGGCGGAAGGCGAGGCACGCGCTCGCCGAGATCGAGCGCGACCAGCGCGAACCCCGGGCAGCGAACGAGCATGTCGGCGGCGCGAAGCGCCACGCCCCGATCGCTTCCGCATCGGACCCACAGAAGCCGGCGCAGATCGATCCCGGCCTGCGCCGCCGACCGCGGGTCGAACGTCTCGTCGGCGTCGACGAGCGCCGCGGTCTCACCCTGACCGACAACGTCGGCGAGGCACGCCAGGAGATAGCTCGTGCGACCGGACGAAAGCCTGCCGACGATCTCGGTGATCTCACCCCGGCTTGGAGTCCGCGCCGCGGGCCGTCGCTGGGCTGGGGCCTCACCGGCCGAGGTGCGGCTGGAGAAGATCGGCGCCACGCTCTCGCCCATGCTAGAAAGCTAATCAGATGATGAGTATCAAGCAAGACGGCAGATATTGGGGAATCGGGCCCGGGTCTCACTAGATAGTGGGGTTCGGCCGGGAATGGACGCGATCGGCTAGAATGCGGCCCGAGGAGGGTCTGAGGGTCTATGGAACTGCGCACCGTGAAAGCCGTCGTGACCGGTGGCGCATCCGGGCTCGGACGCGCGACCGCCGAGCGGCTCGTCGCCGCGGGCGCGTCGGTCGCCCTGCTCGACCGCGCCGCTTCTGCAGGCACCGACGTCGCGAAGGCCATGGGCGATCGCGCCATCTTCACCCCCGCCGACGTGACGGTCGGCGACGAGGTGAGCGCGGCGCTCCAGACCGCCGGAGCCCGGATGGGAGGCGTCAATGTCCTCGTCAATTGCGCCGGTGTCGCCATAGGCGAGAAGACGTTCGGGAAGGCGGGCCCGGCCAAGCTCGAGGAGTTCACCCGGGTCATCCAGATAAACCTCATCGGCACCTTCAACTGCATCCGGCTCGCCGCCGCGCTCATGGCGAAGAACACCCCCGGCGCCGAGGGCGAGCGCGGGGTCGTCATCAATACCGCGTCCGTCGCGGCGTTCGACGGCCAGATCGGCCAGGCTGCCTACTCGGCTTCGAAGGGCGGTGTCGTCGGCATGACGCTGCCCGTCGCGCGAGATCTCGCCGAGCTGGGCATTCGTGTCATGACGATCGCGCCCGGAATCTTCGAGACGCCGATGCTCGCCTCCCTGCCCGAGCCGATCCGCGCCTCGCTCGGCAAGCAGGTGCCCTTTCCCTCGCGGCTCGGCCGTCCCGCGGAATACGCGGCGCTCGCGCTCCACATCATCGAGAACGCGATGCTGAACGGAGAGACGATCCGGCTCGACGGCGCGATCCGCATGCAGCCTCGCTGACGGTCCCGTCAGTGTCCGACGCCGAACGGCCACCGCGCGCGAGGCGGGCCGTCAAGAGCACGGTCTCCCGCGTCGCCTTCAGGGGGTGGTCGCGTCTCTCGGGGCGAATCGTCGTCATGGACCAGGGCAACGAGCGGCGGCTCATGGTTCACGGCGAGATCCTGTCGATCTATCCGCTCGACGCCAACTGGCGGCCGGTCCGCCGCGAGTACTGGTGGAAGGCGCTCGAGGCCGTTCCGCTGCCGCCGAAGCCCGAGGTGCTGCTGGTCGGACTAGGCGGGGGAACCCAGGTGCACCTGCTCTACCGGCTCTCCGACCCGCGCTCCATCACGGTGATCGAGCGTGATCCGGTGATCGTGCGGGTGGCCCGTCAGTGGTTCGGGCTCGATCGCGTCGGCAAGCTCGAGATGGTCTGCGCCGACGCGGAGACCGCGATTGCCGGGCTCGCGCGGATGGGGCGACGGTTCGACTACGTGATGGAGGACGTCACGTACGCGGATCCGCCGGAGGTCGCGCTCCCGAAGCTCCTGGCGATCGTGCCGCTGGTCACGCCGCTCGGGTCGCTCGTCGTCAATCGCCATCGGCGCGGCGACCCGCGGCCGCTCGCCCGCACGCTGCGTCTCTACTTCAGCGAGGTGCGGCTTCGGCGGGTACGGAAGACCGGCGAGAACACGCTGATCTGCTGCTCGCGCCCCCTGCTCAGCTCCGCGGCAGACGCTTGAAGCGCAGGCGGTGGGGCCGCTCGGCATCGGCGCCGAGCCGCCGGCGGCGGTCGGCCTCGTAGTCCGCGTAGTTCCCCTCGAACCACACCACGCGGCCCTCGTCCTCGAAGGCCAGCATGTGCGTCGCGATCCGGTCGAGGAACCACCGGTCGTGGCTGATCACGACGGCGCAGCCGGCGAACTCCAGGAGCGCGTCCTCCAGGGCGCGGAGCGTATCGACGTCGAGGTCGTTGGTCGGCTCGTCGAGCAGCAGGAGATTGCCGCCGCTCTTGAGCATCGTCGCCAGGTGCAGGCGATTGCGCTCGCCGCCCGACAGCTCCGACACGCGCTTCTGCTGGTCGGTGCCCTTGAAGTTGAACGACGCGACGTAGCTGCGCGACTGCACGGACCTCCCGCCGAACGTCAGCGTGTCGGCACCGCCGGAGATCGCCTCCCAGACGGTGCGTTGGCCGTCGAGGGCGTCACGGCTCTGGTCGACGTAGGCGAGCTTCACCGTCTCGCCGACGCGCAGGGCGCCAGCGTCGAGCTTCTCCTGACCGACGATCATCCGGACGAGTGTCGTCTTGCCGGCGCCGTTCGGGCCGATGACGCCGACGATCCCGCCACGCGGCAGCTTGAACGAGAGCCCCTCGATCAGCGTCCGGTCTCCGTATCCCTTGCGGACGTCGTCCGCCTCGACGACCACGTCGCCGAGCCGCGGCCCGGGCGGGATCGCGATCTCGAGCGCGGCGGCGCGCTTCTCGAAGGATTCGTTGAGCATGGCGTCGTACGCCTGCAGCCGCGCCTTGCTCTTGGCCTGCCGGGCGCGCGGCGCCATCTGCACCCACTCGAGCTCGCGAGCCAGCGTGCGCTGGCGCGAGAGGTCGGCCTTCTCCTCCTGGGCGAGCCGTTCGCGCTTCTGCTCGAGCCAGGAGGAGTAGTTGCCTTCCCACGGAATGCCGTGCCCGCGATCGAGCTCGAGGATCCAGCCCGCGACGTTGTCGAGGAAGTAGCGGTCGTGCGTGATCGCGACGACTGTCCCCGGGTATTCCTTCAGGTAGCGCTCGAGCCAGGCGACCGACTCGGCATCGAGGTGGTTGGTTGGCTCGTCGAGCAGCAGCATGTCCGGGCGCGAGAGGAGTAG
>DASRIY010000190.1:0-2322 GCA_035649755.1 Candidatus Methylomirabilota bacterium
TGGATCGGCGTGCTGGGAGCGCTCGCCGGAGTCATCTTCCTCGTCTTCTCCCCGATCCCGCGGCTCCGCGAGGCCCCGGCGGAGGCCGTCTAGGTGGACACGAGCATCCTTCGCAGCGGCTCGCTGCGCGCGCTTCTCGCCGCCGAGACGATCTCGACGAGCGGTGCGCAGATGACCTGGGTCGCCTTGCCGTGGTTCGTGCTGACCTCGACGGGGTCGGCGACGCGGATGAGCGTGGTGATCGCGTTCGAAGCGATCGGCATCGCGCTTGCGGGCTTCCTCGGTATCCGAGTGATGAACCGTCTGGGGGCGCGCAGGACGATGCTGCTCTGCGATGCATGCCGCGGGCCGCTGATGCTCGTGATCCCGCTGCTCCACTGGGCCGACCAGCTCTCGTTCGGGCTCATCGCCGCCGTGGCGTTCGCGATCGGCGCCTTCACAGGGCCGCACTTCGCCGCCCAACGCGTGATCATCCCGGAGCTCCTGGGTGAGGACGAAGGGGTCGTGAGCCAGGCCTCCGCGCTCTTCCAGGGTGCGAACCGCGTCACCCTCCTGCTCGGGCCGCCGCTCGCCGGTGTCTTGATCGGCTTCATCGGCGCGCCGGCCGTGCTGGTGGTCGACGCTGCGACCTACGCGGTGTCCGTGTTCCTGCTCGCGGTTTTCGTCCCGGCGACGAGGCCGCTTCCGCCGGAGAAGGACGAGGATCGCGGCTTCCGAGCCGGGTTGCGGTGGGTCGCGCAGGAGCCGCTCGTCCGTGCCTGGCGCTTCAGCCTGATCGTGGGCGACATGGCCTGGCAGGCGATCTTCATCTCGCTCCCCGTGCTGGTCGTGACGCGCTACGACTCCGACCCGCGCATCGTCGGCGCGATGTTCGCCGCCTTCGGCGTGGGCGCGGTGCTCGGGAACACGGTCGCCTACCGGCTGGTGAAGCGCATGGACGGCTTGACCCTGATCGCACGTGTCGCCCTGGGCCAGGCGCTACCGCTGTGGCTGCTCGTCTTCGAGGTACCCGCGTGGGCCGCGATCGGCGTCCTCGGAGCCTCGGGGCTCGCGAACGGGCTCATCAACCCGAGCCTGCACGCGATCATCACGCTGCGCATCCCGCCGGAGCTGCGGGCGACAGTGATCTCGAGCTTCATGACGGTGTTCGCTCTCGCGATGCCGATCGGGATCCTCGGGGCGGGTCCCCTCCTGGACCTGCTCGGGGTGATGCCGGTGTTCGCGATCTGCGCCGGAATCCAGACCGGGGTGATGGCGCTCGTCGCGCTGGCCGCGCTCCGGGCACGCGCGGCCGGGTTGGAGCAAACGGCGGCCGGCGCGGACCGTGTGGAGGCGGGCGCGTCGCCTCCACACAGTTCGTTCGGATAGTTCCGTCAGCGGATCGGCTTCGCCACGAGGATGTGGGCATAGCCACTCCGGCTCGGGGCCGAGCGCGCGCTGCCGAGGAACCTCGCCCGCACCCGCCACCGCCCGGCCGCCGGCGGCCGCCACGAGACACTCGTACCCGCCGAGATCCGCAGCACCCGGTGGAAGTGCCAGCCGGTCAGCGGGTCGAACCGGTCGATCTGGAGCTCGACCCGGCCACTCGCCGAGGGCGAGACGAGGCAGCTGAGCGTGACAGACGCGCCCGGGCTGATCTCGGCCGACGCACGCCCCGAGGCGAGCAGGGACGTCGAAGTCACGTCTCGCAGCCGAAGCGAGAGGCGATAGCGCCCCGCGCGGCTCCCGACGGCTGCCTGTACGGCGACGACGTAGCGCCCACGGCCCAGGCGGCGCCTGAACGCTCCTCCGCCGACCGCCATGCGCGCTCCGGTATCGGTGAGCACCACAAGCCCGAACGAACCGGCCGTCTGGGAGAGCCGCAGCCGTGCTTCGCTGGGCCGCGCGACGTCGAAGTGGTAGAGATCGAGGACGTCCACGCCGCCCGGCGAGAGCGAGCCCCGAGCGCTTGATCCCGCCCTCAGCTCCACGCCGACGCCGACGTCGTCAGCACCTGCCGCTGCGATGTGCAGCCGATATCGCTGCCGGGTTGCGCTCGAGGAGGCCTGGACCTCGACCACGTAGCGGCCGCCACCGTCCCGCCCCGGGGTGAACGTCGAATGGGCTCGACAACTAAGCCGGACGACCCGGTTCCGGGCGTGCAAGGTGGCGCGGGCACACGGGCTCGAGCTGAAGGCGATCCGATAGGTGGTGCCTCGTCGCAACCGAATCGACCAGACGTCATTCACGTCGGTCAGGCCGTTCACGGAATCGCTGACCCCGCCACGGCGCAGTGCACGGCCCGGGAACCGCTCCGGTGCCTCGGCCGGCTGCAAGTGCATG
>DASRIY010000191.1:0-3303 GCA_035649755.1 Candidatus Methylomirabilota bacterium
CTCGATGGCATCGTCGACGCGACCACCCGCGGCGTGCTCCCGTGCTCCGACCAGCAAGCGGGCGTGCTCGTCGAGGTCCACCCAGACGTTCTCGGCCGCGAAGCGCAGGATCGGCCCTACCCGGTGGAGGACATGAGAAGCAGCCCCTTCCAGCCCGGGCTCCAGCGCTCGCCGAACAAGCTTGACCGCCGTCTTCAAGCTCGCGTTCCCACGCGCCCGGTTCTGCTCTGGCCAGAGCGACTCGATCGCCTGCTCCTGATGAAGGCCGGCCGGCCGGTGGAGCACGAGCAGTTTGAGGAGCATCCTGGCCTTCTGCGTCGTCCAGGCCCGGTCGGTCACCGCGAGCCCGTCACGGAGCACCTCGAAGCGGCCGAGCATGCAGATGCGCAGCGCCGGCGGCGATGGCGGCGAGATCGTCTTCAACGCTCGGGAGGCAACCTCACGGACACCACGATCACCATCCCGGAGAAGCTGCTGGAGCGGCCGGCGAGCCCGTGAGTCCCCGATGGCGCCAAGCGCGCACACGGCCGGCACGCGCGTGTCGCGGCTCTTCACGGCGTCGAGGAGCGGCTCGACCGCGCCGGCGCCGATCCATACGAGCAACCGCTCCGCGCGTCGCCCGCGTCCCGTTAGCCCGCCGACGAGGAGCGGGGCTACCCATTCCGCCTCCGCCCGAAGCCAGGGCAGCACATCCTGCAGCCGGCGGTCGGTTAGCGCCATGGCGCGCGTCACCGCAATATTCAGCCGGTGTCGCTGATGCCGAGAGCGAGAACCAGAGAGGATCCGCGCCTCCAGCCAGGCACACAGGGCGCGGCCCGCCGGACAGCTCCAGGCGGCGAAGATGCGATCGGCCTCTCGCAGGGCGGTGAGGGCCGGCCGCGTCCGGCGCGTGGCCCCTAGCATGGTCGCCTCGGTCAGTCGGGCGACGGGAAGCAGGCTTCCGAGATCACCGCAATGGGACATGTCTACCGCGATTCGCGCGTGCTCCAGCGCCTTGCGCTCATCGTTTGCGTTCGCAGCGGCGCGTGCCAGGCCCAAATGCGCTAGGACTGGCGCGACGGGAAGCTCGTTCTCGCGGCGCTCGTCGAGGACCCGCCGATAGTGAGCCTCGGCCGCGCGCCCCTCGCCTCGGAGCTGAGCGAGGTCGCCCTCGACGATCGAGAGTTGCAGGTCGAGCGGGCGCTCGCCGACGCGGCCGTGGATCGCGCGAGCGCGCTGGAGGGCCAACGCGGCGGCATCCAGTGAGCCGAGGGACGCATGCGCCTGGGCGAGGCCGGCCCACGCCGCGACCTGGTAGTACGGCGATTGCTGTTCGTCGGCGTGCCGCAGGACGACGCGGAAGGCGTCCAGCGCCGCCGTCGGCTCGAGCCGGACCAGCGCCAGGCGCGCTCGGTTCAGCAACGCTTGGCCCTGCGTATCCAGCGAGCCGGACGCGGCGTCGAGTCTCAGCGCCTGGTCGGTGGCGCGGGCGCTCTGCTTCAGGCGGCCCAGGAGCCGGCAGATGTTGGCCAGGTACGCGTACAGGTCCGCGCGGAGGCCGGGTTGCACCTCGTCGGGCACACGCCTCACGGCGTCTTCGGCGACTGACCGTGCTTCGCCGAGCCGTCCCATGTTCGTCAGCATCACGATCACGCCGTGCACGGCGTGCGCCCAGAGGTCGGGATCCTTGCCCTCGCTGGCTCTAAGCGCCTGGCGCGACCATACGAGCGCCTGCTCGTAGTCGCCGATGAAGCGGCAAGACGACGCGGCCGTGCGCAGCAGCCATGGCTGCGACTCGGCCACCGTCGCCGGCAATCGGCGGACGAGATCGCGAAACAGGTAAGCCCTCTGGGCCGTGAGGCGTCCGGCACGATACGGCAGAATCACCCGCACGGCATCCGCGTACGCGCCACCGAGCAGGTAGTGCCGTACCGCCTGGTCGCCTTCGCCGGTTTGCTCGAGGTGGCGTCCGGCTCGCACGTGCAGCTCGGCCACCTTGTCGGGCGCTACCCTCGCCAAGCGCTGGCGCAGAAACTCCGCGAAGAGCTGATGATAGCGGAAGCGCGTGCCCGACTCGTCCAGGCGGTCGATGAAGAGATTCCGTCGTGTCAGCGCGGCCAGGCGCGTCGGGGCGTCGGGGGACCTCGTCACGCTCTGGCACAGCGCCGGCGTGATCTCGAAGAGCACCGAGGTGTGCAGCGCGAACTCCTGCAGGTCGGCCGGCAGATCCTCAAGCACGACGGAGGCGAGGTACTCGAACACTTCGCGCGGAGTTCCTTCGAGCGCGGGCGATCCACGGCTCTGTACTGCCCGCGCGAGCAGGGTCAGAGCCGCCGGCCATCCCTCCGTGCGCTCGGCGGCGGACCGGAGCCGCGGGTCACTGAGGTCGACACCATGGGTCTTGCCGAGAAGATCGGTCGCCTCGTCGAGCGTGAAGGCCAAGCGTGTACGGTCCAGCACCGACGCTTCCCCTTGCACGAGCAATCGGGGAAGACTGCGCAAAACGGGCCGCGTACGGGAAGCGATGGCCACGTGCACGTGCGGTGGCAGATGGCTAAGCAGGGAGTCGACGAGCGCCTGGGCGGCCGGCGTTTCGTCGAGCACCTGGAAGTCGTCCAGCACGACGACGGTATCGCCTGGGAGCTCCTCGAGACACCCGAGCAGCGTGGCCTCGAGCATCCGGGCGCTCGGCCCGCCCGCCAACACCTCCAGGGCGCGCCTTCCGATCCCGGGCGCGACCCGTCGCAGCGCGAGGACGAGCCCCGCGCCGAACAGACTCGGATCGGTATCTCGCTCGTCGAGCGTGAGCCAAGCCACGGGGCCCTCGATCCCGTCCAGAGCCGAGATCAGCAAGCTAGTCTTGCCGTACCCGGCCTCCGCCGTGAGCAGGACGAGACGCCGCGCGAGACTCCGGCGCAGCACGTCGAGTAGATGCGGCCGCCGCAGCAAGGCCACGCTGATGCGCGGGGGCGCGAGCTTCGACGCGGGAAGGACGAACGGCTCGAGCATCGAGCTTCCTCGCGCGATCCTACCATCCGCCCGACGCTCGTGGGAGCGGGTGGCGCACCTCCGGCACGTTTACTCAGGCCGTCGCTCGTCCGTGCGGACCTGCCTCCACGCCGGACCAATCCCTGGGTGAAGTCTGGGTAAACGAAAGGGGTTGGCGGCTGCTGCGTCCGCTAGCCCCTCGTTGTCCTTCCTGAGAGATAGGTAACAGAGTATTCCGGGCACATGGGTGACACTTCCTGCCCTCTTCACAGGAGGAGGGCATGCCTTGGAAGGAGTGTCACGTCATGGACGAGCGGCTCCGATTTGTCGCCCGCC
>DASRIY010000192.1:0-10336 GCA_035649755.1 Candidatus Methylomirabilota bacterium
CACCTCCTTCTCGCGATCGGCGATAGGACGGTCGAGCGCCTCGTCGGCGAGCCCCACCGTCCGCATGAACGCACGCCGGAGCGCCGGGCTGCCGCACGCGAGGGCCAGCGCCGCGTCGCGCGTCGCGTAGGTGCGATAGTAGACGTGCACCGTCCCCGGCGGGCGGATCTGCGGTGTCAGCGCGGCCTGCTCGGCGTACGGCCGTCCGGTCGCACGCATCTCGGCGAGCCGGGCGAGGATCGCGGCGTGCGCCGCGCCGTCGGCCGACTCGATGCGCACCATGTTGTTGTTCTGCGCCATCATCGCCGCCATCAGGAGCGACACGTCCACCTCGCCGCCGCGCCCGGTGGCGGTCCGCCGCAGGAGCGCCGACGCGATGCCGAACGACAGGGTCATCGCGCACATGTAATCGACCACCGGGTTCTCGCCGCCGGTCGGTACGCCGTCCTGGATGTTGCCGCCCGCCGCCATGAGACCGCTGCGCGCCTGCACGACCAGGTCCATCCCGGCGAGCCGCGCCGCGGGACCGCGGCGGCCGAAGGCGCTGACGTTGCCGACCACCAGTCGCGGATACCGCGGCGCGAGGCTCGCCCAGTCGAGCCCCAGCTCGGCGGCCAGACCGGGGCGGAAGTTCGTGAGCACGACGTCGGCGCGGGCCAGCAGACGGTCCACGACGCGCCGGGCGGCCGGATGGCGCAGGTCGAGCGGCAGCGAGTGCTTGCCCCGGTTCCGGGAGATGAAGTGGCGCGTCTCGCCGGGCGCCAGCGGCGCCAGCTGGCGCACGGGGTCGCCGTCGACCGACTCCACCTTGATGACGTGGGCGCCGCCCTCCGAGAGAAGCTGGGCGCAGAAAGGAACCGCGATGAACTGGCCGAACTCGACTACCTCGATGCCGGCGAACGGGCGCGCGTTGTCCATGGCGAGCTAGGGTAGCATCCGGGCATGAGCGTCGCGGCGGTGGTGTTCGACATCGGCGGGGTCGTTCAGGACTCGCCGCTCCACGCGATCGCCCGGTACGAACGCGAGCACGGCATCGATCCCGGCGCGATCAACCGCGCCGTCGTCGCGGCGGGCGAGGGCGGCGCGTGGGCGCGGCTCGAGCGAGGCGAGCTCACGGTGGCCGCGTTCTGCGAGCCCTTCGAGACTGAATGCCGGACGCGCGGCGCCATCGTGGACGCGCGGCGGCTGATGGCCGCCATCTCGGAGGCCGGCGTGCCGCGGCCGCTGATGCTCGAGGCGATCCGGCGCATCCGCGCCCGCGGCCTGCGGGCCGGCGCGCTCACGAACAACTGGGTCGGCGTCGCGCCGGGCGGCGTGCCGGACGTCCCGCGCCGCGGAGCGCACGCGCTGCGGGATCACTTCGACGTCGTCGTGGAGTCCGCGGTCGTCGGACTGCGCAAGCCCGATCCGCGAATCTACGCGCTCGTCTGCGAGAAGCTCGCCCTGGCGCCGGCGCGGGTCGCGTTTCTCGACGACATCGGCCGGAATCTCAAGCCGGCGCGCGAGCTCGGCATGGCGACGATCAAGGTCGACGATCCGGAGACGGCGCTCGCCGAGCTGGGGACGCTGCTCGGCTTCGATGTGATCGGGTGATCGCGGGCGCGCGCGCGGCCGCTACGCGCGGCGCGCGGCGTCGATCTCCTCGGCGGTGTAGCGGAAGGCGCGGAAGACCCAGTTGTTCAGACCGGGCGCGCCGGCCTCGTGCGAGAAGTGCGGGTTCACGAACTCCCACACCACCTCGCGCTCAGGGGTCACCTCGAAGATCCGGCCGTGGCAGCCCTCGCAGATGAGCGTGTTGCCATTGGCCAGCCGCTGGGCGCCCGAGATGTACGGGCTGAAGAACTCGAAGAGCGAGGAATCGGTGTACTCCCACACGATCGCGCTCGTTCGCGGATCGACCTCGATCACCCGCGAGAAGGTCGCCGGGTGATCGCGCCGGTGGGTGCCGTTGTCGAAGATCAGGAGGTTGCCGTTGGGCAATGGACGCGGGTCGTGCTGCTGCGCCAGGGGCGGGCTGCTGAGCGCCCAGACGACGTTCCCTGACGCGCGCTCGATCATGACGACCGTCGAGATGTTGCGGAAGCTCACGACAATGTGACCGTCAGCGGTCTCGGCGACCGTGTTGCCGTGCGTCCACTCGGCGCGCCGGTCTTGAAGCGTGACGGGATGGGCGGCCGGATCGAGATGCTCCCAGCTCCGCCACTCCCACACCACATCGCCCTGCGTCGTCATCTCGACGAGGTAGTCGGCGTAGATCTTGCCGTCGGCCTCGGTGCCCGGGAGCCCCCCGCGGACCTTGGGGGCGACGTGCGCGGGCAGGGGCGTCAGGCACAGGAGGAGCACGTTCCCGTTGCGGAGCCTGCGCGCGTCGTGATGGTGGTCGGGGTGCCGCAGCTCCCAGAGGATGCGGCCGTGCCAGTCGAGCTCGAGCACCGCGCCGCCCTTGAAGCGCGGCCACGCCTCGAAGCGGCCGAGATCGTCCATGACCTTGCCGCCGTAGAAGAGGTGGCCGTTGTCGAGCAGATAGCCGTAGAGGCCGGGCCGGAACGGCGGCCGCCACGTGTGGGCGACCTTGCCCTCCATGTCGACCAGGAAGACGGTGCCGTCGCCGAGCATCGGCGCGAAGAGCGTGTAGCCCGCCTGCGCGCGCGCCGGGTCGTGAGCGATGAGGCCCGTCCGGGAACGCCGGATCTTCTGCTGGTCCACGAGCGCCATGACTCCGTCCTCTCCTAGCAGCGCCTCGGCCGGCGGGGCCCCAGCTCCGCGACGGCCTGCGGCGCTCACTACTCCTGGCCGCGCGGCTAGAAGTGCACGCGCACACCGCCGCGGATGAGCCGCGGCTCGCCGATCGAGATGACACCCTCGCTGGTCCGGCCGGTCGTGTAGGTCTTGTCGAAGAGGTTGTCGATGGCCAGGTAGGCCTCGAACCACTTGCCGAAGCTTCGTGACAGGAACAGGTCCATGACGAAGTAGCTGCCGAGCTGCAGCGTGTTCAGGTCATCCTCGTACTGATCGCCGACCCAGCGTCCGGTGATGTTCAGGTTGAACCATTCCGGATGCGTGAAAAGAATGGATCCGGTAACGGTATTCTGGGGCACCTGCGCCAGGCGTTTGCCCTCGAGTGCCGGCTGCTGGGGCGCGTCGATCACGTGAGCATCGGCGAAAAGATAGCCCAGGCGGAAGCGCCACTCGCGGGCCAGCCGCAGCTCCAGCTCCGTCTCGACGCCGCGGATACGCGCGAGATCGAGGTTCTGACGCTGCCGGCAGGTGGTGCCGACCGGGCAGTCGGGCAGCCGCGTGGTCAGCGTGACGTTGGCGACCAGATCCTTCACGTCGTTCCAGTAGCCGGTCACGCGGCCCGTGAACGGGCCCCACCGCTGCTCGAGCCCCAGCTCGCCACCGGTCATCCGCTCCGGAGTCAGATCCGGGTTGGCCACCGTGACGTCGTTGCGCACGCGGAAGGGGCGGTAGAGCTCGTTGAGCGTCGGCACACGATAACCCTGATAGATCGACGCGCGCAGGTCCGTCAGGGGCGTTGCGTGCCAGAGCAACGCGCCGCGTGGGCTCGTCAGGAATTTCTCGCTGTCACTGAATGTCTGCCGGGCCGGAACGCCGGCGGGCGGCGGCGTGTCCTTCCGGTTGCCGTTGTAGCTGGACCAGTAGTCGACGCGGACGCCGCCGACCAGCTCGAGCACCGGCAACGGCGTGTACACATCCTGCACGAAGACGCCGGTCAGAAGCTCCTTGCCGCCGGCGACGCGCGTGCGGAGGTAGATGCCGTTGTTGAAGACGTCCTCGATGGTCTCGCCGGTGACCCAGCGGCCGTCGCCGCCCACCGAGAACAGGTTGTTGCCGAGCTGGCGGCTCAACTGCAGCCAGCCGCCGGCCGAGGTCGTGGGCACCTTCTGATCGAGCGCGAGCGTTTCCGAGTTGCGGTTGAGCGCCTGCGTCGAGAACGTGCTGCCGAACTGCTGGTTGTCGGCGTAGAGCGCTACGCGCAGCTCCCCGGCGCCCGACGTCGTCGTGCCGAACTTGCCACCAAAGGCACCGCCTCCGTAGGTCGTGCCGTTGTTCTGGAGCGGTGTTCCGTTGCCACGGTCCTCGTCGAAGTAGGTGCCGGAGATGAACAGCGAGGCCTCGGGCGAGAGCACCATCTCAGCGCGGCCGTTGAAGCTGACGTGGCGCGAGTCGGCCTCGATGTCAATGGCGCCTCGGCGCGAGTCCTTCACGACGAAATATCCGTCGGTCTTGAAATAGTTGCCCTCGAGCGCGACGCGGAACGGGCCCTGCACCTCGTTCACCAGGAGATCGAAGTTCATCGTGTTCTGGGTGCCGTAGCTGCCGTCGAAGAAGACTCCGCGCTCGGTCGGCCGGCGAGTGAGGACTTGGACGACGCCGCCGATGGCGTAGTTGCCCCAGGCGCTCGAGCCGCCGCCCCGGACGACCTCGATCTGCTGGATGCCCTGCAGCGGGATGCGGTCCCAGTAGACCCAGCCGCCGAAGGCGTCGTTGGCCGGGATGCCGTCGACCAGCACGAGCGCGCGGCTGGTGCCGCTCGGGCCGATGCCGCGCAGTGAGAGTCCCTGCGTCGTCGGGTGCGTGACGAGGCTCGACGAGCGCCGGAAGAGGCTGAAGCCCGGGACCTGACGCAGGAGGTCGTCGACCGTCAGGCTCGGCGACAGGCTGATGTCCTCGCGGGTCAGCACCGTCACGCTGGCCGGCGCGTCGGCCGCTCGCTGCTCGGTGCGCGTGACGGTGACCACGACCGGATCGAGGTTCGTCGGATCGTCGGGTTTCCCCGTCGGGGCCTGCTGCGTCATCGGCTGTCCGGCGGGCTGATCCGACGGCTGCTGCGCGAGGGGTTGCGGCGCCATCGGCGCCGGCGGCTGCGCCGACACCGGCGAGACGCCCAGCAAGCCGAGGAGCACCCCCGCGAACGCGCGCCGCATGGCTGGGCGAGCATGCTACAGGCGTGTCCCAGTCTTGACAAGCCGCGGTCCCGGGACGTATCGTCCGGCCGCAGCGAAAATCCGAGCAAATCGCTCTCGACCCCATGTTTAAAGGGAGGCTCCCAATGCTGCGCATCACGCTCGCCTCGGTCGCGGTCCTCGTCGCGCTCGCGCTCGCCCTCGGCCCGCTCGCCGACGCCCAGCAGGGCCAGCCGCAGCCGCCGCCGCCCTGGAAGCAAGGCCAGCCGGCCAACATGGCGGACTCGACGCTGGCGCCCATCGCGCAGCCGCCGGCGCCGAAAGCGGCGGGCGAGATCCCGGTCGACAAGATCAAGGTGCCGGCCGGCTTCAAGGTGTCGCTGTGGGCGCACGGGATCAACAACGCGCGCGAGATGGTCTGGGGCGACAAGGGCACGCTGTTCGTCTCCAGCCGCGTGGCCGGCAACGTCTACGCGCTGGTCGACAAGGGCGACTCGCGTGAGGTCAAGGTGATCGCCAAAGGCCTCAACCTGCCCAACGGCATCGCGTTCAAGAACGGCACGCTCTACATCGGCGAGGTCTCGCGGATCACGAAGATGGTGGGCATCGAGGACAAGCTCGACAATCCGCCGGCGATGGAGGTCGTCTACGACATCCTGCCGCGCGACCTGCCGCACGGCTGGAAGCATTTGGCATTCGGGCCCGACGGCAAGCTCTACTTCAACATCGGCGCGCCCTGCAACATCTGCGTGCCGCCGGACACGCACGCGAACCTCTCGCGCGTGAACCCCGACGGCACCGGCTTCGAGTACGTCGCGCATGGCGTTCGCAACAGCGTGGGCTTCGACTGGCATCCGATCACCAAGCGGCTCTACTTCACCACGCACGCGCGCGACTGGATGGGCGACGACTCACCGAGCGACCGGTTCGACGTCGTGATGCGGAAGGGCCAGCACTTCGGCTACCCGTACTGCCACGCCGGTGACATGCTCGATCCCGAGTTCGGCAAGGGGAAGAGCTGTAACGACTACGTGAAGCCGATCCTCAAGACGGGACCCCACGTGGCCGGTAACGGCGTCGAGTTCTATACGGGGTCGCAATTCCCGGCGGAGTACCAGAATCGCGCGTTCCTCGCCCAGCGCGGCTCGTGGAACCGGTCGAAGAAGATCGGCTTCCGCGTGATGATGGTGACGATCGACGCCAAGGGCGGCGTGGCGAAGTACGAGCCGTTCGCCGAGGGCTGGCTGCAGGGCGACGAGATCTGGGGCCGGCCGGTGTACACGCGCACGATGAAGGACGGCTCGCTGCTCATCGCCGACGACTACGCGGGCGCGATCTACCGGGTCAGCTACTCGCGCTGATCGTCGACACTGAGGAAGCTTCGCGTTCTCGCCGGCGCCTCCCTCGTCGCCGCCGCCCTGGCGGTGACGACGGGAGCACCGGCGCCCACCGCCGATCTCGAAGCCGGGCAGCGGAAATCCGAGCCGTGCAAGGCATGCCATGGCGCTGATGGGAATGCCACGATCCCGGGCACGCCGTCGCTCGCCGGGCAGCCCGTGTTCTTTACCCACTGGCAGCTCATCAAATTCCGCGACGGGCGCCGGAAGGACCCGCAGATGACGCCGTTCGCCGCAAACCTGAGCGACACCGACATGGCTGACCTGGCCGCCTACTACGCGGCGCAGCGCCCGCAGCCCCGGCCCGCTGTCACCGACCCCGCGAAGGCCGAGGCCGGCCGGCAGCTCGCCAGCCAGCACCATTGCGTGTCATGCCACCGCCCCGGTCTCACCGGCCACGAGCAGATCCCGCGCCTGGCCGGCCAGGACCTCGCCTATCTCGTGAAGCTCCTGCGCGGCTTCAAGGCCCAGACGGCCGGCGACCTGGACGGCACCATGACGACGGCGGCCCAGCCCCTGAGCGAGGCGGATATCGAGAACCTCTCGCACTACATGGCGGCGCTGCCGCCGGTGCCCGCGCTCCCACGCTGAATGGCCCGACAGCCCGCGAATCAATGGCTCTTTTCCCGGCCGCCCTGGCCGTGTACAGAGGAATGACGGGAGAAAGCCTATGAAAACCGAGCACCCGAGCGTTTGCCCCCTCGATTGCCCCGACACCTGCAGCCTCACCGTCACGGTGGAGGACGAGCGGATCGTCTCGATCCGCGGCTCGCGCGCGAATCCCTACACGGCCGGCGTCCTCTGCGCGAAGGTTCCCGAGGCGTATCCGGGCTTCGTGCACGGTGAAGGACGTCTCAAGACGCCCCTGCGCCGGGTGGGCGCCAGGGGCGAGGGACGCTTCGAGCGGATCTCGTGGGCCCAGGCGCTCGACATCGTCCACGAGCGCTTCACGGCCGTCATGGCCGCCCACGGGCCGCAGGCGATCCTGCCGCTGAACTACGCCGGCCCCCACGGCATGCTCGCCGGCGGCTCGATGGACCTTCGCTTCTTCCATCGCCTCGGCGCCAGCCTGCTCGATCGCCGTCCACTCTGTGGTGGCATTCGCACGGAAGCGTGGGTCGGCACGTTCGGTCCCACGCCCGGCGTCCGGCCCGAGCAGGCCGAGCACGCCAAGCTGATCGTGGCCTGGGGCAGCAACGTGACGTGGTCGAACCTGCACGTGGTGCCGATCATCAACCGGGCGCGCCGCGCCGGCGCCAAGCTGGTCATCGTGGACACCCGGCGCACGAAGATCGCCGAGCAGGCTGATCTGCACATCGCGCTGCGCCCTGGGACCGACGTCGTGTTCGCGTGGGCGATCGCCGCCGAGCTCGAGCGCCGGGGCGGTCTCGACCGCGAGTTCATCGCGCGGCACGTGGACGGCTTCGAGGACTACATGGCGCTCGCGCGCCGCTACACCCTGGCCGATGCGGCGCGGATCTGCGGCGTGGAAGAGCGCCTCGTGAGCCAGTTCGCCGAGTGGTATCGCACGATCAACCCGGCCGTCATCACGGTCGGCAACGGGCTCGAGCGCAACAAGAACGGTGGCAGCGGGATCCGCGCGGTCTTCGCCCTGCCCGCCCTGGCCGGAAAGTTCGGCGTGCCGGGCGGCGGGCTGATCAACGGCGCCGGGTTCGCATTCCCCAAGACGCCGGCGCGGCTGGGGCGCCCGGATTTGGTCCCAGCCGGCACCCGGTTGATCAACATCCTCGACGTCGGCCGCCACCTGAACGACGCGACGCTCTCGCCGCCGATCAAGGCGCTCTTCATCTACAACCACAATCCGGTGGTGGTGCATCCCGAGCAGAACGTCCTGCGCCGCGGCCTCCTGCGCGAGGACCTGTTCGTGGTCGGCTCGGACGTCGTGATGACCGACAGCCTCGCGTACGCGGACGTCGTGCTGCCGGCGGCGAGCCACTTCGAGCACGCCGATCTCTTCGCGGCGTACGGCACGCACTGGCTGCAGCGGGCCGATCGGGTCATCCCGCCGCAGGGCGAGGCCCTGCCCAACACCGAGATCTTCCGCCGGCTCGCGGCGCGCTTCGGGTTCGACGACCCCGCGCTCCGGGCGAGCGACGCCGAGCTGATGGACGACGCGCTCGACGGCGCCGACCCGCGCATGGGCGGCAAGCGGCCCAGCGCGATTCCGCTCGATCGCGCCACGGCGATGACCGTGGACGGCGGCGGCGAAGAGCTCATCCTGTTCAAGAACGTGTTCCCGAAGACGCAATCGGGCAAGGTCGAGCTGGCGTCTCCCTATCTCGAGAAGAAGTACGGCGCGCGGCTGCCGAGCTTCCGGACGGTGACATCGTCCTACCCGCTGGCGCTCATCTCACCGGCCTCGGATCAGCGCATCACGTCGACCTTCGGCGGGCTGCACGTGTCCGACGGGCCGCCGCCGCTCGAGATGCATCCCGACGACGCGCGGGCGCGCGGCCTGCGCGACGGCATGCGCGTGCGCGTCTTCAACGACCTCGGGGAGGTCCGGCTCCCGCTCCGGGTCACCGACGTCATCCCGCGGGGTGTCGTCTGCTCGCTCAAGGGCGCGTGGATGGCGACCACCGACAACGGCCAGACGATCTCGGCGCTGTGTCCGGCCGACCACGCCGACATTTCCGAGGGCGCCTGCTACAACGACGCGCGCGTCGAGGTAGCGGCCCTCTGAGGACGAGACCATGACCCCACCCGTCGACCCCAACGCCGTCCTGATGACCGGTGAGAACTCCTTCATCCGCCTGAGCCACGACGGCGGCAAGACCCCGTCGGACCGCTTCAGCCACTGGCGCGTGCTGTGGTGCCCTTCGGGCGCCGGCCACGTGCTCTTCGCGCAGAGCGAGCTCAGCAACGGTCAGACCCGCATCTTTGCCGACAACGCGGCGGTGGCGCGCTGGCTCCAGCGCACGATCGAGACGCTTCTGTTCCCCGCGTTCGCCGACACCTCGGTGCCGGTGATCGCCGCCGAGTTCGCGCGCGCCGGCGACCCGCGCTCGACCGCCGTCGAGACCGTCGCGGCGGGCGCCGACCGCATCCGCCTGACGTGGTACGACTGCATCGAGCCCTTCGTGCTCAACGCGCCTCCCGGATTCAACAACCGCCCCATCGGCGTGTTCAGCACGTTCTTTCCGGCGCGCTCGGCCCAGGTCGAGTGGAACGGGCGCTTCGCGACGGGCCAGCCGTGGGCGGAGACGCGCGGCGACCGGCAGGCCTCGAGCGCCTGTCTGGCCTGGTCGGAAACCTGGGTGAAGCCGCGCTAGCTGTGGGCGAGCATAAGGTTGTTCCCTCCCGGGAAGCGACTCATGGGGGGCTGCGCGGCTAGGCTCGCATGTGGACGGGCGCAGTTGTAGTGCTCGAGCCAACCGGGCAGCTGCTGCGCTCGCTCCGCTGAGGTGTAGTAAGGACGACGGTAGGCCCACTCCCGAAGCGCCGTCTGGATGAAGCGCTCGGCTTTGCCGTTCGTCCTCGGCGTATACGGCCGAGTACGGTGGTGTCGGACATGGAGCGCCCGGCACGTCGCGCGAAAGCTGTGCCCCCGCAGAAACGTCTTGTCGTCCACCGGCTCGACGTGCCGTGGGGCGATGGCGGCGCCCTCGTAGCCGGAGTAGATGCCGAGCGCATCGCAGTGCCAGACGTCCATGGCGACTTGTGGATCGGCGCGCAGGACGCGGAGGCCTCGAGCACGCGGAGAACGAGTTGAAGCGGCACGCCGGGCTTGCCCTCGGAGATGTCTTCGCGAATGCGAGCCTGGTCCAGGTAGAACGGCCCTTCGATCTGCTCCGGCGTCAGCGTGCACACCGGTTGCGCGAGCGCGCGTCGCCCCCACGCCGCGGCGACACTCCCGAACGCGAGACTGCCGAGAACCCCGACCGCCATTCGCCTGTTCATGCGTCCTTCGACGCCGCCACGCGACGCCGCGTTTACCGCGGCCCCGGCCGGTTTGTCACCGCTCGTCGAGGGCTGGCGCTTCGAGTTCTG